>JBKJSB010000174.1:0-35791 GCA_046593015.1 Allobosea sp.
AGCCGACGCCGGACGCGATCTTGTCGGGCTCGGAGACGAGGCTGGCGCGGAGCTGAATCTTCGCAGCGCCGATGGCGATGACGTCGCCGGTCTTGAGGCCGAGCCGGCCGAACAGCACCGGATCGGCGACCGCTCCGAACAGGCCGTCGCGTTGCGCGAGCAGGGTCTGGATCGGTTCGGACTGGTCGGTGGTCACGGAGCCGATGCTCGGGTAACCGGCATCGACCGCCTTGATCTCGACGAGCGCCGAGCCCTTCTCGCCGGCATTGGCCATGCCGCGCATGGTCGCGATGGTCGAGACTTTTCCGCGCGCTGTGAGGAAGGCCAGCTCCTGCGGGCTCGCCTCGCGGTGGATCAGGCCGAAGGCGGCGTCGCCGCCGAGGATGCGCCGGCCCTCGCGGGACAGCCCCTCGGTCAGGCCGCGCGAGGCCGAGGCGACGGCGGCGATCGCCATGACGCCGAGCGCCAGGCAGGCGATGAAGACGCCGAAGCCACGCAATCCGGCGCGCAGATCGCGCCAGGCGAGCCTTACGGCGAGCGAAAAACCGGGGGTGCGGGGCGGCTGGACGATGGGCTTGACGGGCGCGTGCATCAAACGAGCGCCGCTTCGGCTTCGGCCTCGATGCGCCCGGCCCGCAGGCGCACGGTGCGGTCGCAGAGCGCCGCCAGCGAGAGATCATGCGTGACGAGCACCAGCGTGGCGGCCCGTTCGCGGCGCAGAGCGAAGATCAGATCGACGATCGAGCGGCCGGTGGTCTCGTCGAGATTTCCCGTGGGCTCGTCGGCGACGAGGATCGCGGGATCGGGCGCGACGGCGCGCGCGATGGCGACGCGCTGCTGCTCGCCGCCCGACAACTGGGCCGGGTAATGGTCCATGCGATCGCCAAGCCCGACATTGCGCAATTCCGCTTCGGCGCGGGAAAAGGCGTCGTTCGCGCCGGCCAGTTCGAGCGGCAGCGCCACGTTCTCCCGCGCCGTCATGGTCGGAACGAGATGGAAGGACTGGAAAACGATGCCGATGCGCCGGCCGCGGAACACTGCGAGCCCGTCCTCGTCGAGCCGGCCCAGATCCTCGCCGGCGACCCTCACGATGCCGGAATCGGGACGCTCGAGACCGGCCATGGTCATCAGCAGCGTCGATTTGCCGGAGCCCGACGGACCGACCAGTCCGGTCGCCTCGCCGGAGGCCAGCGACAAAGAAACACCCTTGAGGATATGGACGCGGGCGGCCGCACGCCCCAGACTAAGGTGAACATCCTGCAATTCGATGGCTGGCGATCCTTCCACCAACAGCCGCTTTTCGCTCATCGTGACATGATCCTGACTTCGACTCCGACCGACACCTCCGCTCGCAGCCGTAAAAGGCGCAAGCGGGGCGAAACAGCGGCGCGCCCCGTTCCGCGATATGGGCTTTGGTTTCCGCTTGTCCAATCGTGGGCCGCGGTTTTTCTGCTGGCGCTCGCTTTCGTCCTCCCGGGTGCGACCATGACCCAAGCCCAGACGCCGCCATCTGTCGGCCGCGAGATCAGGCTGGTGGCGCTCGGCGACAGCCTCAGCGCCGGCTACAATTTGCCCGCAAGCGCCGCCTTTCCGGCCGTGCTGCAGCAAGCCCTGCGCCAGAGGGGCCTGAGCGTCGTTGTCGCGAATGCCGGCGTCTCGGGCGACACCGCCCAGGGCGGGCTCGACCGACTCGACTGGTCGGTGCCCGACGGCACCGACGGCGTCCTCCTTGAACTCGGGGCCAATGACGCGCTGCGCGGCTTCGACCCCGCCACGACCGAGAAGGCGCTGGATGCGATCATCGCCCGGCTGAAGGCGCGGGGCATCGCGGTGCTGCTGGCGGGCATGTATGCGCCGCGCAATCTCGGGCCCGATTATGCCGCGCGTTTCGACGGGCTCTATCCCCGGCTGGCGCAAAAGCATGGCGTCATGCTCTACCCGTTCTTTCTGGAGGGGATCGCCGGCGACCGCGCCCTGAACCAGCCCGATCTCCTGCACCCGACCGCCGAGGGCGTGCGCGTCATCGTCCAGCGCATCCTGCCCAGCGTGGAGCGCTTTGTCGCGGGGTTGCCGGCCAAGCCCTGAGCCTTCCGCTGGCCCTATCCTTGCCCGTCCATTCTTGTCTCGGCGCGTCGAACCGCGCCCCTCTTCCGGAGTCGACCACCATGGAATATCGCCGCCTCGGCCGCACCGACCTGACCGTGTCGGCGATCTGCCTCGGGACCATGACCTGGGGCCAGCAGAACACCGAAGCCGAGGGTTTCGCCCAGATGGACTACGCCCTAGAACAGGGCATCAACTTCTTCGACACGGCCGAGATGTACGCGATTCCGCCGAGGGCGGAGACGCAAGGCTCGACCGAGCGGATCATCGGCAACTGGTTCAAGGCGCGCGGAAACCGCGACAAGGTCATCCTCGCGTCAAAAATCGTCGGCCGCTCGGGCAATGACTGGTTCCGCGACGACAAGGGGCCGACCCGGGTCAACCGCAAACAGGTCATGGAGGCGGTCGACAAGAGCCTGAAGCGGCTGCAGATCGACCATATCGACCTGTACCAGATCCATTATCCCGACCGCCCGGCGCCCTGGGGCTCGAACCCGACGCGTTTCAGCAAGGCCAGTTTCGAGAAGGCGGCCGACGAGACGCCGATCGCCGAGCAGCTCGAGGCGTTTGCCGAGGTCGTCAAGGCCGGCAAGATCCGCCATATCGGCCTGTCGAACGAGAGCGCCTGGGGCACGATGCGCTTCGTCACCGCGTCGGAGGCGCATGGCACGCCGCGGGTTCAGTCGATCCAGAACGCCTACAACCTGCTCAACCGCACTTTCGAGACGGCTCTGGCCGAGATCGCCTTGCGCGAGGATGTCGGGCTGCTGGCCTATTCGCCTCTGGCGCAGGGCTTCCTGACGGGAAAATATCTCGACGGGGCAAAGCCCGCCGGCGCGCGCACGACCCTGTTCGACCGGGGCCAGCGCTACCAGACCGCCGGCGCCGAGACCGCGATCAAGCGCTACATCGCGCTGGCGAAGGAGGCCGGGCTCGATCCGGCGCAGATGGCGCTCGCCTTCGTCACGTCGCGCTCCTTCGTGACGTCGAACATCATCGGCGCGACCTCGATGGCGCAGTTGAAGACCGACATCGCCTCGGTCGGCGTTACGCTGCCTGCCGATCCCGAGGCGAGGATCGACGCGATCCATCAGGAGGTCGGCAACCCCTGCCCGTGAGGGTGCGTGGTCCGGTCAGAGCAGCACGACCTTGTTGGGTAGTTCGTCGATGTCGTCGGGCGCGGGCGGGGCGTGGCGCGCGAGCACGCGGGCGATCGCGCCGACCGCATCGATCAACCCGGCGCGCAGGCGGTCCTGACGGGCGGCCTCCAGCAAGGGTTCGACGATGCCGCGCCAGGTGTCGGGCTCGACCCTGCCGTCGAGGCCGGTATCGACCAGCACTTCGGCATAGCGCTCCTGCAGCGCGACATAAAGCAGGACACCGGTGCGCGCCCGGGTCCGGGTCAGGCCGCGCGCGGTGAATTCGCGCAGGGCCACGTCATGGGCGCGACGGCGCTTGACGAAGCCGGGGACGAAGCGCCCGCCGCGTCCATACCAGAGCAGCATTGCGATCAGCAGCACGGCGCAGATGAGCTGGATCAGGAAGATGCGCGGCGCGCTGGTCGCGGTCATCGCCAGCAGCGGCCAGGGCACGAACAGCGCCAGCGCCAGCGCCATCACCAGCGGCACCGAACGATAGCTCCCAGCCGCCCGGTCGATCACGACCATGATCTCGCCCGACGTCAGCGTCTCGGCCTGCGCGACCGCATCGGCGACCGCATCCCTGTCGTCAGAATCCATCACCAGTCTCCCGAAGCGCCGCCACCGCCCGACGAGCCGCCCCCGCCTGAAAATCCACCCGAGCTCGATCCGGAGCTCCAGCCGCCCCCGGACGAACCCGTGCTCCAGCCGGAGGACGACGAACCCGTGGAGGGCAATGTCACCCAGCGGCCGTCTCGCATACGATGTCGCCGCGTTCCGCCAGAGCCACCGAGCCCGCGGAGGAAGGCGACAATCAGAATGAAGATGAAGATCATCGCCATGAAAACGGCGATGGCCTCCAATGTCGAACTCTCGTCACTGCGGACGACCGCGCGGCGCTGCCACTCCTCGGCGTCGCCGGTGAGGATCGTCAGGATCGCATCGACGCCGGCCTCGATCCCCCCAGTGAAATCGCCGGTCTTGAACTTCGGCGCGACGGCGGTGGTGATGATGATCTTGGACAACGCATCTGTCAGTGCGCCCTCCAGCCCGTAGCCCACCTCGATGCGGACTTTTCGCTCGGTCGGGGCGACCAGCAGCAGCACGCCGTTGTTCTTCGCTTTGTCGCCGAGCGTCCAGAAGCGGAACAGCCCGTTGGCGAAATCCTCGATACCGACATCCTGCAGCGAAGGCACGGTCGCGATCACGACCTGGTCGGTGGTCTTGTCCTCATGGGCCTTGAGCTTGCCCTCGATGCGCTGGCGGGCGTCGGGAGCGATCAGGTTCGCGCCGTCGTTGATGCGGCCGGTTAGGGGCGGGTAGGCGGGCTGGGCCGTGGCGAGCCCTGTCCAGAGCAGGAGCCATGACAACCACAGGCCGACACGCAGGAGCGATCTCACCTGCGCCTCCCGCGACCGGCGTCAGAACTTCACCGCCGGCGGGCGCTCGGCTCCCGCTGTCGCCGCGAACGTCTCCATCGCCTTGGCGCCCCAGAACAGCCGCGCCCAGATCACGCCCGGAAAGGTGCGGATCTCGGTGTTGAAAGCCTGCACCGACTGGATGTAGTCGCGCCGCGCTACGGTGACGCGGTTTTCGGTGCCTTCGAGCTGCGATTGCAGGGCGAGAAAGTTCGCGTTGGATTTCAGCTCCGGATAGCGCTCGACCGTGACCAGCAGCCGGCCGAGCGCGCCCGATAGCTGGTTCTGCGCGTCCTGGTATTCCTTGAACTTCGCCGGGTCGGTGATGGTCGAGGCGTCGACCTTGACCGAGCTCGCCTTGGCGCGGGCCTCGACCACAGCGGTCAGCACCTCGCGTTCCTGCGCGGCAAAGCCCTTCACCGTCTCGACGAGGTTCGGAATCAGATCGGCGCGGCGCTGATACTGGTTCTGCACCTCGCTCCAGCGCGCCTTGGCGGCCTCCTCCAGCGTCGGGACGTTGTTGACGCCGCAGCCGGCGAGCGCGAGGCCCAGCAGGGCCGCGAGCATCACCGCGACGAGACGGCGCATCGGGAGCAGGATGGAGATCGACATCGGCAGGCCTCTTCGAGCGCGGCATCCGCAGCCGGATGCGGGGCGACCTTAGCCCCGCCTCTTCACGGCTCCAAGACATGACGCGCGATGGCGCGAGACGACGCTGGCGCGCTAGTCTGCTTCGCTGACAAGGAGGTCGCTCATGAACCGCTTGATATCGCGTCGCATCGCCGGAGCGCTGCTTTGGCTTGGGCTCGCCGCGAGCGCTTCAATCGCCCAGACGCTCGCGCCCGCCCCGGAAGCCGCCACCGGACGAATCGCGAAGACATCGGGCACGGCGCAGCGTCACATGGTCGCCGCCGCCAACCCCCTTGCCGCCAGCGCTGGCCGCGAGATCCTGCGGGCCGGAGGCAGCGCGGTCGATGCCGCGATCGCGATCCAGCTCGTTCTCAATCTGGTCGAACCGCAAAGCTCCGGCATCGGCGGCGGGGCGTTCCTGCTGCATTGGGACGAGGTAAGGCGGGAGGTCGTCACGCTCGACGGGCGCGAAACCGCGCCGGCCGCCGCCAAGCCCGGCCGTTTTCTCGGCGCGGACGGCAAGCCGATGGCCTTTCGGCAGGCCGTCGTCGGCGGGCTTTCGGTCGGCGTGCCGGGCACGGTAAAACTGCTGGAGGAGGCGCATCAGCGCTGGGGCAAGCTGGCTTGGCCCCAGGTGATCGCGCCGGCCATCGCGCTGGCCGAGCAGGGCTTTCCGATCTCGCCGCGCCTGAACGGGCTTCTGACCGGGGAGGCCGCGCTAAAGAGCGACCCGCGCGCCGCCGCCTATTTCTACGAGCCGGACGGCAAGGCCAAGGCGGTCGGCGCGGTGCTGAAGAACCCCGCCTTCGCTGCGACGTTGCGGACTGTCGCAGAACGCGGTTCGGCCGCCTTCTACGAAGGGCCGATCGCGTGGGACATCGTCGCGACCGTGACCGGGCATGCGGGCAATCCCGGCGACATCACGCTCGCCGATCTCTCTGGCTACCGCGTCGTCGCGCGCGAGCCGGTCTGCGGGGCCTATCGCGTCTGGCGCATCTGCGGCATGGGGCCGCCGAGTTCGGGCGCGGTCGCGGTGCAGCAGATGCTCGGCATTCTGGAGACCCGCGAGATGGCGCGGCTGGGCCCGGGCACCGAGGCCGCACACTGGTTCAGCGAGGCCGGGCGGCTCGCCTTCGCCGACCGGGCGCTCTATGTCGCCGATCCGGCCTTCCTGAGCGTGCCGACGGCCGGGCTGATCGACCGCGACTATGTCCGCGGCCGGGCCTCGCTGGTCAGCCCCGACAGGTCGATGGGCCGGGCCAGGGCTGGCGAGCCGCCCAACAAGCGGGCGCTGCTGCTCGCGCCCTCCGACGGCGTCGAGAACGGCACCAGCCATATCTCGGTAATCGACGAGGCCGGTAACGCGGTCTCGATGACGACGACGATCGAGGACGGCTTCGGCGCGAGGCTGATGACGGCGGGCGGCTTCCTGCTCAACAACGAGCTGACCGATTTCTCGTTTCTCCCCGAGGAGGACGGCAAACCCGTGGCCAACCGCGTCGAGCCCGGCAAGCGGCCGCGCTCCTCTATGGCCCCGACGCTGGTCTTCGACGCCTTCGGGCGGCTCTACGCCGTCGTCGGCTCGCCAGGCGGCAGCCAGATCATCGGTTATGTCACCAAGACGCTGGTCGCGCTGCTCGACTGGAGGCTGGACCCGCAACAGGCGGTCGATCTCGGCAATTTCGGCAGCCGCAACGGCCCGACCGAATTGGAGAAGGGCACGGAGGCCGAAGCCTGGAAGGCGGCGCTGGAAGCGAAGGGGCACGAGGTCCGCCTGCTCGAGATGACCTCGGGCATCCAGGCGATCGTCAAGACGCCGGAGGGGTTTGTCGGCGGGGCGGACGGGCGCAGGGAGGGCGTTGCGGTCGGGGACTAGGCAGCTTTGCAGACAGCGTCAGAACACCCGTACGGCGCTGGCTTCGATAGGGGGCTTGTACTGCGAATCGATGTTGTCCCGCGTGTCGTAGCCAATCTCGATGCTGGGGAAGGCTTCGCCGATTGCATGATAAGGCGCCATGGAGGTCGAAAGGTCAGCACCATGACCGTCGTCAAAAATCCACGAGACGATCGATGCTGCGGTCGTGTCTGGTCCCATCCCGTGCTCGATCTCGTCTCAAAGCAGGGTAGCTCGGTAGAAGCGGCCGCGGTCCGTGTAAACCTTGACCGGGTGCGAGTGGTTCTCGAACCGGAGGACATTCACGAACGCCGCTGATCTGTCTATCGCGAGAGCGATCCACGCCTGTCGGCAAGCCTTTGACGCCTTACTTCGCCGCCAGCCTGATCGCCCCGTCGAGCCGGATGCTCGTGCCGTTCAGCATGTCGTTCTCGACGATGCTGCGCACCAGCGCCGCATACTCGGTCGCCTTGCCCAGCCGCGACGGGAACGGGATCGAGGCGCCCAGCGACGCGCGCGATTCCTCCGGCAAGCCGTCGAACATCGGCGTCTCGAACAGGCCGGGCAGGATCGTCATCACCCGGATGCCATAGGCTGCGAGTTCGCGCGCGATCGGCAGGGTCATGCCGACAACGCCGGCTTTCGAGGCGGAATAGGAGGCTTGGCCGATCTGCCCGTCCTCGGCAGCGACCGAGGCCGTGTTGACGATGACGCCGCGCCCGCCATCTGCTGTCACCGGTTCCAGCGCCGCCAGCGCGGCGGCCGATTTCGCGATGATGCGAAACGTGCCGGTGAGGTTGATCGCGACGCCCTTCTCGAAGGTCGCCATGTCGTGGGCGATAAGGCCGCCGGTCTCGCGATTCTTGCCGACGACGCGGCGGCCGGGTGCGATGCCGGCGCAGTTGACGACGATGCGGGCGACGCCATGGGCAGCGCTGGCCTTGCTCAGCGCCTCGTCGACAGACGCATCGCTGGTGACATCGCAGGCGCAGAAGACGCCGCCGATCTCGGCCGCCACCGCCTCGCCGCGCCCGGCGTTGAGATCGAGCAGCGCGACCTTGACGCCATGGGATGCGAGCATCCGCGCGGTCGCCTCGCCGAGGCCCGAAGCGCCGCCGGTGACGATGGCGGAGAGGGAGGAATCGAGCTTCATCGGCATGTCCCATCGATGATCTTGAGGTCGCCATTCGTTTAGAACCGGATCGGCCGCGCTCCAAGCGGCATTCTTCGCCAGCCTCTTGTGCGGCTTCTCGGGCGGGGCCACATCTTTCGACATTGCGGCCAGACCCGCGCGGCAGGATGATGCCGGCGAATTGGGAGACGGGAGAGTCGGGCATGAGCGAAGGGTTCACCTCGCGCTTCACGGAAGAGGAAATGGCCGCGATTCGGGCCACGCTTCGCGACGAGAAGCGCTTCGGCGAGACGTTTCTCGACCGGCTGAAGCGGGTGGCGAAGCGCATTCCCTTCGCGCAGGACATGCTCGCCGCCTGGATCTGCACGCGCGACCCGGCGACGCCGCGCCGCGTCCGGCTGACATTGCTGGCGGCGCTCGGCTATTTCGTGCTGCCGCTCGACGCGATCCCCGACCTGATGCCCTTTCTGGGCTTCACCGACGACGCCGCGGTGATCGCCGCCGCGCTTGCAGCCGTGGCGGGTTCGATCACGCCCGAGCATCGCGAGAAGGCGAGGCAGGCGATGGCGGAGCTGTGAGCCGTCAGAGGGTGAGCACGATCTTGCCCTTGGCCTTGCGATCGCCGATCAGCGCATAACCTTCGGTCCAGCGCTCCAGCGGGACCTCAGCGTGGACATGGGCGCGGATATGGCCCGCCGCCGCCCAGTCGAGCAGCCGCTCCATGTTGCGGCGGTGGCCGGCCCTGTCGCGGGTGACGAACTCGCCCCAGAACACGCCGCGCAGGTCGCAGCCCTTCAGCAGCAACAGGTTGAGCGGGATTTTCGGGATCGCGCCGCCGGCGAAGCCGACCACGAGATAGCGCCCTTCCCAGGCCATGGCGCGCAAGCACGGCTCGGCGAGATCGCCGCCGACCGTGTCGTAGAGCACGTCGACGCCGCGCCCCCCGGTGAGGCGGCGCAGACCCGCCTTCACATCCTCGGCAGAGTAGTCGATGTCCTCCTGCGCGCCGTGCTCGCGGGCCAGCGCCAGCTTATCGGGCGAGGAGGCGCAGGCGATGACATGGGCGCCGAGCAGGGCGCCGATCTCGACCGCCGCCAGCCCGGCCCCGCCGGCTGCGCCCAGAATGGCGAGGCTTTCGCCGCTTTTGAGTCCGGCCCGCTGGATCAGCCCGTGCATGGCCGTGCCATAGGTCACAAACAGGCCCGCCGCCTGCGCATCGTCGAGCGCGTCGGGCACGCGCACGATCGCATCGGTCGAGACCACGATTTTCTCGCGGGCCGCGCCGTATCCGAGCCAGGCGGCGACGCGCTCGCCGACCCGCCAGCCGGTGACGCCCTCGCCCAGCGCCGTAATCGTGCCGGCGCATTCGGCGCAGGGCGAGAAGGGCAGCGCCGGCTTGGTCTGGTAGCGGTTCTGGATGATCAGCGTGTCGAAGAAGTTCAGCGCGGCGGCCTTGACCGCGACGACGACCTCGCCTGGTCCAGGTGTCGGATCGGGCAGATCGCGGATGACCAGCTCTTCGGCCGGGCCGTGATGTTCGCAAAGCAGCGCCTTCATCCGATCCTCACCCCGCCTCGACGACGCCGTCGGCCTCCAGCGCGCGCCGGAGCCGCGTGAAGGCCAGCCTGATCCGCGATTTCACCGTGCCGAGCGGCAGGCCCGTGCGCGCCGCGACCTCGGCATGCGACAACCCGTCGAAGAAAGCGAGGCGGACCAGCCGCAACTGCTCTTCGGGCAGGCCCTCCAGCGCCAGCCGAAGCGCCTCCTCGCGCTGCTGGGCGTCCATCAGCCGGTCCGGCTCGGCCTGGGGCGCCGGGTGCAGGATCGGATCCTCGGGATCGATCCTGTCGGAGCGGTCGCGCCGGGCGAGGTCGATGCGGCGGTTGCGCGCGATCCGGTAGAGCCAGGTCGAGACCGAGGATTTCGCCGGATCGAACAGATCGGCCTTGCGCCAGAGCGTCGAGAGCGTGTCCTGCACGACCTCCTCGGCCAGTGCGGCATCGCAGCCCTGCCGCAGCAGAAAACCGTTCAGGCGTGGCCCGAAATGGTCGAACAGCACCGCGAAGGCAGCCCGGTCGCGCCGGTCGGCGACCGCCCGGACGAGGGCCGTGAAATCGGCCGGCGGCGTCACGCGGGCCGTCCCGGCGAAACCGGCCGATAGCGCCAACCAATTCCGTCTTCCGCCTGCACCCGGCCTCTTTTCGTCATCTGTCCTGCCGCACCCCGACGCCGCCACCCCGACCTGGCGCCGCGCCGGTGTTTCGCCGGTCCTGTCCGCCACGGCGTTGTTGTGGCATGCTGCGGCGGCGAACGGAACCGGCCCGATCGAGACCTCATTCGCATTTTCGCCAGGATCGTGACATTCTATGCGTCGCGTTAAGGTTCCTGAGGCCGCACCCGTCGGATGGCAATCGTCCGGCGGTCAAGGCGGCGTTAAGATTTCTGCTGATTGATGGCGGTCGATGATTCCACGTTTTGCCCCCACCGCCATCCGGCTTCCCCATCTCGCGCTCGCGCTCACGCTGGTCGCCGGCCTCGCCGCGGGCGAAGCCAGCGCGCAGGCGCAGCGCGCCGCTGCGGCCGGAGCGGCGCAGGCCCAGGCGCTGCTGCTCGAGACTGCCGGCAAGTGGCAGGCCTTCTCCTCGCAGCAGGGCCGCACCAAAATCTGCTATGCCCTGTCCAAGGCGGAAACCCGCTCGCCCGCCAATCTCAAGGATGTCGAGGCCCTGCTCTTCGTCTCCAGCCGCCCGGGCGAGGGCGTGCGCAACGAGATCAGTCTGGTGATGAATTTCGACGTCAAGGAGGATGTCGAGCATCAGGCGGTGATCGGCGAGGAGCGCTTCGCCATGGTCGCCAAGGGCAAGCACATGTTCCTGAAGAACCCGGCCGAGGAGCCGCGCATGCTCGATTCGCTGCGCAAGGGCGCCGGCCTCGAGATCAAGGCGACATCGAAGCGGGGAAACCCGACCAGCGACAAATACTCGCTCGCCGGGCTGACCCAGGTGGTGAAGCGCGCCGAAGACGCCTGCAAGTAGTTGCCTGCCGTAGGCGGATTTCACGAGGGCGGCTTCCCGTGCTATGAGCCGCGCTTGATCAGGGCGCGCGCGCTTCGCCCGAGCAGCCAGAGTTCCAATGACCACGACCCTCCTCGCCCCCGCCGCGCCAGCGGCTGAACCCGTTTCGCCGCGAAAGCTCTCGCTGGTCGGGCGCACGCGCGCCGGTCTCTCGGACGCATTGGCCGAGATCGGCGTGCCGGAGAAGGAGCGGCGCATGCGCGTCGGCCAGCTCTGGAACTGGATCTACCATTACGGCGTGCGCGACTTCGCCGCGATGACGACGATCGGCAAGGGTTTGCGCGCCGCTCTGACCGAACGCTTCACGCTCGATCTGCCCGACGTCACCGCCGAGCAGGTCTCGACCGACGGCACCCGGAAATGGCTGATCAGGATGGCCCCAACCGGCCCGCGCGACCGCGGCGCCGAGATCGAATGCGTCTACATCCCCGAGGTCGACCGCGGCACGCTGTGCGTCTCCAGCCAGGTCGGCTGCACGCTGACCTGCACCTTCTGCCACACCGGCACCCAGCGCCTCGTGCGCAACCTGACGACCGAAGAGATCGTCGCCCAGTTGATGGTGGCGCGCGACCGGCTCGGTGATTTTCCCCATCGCAGCGCGCCGGGCGGCGCCTTCGTCCCGAACGACGGCGGCCGCTTCGTCTCCAACATCGTCTTCATGGGCATGGGCGAGCCGCTCTACAATTTCGACGGCGTGCGCGACGCCATCGACGTGATCTCCGACAATGAAGGTCTCTCGCTCGGCCGCCGCCGCATCACGGTCTCGACCTCGGGCGTGGTGCCGCAGATCGGCCCGCTCGGCGACGAGATGGGCACGATGCTGGCGATCTCGCTGCATGCGGTGCGCGACGAACTGCGCAACGAACTCGTGCCGCTGAACAAAAAATACCCCATCGCCGAACTGATGGAGGCCTGCCGGACCTATCCGGGGCTGACCAACGCCAAGCGCATCACGTTCGAGTACGTCATGCTCAAGGGCGTCAACGACAGCGACGCCGAGGCGCGCGATCTGGTGCGGCTGCTCAAGGGCATCCCCGCCAAGATCAACCTGATCCCGTTCAATCCCTGGCCCGGCACGCGCTACGAGTGCTCCGACTGGGACCGGATCGAGCGCTTCTCCGAGATCGTCTTCCGCGCCGGCTACGCCTCGCCGGTGCGGACGCCGCGCGGCCGCGACATCCTAGCCGCCTGCGGCCAGCTCAAGAGCGAGACCGAGAAGCTCTCCGCCCGCGCCCGGCTGATGCTGGACGAAGCCGACGCAGCGGCGCAGGCTGGCTGATCCCGATGCTGCGCTGGCTGTTGCTGATCCCCTTCGCCCTGTTCGTCGCCATGGGGGCGGGCATATTCGCCATGATGGTCGCCAGCGTCGCCTCGGCCGAGATCGCGCTGCTGATCGGCGGCGGTTTCGAGCGCCTGATGGAGGCGCTGTTCGGCCTGGCCGAGAGCGGCGTCGATCCGGGTCCGGCGGCCGCTGCCGCCTTCAGCCTGATCGGCTGGCTGGGGCTCGCCATCATCGTCGCGCCCGTCATTCTCGTGGCGCTCTTCAGCGAACTCTTTCGGCTGCGCAGCGGCTTGATCCAGAGCGGGCTGACCGGCGTGCTGGCCACGCTCCTGCCGCTCGCCATGCTGCAGCTCTCGCGCGCGCCGACACAGGCCGAGACGCGGGTCATCGGCGCGCTGTTCCTGGTCGGCGCGGCGACGGGGTTCGTGTATTGGCTGATCGCGGGGCGTGGGGCTGGCGGGGAACGTGGTTCCGCTGACCATACGCATTGAACCGCTCCGACTTCGCCGGAGTCGATTTCGTTTGTCACGCCACCATGGCCGGCTCGGCCAGCATGGCGTGCATCGGGCAAGGCGCCGCCTTGTCGCGCGGACCCTCGGTTCGTTGGCCAGCCGAGGCTCCCGGTTCTCCGTTCCAGGGCCTTGAGCCTACTCCGCCGCCTTCGGCTTGATCTCGTGTTTCAGGATCAGCGGCGTTTGGGCGAGCGCAAAGGCCATGGTCAGCGGCATCACGCCCCAGACCTTGAAGGCGACCCAGAAATCCTGCGTCTGGGTGCGCCAGACGATCTCGTTCAGGGCCGCCAGCACGAAGAAGAACAGGCCCCAGCGCAGGGTCAGCTTGCGCCAGCCTGCCTCGTCGAGCTGCAGCACGCTCTCCAGCACCAGCGCCAGCAGCGAGCGGCCGAAATACAAGCCGCCCAGCAGCACGCAGCCGAACAGCGTGTTCACGATGGTCGGCTTGACCTTGATGAAGAAGGCGTCATCGAGCGCGATGGTCAGCCCGCCGAAGACGCTGACGACGACCGCATTGACGATCGCCATGCGCGGCAGATAGCCCATCAGCAGGCGTGACAGCGCGAGCGCGACCAGCGAGGCGACCATGAAGATGCCGGTGGCTACAAAAATGCGCCGGTCAGGCGCGACGCCAAACAGCCGGTCGCCATAGGAATTGGCGAAGAAGAACAATGCCAGCGGCCCGAATTCGAGCGCGAGCTTGAGCAGGGGATTGATCCCGGGCCTCTTCGTATCGACGGTATCCTGGCTCACGCCGCTTCTCCCAGTCCAGCGACCGCGCGGGCGAAGTCCTGGGCCGAGAACGGCTCCAGATCCTCGACGCCCTCGCCGACGCCGATAAAATGCACGGGCAGGCCGAATTTCGCCGCCAGCGCCACGAGAATGCCGCCGCGCGCCGTGCCGTCGAGCTTGGTCATGACCAGCCCGGTGATGCCGGCTGTATGCTGGAAGGCCTCGACCTGCGAAAGCGCGTTCTGGCCGACGGTTGCGTCGAGTACGAGCAGCGCCGCATGGGGGGCGTCAGGGTCCATCTTGCGGATGACGCGGACGACCTTGGCGAGTTCGTCCATCAGTCCGGTCTTGTTCTGAAGGCGTCCGGCGGTGTCGATCAGCAGCACGTCGGTGCCGGCGGCCTTCGCCTTCTGCAGCGCCTCATAGGCCAGCCCCGAGGCGTCGGCGCCCTGCTGGCCCGAGACGACCTGCGCTTGCGTGCGCTCGCCCCAGACCTTGAGCTGCTCGATCGCGGCGGCGCGAAAGGTGTCGCCGGCGGCGAGCATCACGCTTCTGCCCTCGTTGCGGAACTTCTGCGCCAGCTTGCCGATCGTGGTGGTCTTGCCCGAGCCATTGACGCCGACCATCAGGATGACGAACGGCTTTTTCGTGGCGTCTATCACCAGCGGCACAGCGACAGGCGTCAGGATCGCCTCGACCTCGCGGGCGAGGATCGCCTTGACCTCTGCGGGCTCGATCTGGCGGTCGTAGCGCCCCTCGCCGACGGCCTTGGCGACGCGGGCGGCGGTGGGAAGGCCAAGATCGGCCTGGATCAGGATGTCCTCGAGGTCCTCCAGCGTGCCGGCGTCGAGCCTGCGCTTGGTGAAGATCTCGGTGATGCCGGTGGTCAGGGCCGACGAGGTCCGCGACAGACCTTCCGTCAACCTGCGCCACCAGCTTCGCCTTGGCTCCGGAGCAACTGCGACCGGAGTCGGCGCCGTCACAAGCGGGGCGGGCATCGGCCCCGGCTCGGGCATCGCGAGGGGGAGAGGCGCGGCCTCGCCCATCAGTGCGCCCGGCGCGATCAGGGCGTCGGCTTCAGGCTCCGGCGGCGCGGCAGGCGTTTCGGCAAGAGCCGGCGTCTCCGGCGCGGCCGGTTTGCCTGGCTCGTCCTCGATGCCGAAAAGTCTGGAGAAGAAGCCGCGCTTCTTCGGGTCTTGTTCGCTCATCATGCGTCCCGTCTTCGAGCCGGCCTCGCCCTGATATTGCGTCGCCGGCCCGTCTTCGCTAGCGCAATGCCATGGCCACGTCCGACCGACCAGAGATTTCGCACGACAGGGCCGAAGCGGAGCTGCCGTTTCCGCTGCTCTATCGCGACGCGATGATGCTGGTGATCGACAAGCCCGCGGGCCTGCCCTCGCATCGCGGGCCGCAGGCGAAGCGGAAAATCATACCCGTCCTGACCGATCATCTCGACGCGCTGCGCTTTGGCCTGCCGCGCCGCCCCGAGGCCGCGCACCGGCTCGACAAGGATACCTCGGGCTGCCTCGTGCTCGGCCGCCATCCGCGCGCCATGGCCGACCTCAACCGGCTGTTCCGCGACGGGCTGATCGGCAAGACCTACTGGGCGCTCGTCGAGGGCGACCCCGCGCAGGACGAGGGGCTGATCGATTTAGCGCTGGGCAAGCGCGCGCCCGATCGCGGCTGGTGGATGAAGGTCGATCCCGAGGGCCTGCCCTCGCAGACACGGTTTCGCGTGCTGGGGCGGGGCGTCGGAGACGGCGGACCGATCGCCTGGCTCGCGCTCTCGCCGCTGACCGGGCGCACGCATCAGTTGCGGGTGCATTGCGCCGCCTCTGGCTGGCCGATGCTGGGGGACGAGATCTACGGCACGGCCCCGCGCGAGGGCGGCCCCGGACTGCAGCTGCATGCGCGCAGCATCGCGATCCCGCTCTATCGCAAGCGCCCACCGGTGGTGGTCGTAGCGCCGCCGCCGACGCATATGCTGGCGGGCTTGGGGCTCTGCGGCTGGTCTCAAGGCTTATCAGACCCCTAACGCATCTGGAGAAGCCGGGCCCGCCGACGAAACCCTTCCCTAATCTTGCGCTGCTATCGCTTCAGCTGCGAGATGGCGAGGCGAGCGATGAGCGGGACCAAAATCCTGGCCGGACTGGAGAAGGCCGGCGCGCTGTCGACCTTTGCTGACGCCAAAGCGCGCATCGCGCAGCAGCCCGAGCCGGCCGCCCTGTCCAGCCTGCTCGGCTGGGTCGAGGGCTATCTGATGGCGGGCCATGCCGATCTCGGCCGCACCGGCGCGGTCTGCCCCTTCACGCGTCAGGCGGCGAAGCTCGACACCGTTCGGCTCGGCATCAGCGAGGCTGGGCCGGCCGACGAGGCGGCGGCGTTCTTGCTGATCCGCAACAGTTTCCAGGCGCTGGATGCGATCCCCGCCAAGCCCGCCATGGCGCATTTCCGCACGGTGATCATCGGCTTTCCGGCCTGCGCAGACGAGGACGGCATCGCCATGCTGAAGCGCGTGCAGAACCGCCACAAATTCTATTCGCTGTCGCGCAACCGGATGATCGGTCTGATGTATGCCGATTCCGACGCGCCGGGGCTGTGGAACCCGGAGTTCCGCCCGCTGCGCGCGCCGCTGCCGGTGCTCGCGATCCGCCATATGGTCGAGCATGACGCGCCCTTCGCGGTGCGTCATCCGCTGCTGCTGCTGCCCTATCTGGCGCGGTTTCCGCTGTCGGGCGCCAGGCGGCTGCTCGCCGTCCGGGCCGGAGCCTGAGCCGTGGCGCTGATCGCCTCCTTCCGCGGCGAGCTTGCCGGGGCGAGGCCGGGCGGCCTGTCACAGGCGTCGGCGCGCGCCGACGAGGTCGCGATCGCCATCGTCGATACGCCCGATGCCTTCCTTGCGCTGCGGGAGGAGTGGGACGCCCTGTTTGCCCGCGCCGGCCTGCCCCATCAGGTCTTCCAGTCCCATGCCGTGCTGCGGCACTGGGCGAACCATTATCTCGATGCGCGGATGCGGCTCTGCATCGTGACGGCGCGCCGTGGCGGGCGGCTCGTCATGGTCTGGCCGCTGGTCCGCCAGCGCCGACTCGGGCTCGTCAGCCTGCGCTTCATGGGCGTTCCGGTGGCGCAGTATGGCGATGTGCTGGTCGAGCGCACTGGCGAGGAAGCCGCGCTGCTGAAGGCCGGCTGGGATGCCGTCGCAAAGCTGGGCGCGGATCTGTTCGAACTGCGCAGGCTGCGCGGCGATTCGGTGCTGGCGATGTCGGGCCTCGTTTCGCGCGCCGCGCTGCGGGAGCGGCTTCACGCGCCCTTCGCCGATCTCGGCTCGCGGGTCGGTCCGGACGGCCCGAGCCACGCCTACGCGCCGCGCGAGCGCTCCAATCACCGCCGGCGGCTGCGACGGCTCTCCGAGCGCGGCGCGATCAGCCTCGCGATGGTCGAGCCGGGGCCCGAGGCCGCCGATCTCGCCGTCGCCGCCATCGCGATGAAGCAGGCGGCGCTGCTGCGCCATGGCGTGCTCGCGCCGACGATTTCCGATCCGCGCTTTTCAGCCTTCTTCCGCGATCTGGCGGGCGACGTGGCGGGCGGCTCGCCGCTGCGGATCGCGACCATCTCCTGCGACGGCGCGCCGATCGGGCTGGACCTCGCGCTCGACTGCAAGGGCGCGAGCTTCGGCCATGTCATCGCGACCCATCCCGAGCATGAGCGCGGCGGTGTGGGCGGGCTTCTGGTGCATCACAGCTTCGCCTGCGCCAGGGTGCGCGGCAATGCGGTCTTCGACATGCTGGCGCCGGCCGACCCCTATAAGCACGAGCATGCCGACGGGCTGACAGCGGTGACCGATCTGGTGCTGCCCCTGTCCTGGAAGGGCCGGTTCCTCGTGGAATCGGGGCTGGCGCACTGGCGGCCGCTGCTGAAGCGGGCGCTGCGCCGCCTGCCGCCGCCGCTGACGCGCCGGCTCGCGGCATGGTCGAACAGCGGCAAGAGCTAACTCAACCGGCCAGCGCATCCATGGCGCGCGCGAGCCTGACGTCGAGTTCGGTCAGCCCGCCCGCATCATGCGTCGCGAGCGTCACCTCGACGGTCTTGTAGACATTCGACCATTCGGGGTGGTGATCCATCGTCTCCGCCAGCAGCGCGACACGCGTCATCCAGCCGAAGGCCTCGCTGAAATCGCGGAAGACGAAGCGCTTGGCGATGGCCTCCCGCCCCTCGGCCAGCTTCCAGCCGGTCAGCGTCAGCAGCGCCTCGTTGCGGGCGTCCAGGCTCAGGCGCTTGGGCATGGTCATCTCCGCTGCGCGTCGGCCCGCGCCATCCGGTTCGGATAGGAGGGGCCAAGGGGATAGGCCGCCTCCAGCACATAGGGGCCGCCGCCGATCGAATCGCGCGAAGACATCAGCGCGATCCGTCGCGCCGTGAAGCTGATCGGCCGGACGATCGGGTGCTGCCCCAGATACTGCGCGACATCGACCGGCGCGACGTCGCGCAGCCGCGCGAGCGTGACATGGGGCGCGAATTTGCGCGCTTCAGGCGGCAGACCGAGCCGGCGCATCAACCGCTCGATGTCGGCCTGCAGTTCGGAGAGTTTTTGGCTCGGCTGGACCCGGGCGAAGACGGCGCGCGGCTTGTCGCCGCCGAAACTGCCCAGCGCATCGAGCGTGACCTCGAAGGGATAGTTGCGCAGGTCGCCGAGAAACTCGTGCACGTCATGGGCCATGCGGCGATCGACATCGCCGAGAAAGCGCAGCGTGATGTGGTAATCGGCCGGTTCGATCCACCGCGCACCGACGAGCCCGCCCCGATGCAGGGTCAGCACCGAGGCGACCTCGGCAGGAATCTCAAGCGCGGTGAACAGCCTCGGCATATGCGAATCAGTGCCAAGTTATTGTGACTCTGGCGAGACGCTACGTCGGGCCGGCGTCTCCGGGAACCCGCATTCGCGGAATGTCCCCGTCTTCGCGGCTACTTGCCGGATCTGGCCGCGCCGATGACAGCCCCGGGCATCATGCCGTATCGACCCGGCTGCTCGGCCTGCACGAGCACAACATAGCCGTCGGAATCGGGCATTCTGGCGCCTGCGAGCGGCGTGGTCAGCGTCGCCGCCTTGCCGTCCCAGTCGCCGACCTTGACCATGCCGCGCACGACATTGGCGTAGGAGATGGTCTTGCCCTGATTCTCACCCCGGCCGATCGGCACCGTGATCATGCGCGTGGTCGGCAGCAGCCAGACGCTTCCCGCGCCGCTACCGGCTGGATCGACGGGAGCAAGTGCGACCTTGACCGTGCCGCCGTCCTCGCTGAGCGAGACGCGGGCGGAAAAAGCGCCCTGCTTGCGCAACGACTTCTCGATCTCGGCCTTGTCGGAGCCGACGAGATGCGGCCCGCCATTGATGACGGCCTGTGGCGTGTAGACCTGCCCGTCGCCGCGCGACTTGGCGTAAAGCTTCTGGCGCTTTGTGAAGACGTCGTGGCCGAGCGTGTCCTTCCAGCCGAGATAGTCCCAGTAGGTCACCGGCATCGTCAGCGCGATCACGGCCGGGTCCTTGGCCAGTTCGACGAAGAGCGCGTCGGCCGGCGGACACGAGGAGCAGCCCTGGCTAGTGAAGAGTTCAACCACGGCGCGCGGCTGGAGCGCGGGCGCCTGCGCATGCGCGTTCGCGCCGCCCAGGACAAGGGCGGCGAGCGAGGCGAGGAGAAGGCGCGGGCGCAGGGTCATGATCGGCACTCTAACAGTCTTAGAGCATGCAGGGCGTTACCAAAGCGCCCAAGGGAACTCACTTGGAAATCACGTTGCCTTGAAAACGGGCTTGGGAGCCGGCATTTGCGTGGTATCGGCCATGCCCCGGGCGGCGATCATATTGGGCCGCCAGCGCCGGTGCATCCAGAGCCATTGTTCGGGGGTCTCCCGGACCCAGCCCTCGACCACGGCCGTCATCATCGCCATCGCGCCCTGCACGTCGATCTCGCCGGCCTCGTCGCGCGGCAGGTCGAGCGCCGGCGTCAGCTCCAGCCGGAAGCGCTGATTCGGCAGGCGGATGACGCGAACGCCATGCACAGGGCATTCGAAGCGTCGCGCGAATTTGCCGAGGATCGGGTTGGTCAGCGCCGGGCGGCCCATGAAGGGCACGACCACGCCGCGGGTGAAATGCTGGTCGATCAGCATGCCGAGATGGCCGCCGCGCTCCAGCACGCCCTGCATGGCGAAAGCCGCGCCCTGTTTGGCTGCCGCAAGCCCGTCCATCGCGCCGGAGCGGATCTCGTGGATGATCGCCGCGATGGCCGGGTCGTTGGGGGCGCGGAAGACGGCGGTCGTCTCCAGATCATAGGCTGCGGCGCAAATCGCCGGCAGCTCCCAGTTCGCCAGATGCGCCGAGAAGATCAGGCCGGGCTTGTCGTCGTCCTTGAGCGCGATGAAATGCTCGATGCCGGAGACCTCGACGCGCGAGGGCGCGTCGGGGTTGAGGTAGTCGTAGTCGAACAGGGTCTTGAGATGGGCGTATTCGCCCGCCGTGCGGCCGAGATTCTCCCATGCGCCGCGCGCGATGCGCTTCACCTCGCTCTCGTCCTTCTCGGGGAAGGCCGTGCGTATATTGGCGAGCGCCACACGGTTGACCGGAATCAGCGGGCTCGCGGTGCGCAGAAGCCAGCCGCCGAGATCGCTGGAGCGCTCGGGCCCGAGCAGACGCAGGAAGGCGAACAGCGCCCGGATCAGGCCGATCATCACCGCCGCGCCGGCGCGCGCGGCGAATGTCGTCAATCGTCTCAAGATCAGCCCGGCCCCATCGCGCCCTTGCCTTGAAGCATTATCGGGCGGAAATGGCGACTTGCGGCAGGAAAACCGTCCCGTCAAGTTCTCAGAAGGCGACGACGACCTTGCCGAAGACCTGCCGTCCTTCAAGACGGGCGAGGCCCTTCTCGAAATCTTCGAGCGGAAACACCGAATCGATCACCGGCTTCATCCCGCCTGCCATCTTCTCCAGCGACTGTCTGATGTTCTCCAGCCGGCAGCCGAAGGAGCCGGTGATGCGGTATTGCTGCTGGAAAAGCTGCATCAGGTTCATCGTGGTCGATGCGCCCGAGGTCGCGCCGCAGGTGACGAGCCGGCCGCCGCGCTTCAGGCAGAGCAGCGAGCCGTTCCAGGTGTCGGCCCCGACATGCTCGAAGACGACGTCGACGCCCTTGCGCTTGGTCATCAGGCGAACCTCGCCCTCGAAGCGCTCGGTCTTGTAGTTGACGACGAAATCGGCGCCCAGTTCCCTGGCCTTGCGGCCCTTCTCGTCGTCGCCGACGGTGGTGTAGACCGTGCAGCCGATCGCCTTGGCCATCATGATCGCGGCCGTGCCAATGCCTGAGCCGCCGGCATGGATCAGGATCGATTCGCCGGGTTCGAGCTTCGCATTGTCGAACAACATGTGCTGGACGGTGCCGAAGCCGATGGGCGCGCAGGCCGCGTGCTCGAAGGAGACGCCGGGCGGGGCCTTGATCACGAGGCGGGCCGATTTGTTGATCAGTTCGCGGGCGAACCCGTCGATATGAAAGCCCATGATGCCGGCGACATTCTCGCAGAGATTGTCGCGGCCCTCGACACATGCCTTGCAGTGGCCGCAGGTCTCGGCGCCATAAGCCGTGACGGTGTCGCCGACCTTGAGGTTGGTGACGCCTTCGCCGACGCAGACGATCTCGCCTGCGGCTTCCACTCCGGCCGCCTGCGGCATCTTGCGCTTGGCGAAGGCCATGCCGCGAAAGCCCCAGAGGTCGAGATAGTTGAGCGCGACCGCGCGGATGCGGATCTGCACCTCGCCGGCTGCAGGCGGAGGCGGTGGTTCGATCTCCTCGAGACGGAGATCGCGGTCGGCGTGGAGCTGGAGGGAGCGCATGGAGGAGTTCGGCACTTTCAGAGTTCTTCAGGCCAAAGCCGGGACGTGTGGATCACGGCAAGAATTTCGACTCGACCATCGCTGACTCGATAGGGGAGAATATAAGGCGTGCCGGCCACAATCAGTTCGCGGCTTTCGTCAACGCGACCAAGCCGGCCCTTATGCGGATGGTTCCCAAGCAGCCTGCCCGCCGACCGGATGCGGCGCACCGCACCTGGCCTAACGCGGTCGCCGCGCCGAATGCGCTCAGATAATCTGCGATCTCGTCAAGTTCGGCCCGAGCCCGCGTGGTCCATATGACCTTCACCGACCCGCGTCGATCATAGCGAGCCTGGTCTCGATTGCATCCAGCTCTTCTTCCGTCGCGAACTCACCGCGATCAGCCTGCGCGATGCCTTCCTTGATACGCGCGATCTGCCAAGCGTTCAGCTCGACATACGATTCGATCGCCTTGGCCGCGATCCAACTGCGCGAGCGATCCATGTCGGCAGCCAGGGCATCGAGCGTGGCCAGTTTCTCGTCGTCGAGGCGAATGGTGAAGGCGGCTGTCATGAGGCCGAACTCCTTGGCGGTTCGTTCCGGTTCGCTGCGAACGTAACAGAACCGCTGCAAACCGTCGATGTCAGCGATGCACGCCCATCTGAGCCGTCAGGCCGCCATCGATAGGCAGCACGGTTCCACTGATATAGGCGGCCGGCTCGCTCATCAGGAAGGCGGCCAGCCCCGCGACCTCCTCGGGTTTCGCGAAGCGGCCTGCGGGGATCTGCGCCTGCATCTTGTCGCGATAGGCGGCGTAGGGCGCCATCATGTCGGTGTCGACGAAGCCCGGCGCGATGACGTTGACCGTGACGCCGCGCTTGCCGGTCTCGATCGCCAATGTCTTCGCATAGGAGATCAGCGCGCCCTTGGAGGCGGCGTAAGCCGCGTTGCCTGGATTGCCGCGCAGCGCCGCGACCGAGCCGATCGCGACGATGCGCCCGGCGCGGGCGCGGATCATGGCGCGCATCAGGCTCTTGGCGAGGCGGGTGAAGGCCCAGAAATTGACCTGCATCGCGGCTTCCGCCTTGTCCTGCGCCATCATCGCGGCAAGCGAATCATAAGGCTGGCCGGCGTTGTGGATGAAGCCGAAATAGCTTTCGCTCTCGCGCTCCTCGCAGAAGGCGTCGAGCGCGGCCTTGTCGGAGAGGTCGAGCGGCAGGGCCTTGATGGCGCGGCCGGGATGGGCCTCGGCGATCTCGGCCGCCAGCGTCAGAGCCTGCTCGGCGGAAGAGCGATAGGTGAAATCGACATCGTGGCCGGCGGCGGCCAACGCCCGGACGATCGCCGCGCCGACGCCCTTGGCGCCGCCTGTGACGAGGATGCGGGTCACGGGCGAGCGTCCGGCGTCGTCGGCTCCGCCATCAGCACCAGGCTGGTGTTCTGGCCGCCGAAGCCGAAGGAGTTCGAGATCACGGTGCGCACCTTCGCGTCGCGCGCGGTGTTGGGCACGACGTCGAGCGTGATCGCCGGGTCTGGATTGACGTAGTTGATCGTCGGCGGAATGCGGCCATTGGCGATCGTCATGAAGGAGATCACCGCCTCGACCGCGCCGGCCGCTGTCAGCGTATGGCCGATCATCGACTTGTTGGACGACATCGGCAGGCGCGCCATGCGCTCGCCGAAGACGGCGGTGCAGCTCATCGCCTCCATCTTGTCGTTCTCCGGCGTCGAGGTGCCGTGCGCGTTGATGTAGTCGACATCGTCTGGCGTCACGCCGGCGTCGTCGAGCGCGTCCTGCATGGCGAGAATCGCGGGCTTGCCGTCGGGGCTGGAGCGGGTGCGGTGAAAGCCGTCGCCGCGCTCGCCGCAGCCGGCGACGATGCCGAGGATCGCAGCCCCACGCGCCAGCGCATGATCGTAATCCTCCAGCACCAGCGCGCCCGCACCCTCGCCCATGACGAAGCCGTCGCGATCCTTCGAGAAAGGCTTTGCGGCGGCTTCCGGCACCTCGTTGCGGGTCGAGAGCGCTGAGAGCAGCGAGAAGCGGATCAGGGCCTCGGCATGGACCGAGCCGTCGGTGCCGATGCAGAGCGCGCTTTTCGTATCGCCGCGCCGGATCGCCTCGACGCCCATCTGGATCGCGGTCGCGCCCGAGGAACATGCGGTCGAGAGCGAGATCGGCGATCCTTTCGTGCCGAAGCGGTCGGCAATGTGATCGGCGACCGTGCCGAACAGGAACATCTCGTGCATGGCCTTGTGCTTCAGCGTCGCGGCCTCGCGCAGCAGGCCGTCATAGTCGACATCGCCCGCGACGGATTGGGCGAGCTCCTGCTTCTGCGGCCATTCCATCTCGACCGGCGGCACCGCCATGAAGAGTTCGCCGGGAAAATCGCCGGGCTGGCCGAGGCCGCTCTGGCTGACGGCCTCGTCGGCTGCGAGCGTCGCGAGCTTCTCGGAGAGCTCCGGCGCGGAGAACGGGCCGTCGAACAGGAAATCGACCGTGCCGCCGATCGTTGTGCGCAGGCCTTCGGTCGGGAAGCGCTCGATGCGGTGGATGCCGGATTTTCCGGCGATCAGCGCCTCCCAGTTCGCCTGCTTGCCCTGGCCGAGCGAGGTGACGATGCCAAGACCCGTCACCGCCACGATCGGGCGGCCCCTGGCGTCGCGATGCTGCGTGCTCATCGGCTCGTTCCTCTCGCCTTGACCAGTCTTGCAGCGCCCTCGCCGCGCCAGTGGCCCGCGCCGGTGACGAGGGCTTCACGCGCCTGCCCGGTCGAGAGGGCCGCGGCTGCGAGCGCGATCGAGATCGGGAAAGCGGCTTCGAGCGCATGGCCGACGAGATCACCGGTCGCGATCCGCTTCGCTTGAGGCAGTATCGCGATGGCGGCGGCCTCTTCCGCCGTGATGCCGGCCGTGCCGGTCGCGGCAGAGATCGCCAGCGCTTCGGATGAAACCGCGCCGAAGCCGGCGATGAGCGCCCGCAGCGCGGCCTCGACCGAGCCGGTCGCGCGCCTGCTGCGCGTCGCCGCGACATGGCTGAGCCTCGCATGCGCTGTCGCGCCGCGCGCGGCGGCGCGCTCAGCGGACTCGATCACGAGGAAGGCCGCGGCGCTTCCCGTGATGATCCCCGGAGCGTCCTCACGCGCAAAAACCGGGGCGAAATCGCCCTTGCGCAGATAGCCGCCGAGTTCGAGCAGCAGCAGCATGTCGCGTCGCTCGGCATTGTAGGCGCCGCCGACCAGCATCACCTCGGCCTGACCGGCACTGACGCGGGCGTGGGCGGTGCGGATGGCGTCGACGCCGGCCTGCTCCTCGCCCATGAAGGTGCGCGAGGCCCCGGTGACGCCATGGACGATGGCAATGTTGCCGGCGAGCAGGTTGGAAAGCTGCGCGAGGAAGAGCGTGGGGCGCAGATCGCCCATCAGGCGTTCGTTCAGCATGGAGCCGGCCGCATTGGCCCCGCGCAGATCGGTCAGGATCGCCGAATCGACGCCATGGTCGCGCTCGCCGCCGCCGGCCGCGACGATGACCTGCAGCATCGCCTTGGCGTCCGCGTCCTGCTTCAGTCCCGCATCGTCGAGCGCGAGCCCAGCCGCATAGACGCCGAGCCGCTGCCAGGGCTCCATCTGGCGCTGGTCGGATTTCTTCGGGATCTGAAGGTCGAGTTCGAGCGCCTTCAACGGATGCACAGGATAGGGCGCGAATGCGGCCGCATCGACGACCGGAGCGCTGCCTGCCGCAAGCGCCCGCGCATGGGTCTCGATGCCCTCGCCAAGGCTGGAAGCGATTCCGATGCCGGTGATGACGACGTCGCGCGGCATGGCTTCAGACCTGTTCGGGCGCGAGGCCGATCGCCTCGAGGCGGGCCTCCATCAAGCTGCGCATGTCGGCGGGAAAGGGCATCAGCCGAAAGCGCAATTCGGCATCGCAGATCGGCTTGCCGGCGATCGCGATCTTCGCCTTGGTCGCGGCATAGCCCGAGCCCTCGATCACCAGTTCGGCCGTGATGTCGAGCACGGCGTCGGGTTCGACGAAGGTACGGAAGCGCGCCTTGTCGACCGTCATCAGGAAGGGCATCTGGCTCATGCCGTTCAGCGCCAGCAGGAGATAGCCCGAGGCCTGCGCCATGGTCTCGGTCAGAAGCACGCCCGGCACCAGCGGGTGGCCGGGAAAGTGACCCTCGAAGACCGGGCTGGCGTTCGCCGACGGCACGGTCGAGCGCGTGACGATGCGCTTCTCGCCCGGCTCGAATGCGACCACCGTGTCGATCATGTCGAAATATTCGAGGCGCATGCGGGTCCGTTCGTCGATGGGGCGCGCCGTCTGCCGAGGGCCGCCGAAACGCCGGCTATGCTCTAGCGGCTGAGGCGGCGCGGCTCAAGTCGCGGCAGCCGAAACGACGACAGCCCCCATCCCGGGAAACCGGCATGGGGGCTGTGCCTAAACGGGGGCGACTCACGCCTTCTTGGCGGCGACCAGTTCGTCGATGCGCTTGCACAGGTTGTCGAGCACGAAATACTGCTCGGCCGGGGCCTTGCCTTCGTTCACTTCCTGGGTCCACTGCTCCAGCGGCAGCTTGATGCCGAAGGCCTTGTCGATGGCGAAGGCGATGTCGAGGAAGGCGAGCGAGTCGATGCCGAGATCGTCGATGGCATGGCTCTGGGGCGTGATCTTCTCGCGCGGAATATCGCAGGTCTCCGAAATGATTCCGGCGACCGTCTCGAACGTGGCGGACATGCGGGTGCTCCCGTCTTTATGATCAGGTGGAGGCGGACGACATCCGGGCGCGACCATGCCGCGCCTGCCCCAAGCCCCCCGCCGAGGATGACTGAACCGCCCCATTACACCCCGGAGCCGTGGAGGACAACCATGTCCGGGCGTGCCTTGTCCGGCAGCAGCGCAGCTTCATCGCCTCTTAAGCAATTCAATGCAGCCTGATCGATGCGCCCCGACGACGTCGCCGTTGGGCAACCCGAGATGATCAGGCCCCGCAGAAGGGCCGCCGGGAGGATCATGGATGCGCTGTCCGCCTTGCTGCCCGGCTTCGGCCTGCCGTTCCTGGCGGGGCTCGTGTTGCTGTCCCTGGCCGCCCTCTTCGTGCCGGTGCGGCTCTATCGCGGCAATCTTAGGCAGAAGAAGCTCCTGTCCAGGGCATTGAACAACATGTCCGAGGGGTTGTGCATGTTCGACGGCCGGCAGCGGCTGATCACGTGCAACCGGCGCTATGCCGACGTCTACGGCATCGACGTCGCGCTGATGCGGCCTGGAATGACCCTGCGCGACATCGTCGATCTGCGCGTCGCCGTCGGCAGCGCGCCCGACATGTCGCCGGAGCGCTACATGATCTGGCGCGATTCCATCCAGGTCTCCGACAAACCGTCCGACACCACCGTCAGGCTGGCGAACGGCCGCGTCATCGCGATCCGGCATCGGCCGATGAGCGATGGCGGCTGGGTCGCGACGCATGACGATGTGACAGAGCGCCATTCGGCCGAGCTGGAACGGGCCCTGCTCGCCGAGCAGGAGGCCCGGCGCGGCGCGACGGAGGCGGCGATCTGCGGCTTCCGCAGCAGCGTGGAGGCCGTGCTCAGCCGTTTCGACGCCAGTGTCGGAGCGATGCAGACCACCGCCGCCGGGTTGTCGGCACGTGCCGAGGAAAGTTCGGAGCGCGCGGCCGGCGCTGTCAAAAGCTCGGCCGAAGCCTCCGGCGAGGTGGCGTCCGCCGCCGCCGCCGCCGAGGCGCTGCGCCGGTCGATCGCCGAGATCGGAGAGCGGCTGAACCGGACCGGCGAGGTCGTCGAGATCGCTTCGCGCGAGGCGATTGCGGCCAACCGGGAGATCGGCGAGCTCGCTGCGATCGCCACGGAGATCGGCGCGATCACCGGCGTCATTCAGGACGTGACGTCCAGGACCAACCTGCTGGCGCTCAACGCAACGATCGAGGCCGCGCGCGCGGGCGCTCATGGTCGCGGCTTCGCCGTCGTCGCCAACGAGGTCAAGGCGCTGGCCGGGCAGACAGCGGAGGCCGCCCAGCGCATCGCCGCGCAGATCGCCGCCGTGCAGACCTCGTCGGTGAAAGCGGTCGCCGCGATCCAGCGCAGTGGCGATCGCATGGCGGAGATCGATCGCCATAGCAGCGAGGTCGCCCGCTGCATCGCCGATCAGGACTGCGCTGTCAGGGGGATATCCGGCAATGTGGCTTCGGCGGCGCTCCGGACCCAGGAGATGCTGGGCCTCGTCGAGGCGGTCGAGGGCGCGATCACGCAAACACGCAATGCCGCCGAAACCGTTTCGGAGACATCGGCGGAGGTTTTCTCGGGGGCGGAACGCCTGCGCGAGGAGGTGGTCGGCTTCCTCGCGAAGGTCGCTGTCTGAGAGTCAAGCGCGTCGGCGATATCCGACGCGCCCGCTTGCCGGCCCTGCGCTCAGGCCGCGATGCCGCGCAGGACGTAGTGCAGGATGCCGGCGTTCTTGAAGTAGTCGATCTCGTCCAGCGTATCGATGCGGCAGAGGATCGGGACCTTCTTGACCGAGCCGTCGGCCGAGGTGATCTCGGCTTCCAGCATCTGGCGCGGCTTGACCGTCGCGAGGCCACGGATGGTGACGCTCTCGTCGCCCTTCAGGTCGAGCGAGGCCCAGCTCGTGCCCTCCGCAAGCGTGAACGGCACAACGCCCATGCCGACCAGGTTCGAGCGGTGGATGCGCTCGAAGCTCTGGGCGATCACGGCCTTGACGCCGAGCAGGTTGGTGCCCTTCGCGGCCCAGTCGCGCGAGGAGCCGTTGCCGTATTCGACGCCGGCGAAGACGACCAGCGGCACCATTTCCTGCTGGTAGCGCATCGCCGCGTCATAGATCGGCAGCTCTTCCTTGCTTGGATAGTGAATCGTGTAGCCGCCCTCGCGGCCATTGGGGCCCATCATGTGGTTGCGGATGCGGATATAGGCGAAGGTGCCGCGCATCATCACCTCATGGTTGCCGCGACGCGTGCCGTACTGGTTGAAGTCCGCCACCGCGACGCCGTGCTCGGTGAGATAGGCCCCGGCGGGGGATGCCGCCTTGATCGAGCCTGCCGGCGAGATGTGGTCGGTGGTGATCTTGTCGCCGAACAGGCCGAGAATGCGCGCCCCGACGATCTCGGTGACGGGCGAGGGCGTCTTGCTGATGCCCTGGAAATAGGGCGGGTTCTGCACATAGGTCGAGGCGTCTTCCCAGGCGTAGGTCTGGCTTTCGGGCGTCTTCACAGCCTGCCAATGCGCGTCGCCCTTGAAGACGTCGGCGTATTTCGCCTCGAAGATGGCGCGCGTGACGTTCTGCTGGATGAAGCTCTGGATCTCCTTGTTGGAGGGCCAGATGTCCTTGAGAAAGACCGGCTTTCCATCGGAGCCGGTGCCGAGCGGCTCCGTCGTCAGGTCCATCTGCACCGAGCCCGCCAGCGCATAGGCCACGACCAGCGGTGGCGAGGCGAGGTAGTTCGCCTGCACGTCGGGCGAGACGCGGCCCTCGAAATTGCGGTTGCCGGAGATGACGGCGCCCGCGATCAGGCCTTGCTCGTTGATCGCCTTCGAGATCGGGGCGGGCAGCGGGCCGGAATTTCCGATGCAGGTGGTGCAGCCGAAGCCGACCAGGTTGAAGCCGAGCGCATCGAGATCGGTCTGGAGGCCGGCCTTGGCGAGGTATTCCGCCACCACCTGCGAGCCGGGCGCGAGCGAGGTCTTGACCCAGGGCTTGACCTTAAGGCCCTTGGCGACCGCGTTACGGGCGAGCAGCCCCGCCGCCATCAGCACCGAGGGGTTGGAGGTGTTGGTGCAGGAGGTGATGGCGGCGATGACGACGTCGCCGTGGCCGAGATCGAAGTCCTTGCCCTCGACGGGCACGCGGCGCGCGATCTCCGAGCCCTTCTTGTATTCGGTGTCCATCGCCGCCTTGAAGCCCTTGGCGACGCCGTTCAGGTCGATGCGGCCTTCGGGACGCTTCGGGCCGGCCATCGAGGGCTGGACCGAGGAGAGGTCGAGACCGAGCGTGTCGGTGAAGACGGGGTCGGGGGTCTCGATCGTGGCAAACAGGCCTTGCGCCTTGCTGTAGGCCTCGACCAGGGCGATCCGGTCCGTGCTGCGCCCGGTCGTGTTGAGATAGTCCAGCGTCTCGCCGTCCACGGGGAAGAAGCCGCAGGTCGCGCCGTATTCCGGGCCCATATTGGCGATGGTCGCGCGGTCGGCGAGCGTCAGGTTGTAAAGGCCCGGCCCGAAGAATTCGACGAACTTGCCGACGACGCCCTTCTTGCGCAGCATCTGGGTGACGGTCAGCACGAGGTCGGTGGCGGTGATGCCTTCCTTGAGCGCGCCGGTCAGCTTGAAACCGATCACCTCGGGCAGCAGCATCGACTGCGGCTGGCCGAGCATGGCGGCCTCGGCCTCGATGCCGCCGACGGCCCAGCCCAGCACGGCCAGGCCGTTGACCATGGTGGTGTGCGAATCGGTGCCGACGACGGTGTCGGGATAGGCCATCTCGACCTCGACGCCGTCGATGGTCTCCTTACGGGTCCAGACCGTCTGGGCGAGGTATTCGAGATTGACCTGGTGGCAGATGCCGGTGCCGGGCGGGACGACGCGGAAATTGTCGAACGCGCCCTGGCCCCATTTCAGGAAGCGGTAGCGCTCGGCATTGCGCTCATATTCGAGCTCGACGTTCTGCGCGAGCGCCTTGGGAGAGCCGAACTCGTCGACGATGACCGAGTGGTCGATGACGAGATCGACCGGCACTAGCGGGTTGATCTTGGCCGGGTCGCCGCCGCGCGCGACGACGCCGTCACGCATCGCCGCGAGGTCGACGACGGCGGGAACGCCGGTGAAGTCCTGCATCAGCACGCGGGCGGGGCGGAAGCCGATCTCCTTTCCGGCGGTGCCCTTGTCGGTCAGCCAGGCGACGAAGCCCTCGATGTCGGCCTTGTAGACCGAGCGGCCGTCCTCGAAGCGCAGCAGGTTCTCCAGCAGCACCTTCATCGAGAAGGGCAGCTTCGAGATGCCAGGCAGGCCGTTCTTCTCGGCGAGCGGCAGGGAGTAGTACTCATAGGATTTGTCGCCGACGGTCAGCGTCTGGCGGCATTTGAAGGAGTCGAGCGAAGCCATGCGGGCTATCCTGATCAAGGGGTTGCGGTCGCGAGCGGCATGTCGTCAAGGGATTGCGCCCTTGCGGACCTTGCCGATCGAAGGCCTAATGCGCATGACGCGCGCGCCGCCCCGGGAGTGCCCGAGCCCCGCGCCGGATCGGCGTGCGGCGTAGCCACGGGCTCTATAGATCAATTCCAAGAAGCCCGCTACAGGATCGACACGCTTGCCCGACGAAGATCCGACGCTCCGGAAGACGCTGTCCTCGTGGGGGGAGATTCGTTCCCCGCCTGCGCGCTGATCGCCGAGAACCTGGCCTGCCGCCGGGGCGAGCGGTTGCTTTTCGAGGATGTGAGCTTCGCCCTGCGCGGCGGCGAGGCGATTGCGCTCACCGGACGCAACGGGGCCGGCAAATCCAGCCTGATCGCGATGCTGTGCGGGCGCCTGCGGCTCGCGGGCGGCGCCTTGCGAGTCGAGGGCGGCGGCGATGCGCCGCTATCCGAACTCTGCCATCTCGTCGGGCATCGCGACGGGCTGAAAACCGCGCTGACGGCGTCGGAGAATCTCGTCTTCGCTCAGGCGCTTCTCGGTGACGACGCTTCGTCGCCGCAGGAGGCGCTCGCTGCCGTCGGTCTGCCGCATGTCGCGGCGCTTCCCGTCGGTTATCTCTCGGCCGGGCAACGCCGCCGCGTCGCGCTGGCGCGGCTGCTGGTCTCGGCCCGGCCGTTCTGGCTGCTCGACGAGCCGATGGCGGCGCTCGACGTCGCCGCGCAGGCCATGCTGACGGGCTTGATGCGCGCGCATCTGGCCTCCGGTGGGGCTATTCTTGCGGCGACGCATGGGCCGCTCGGGCTCGACCGCGTGCGCGAACTGAGGATCGGCCCGTGAGCCGCGCCTTCCTCGCCATCGTGACGCGCGACCTCGCGCTGGCGGCGCGGGCCGGCGGCGGGGGCGAACTGGCGCTCGTCTTCTTCCTGACCATCGTCGTGCTGGTGCCCTTCGCGCTCGGGCCCGATCTCAACCTGCTCTCGAAGATCGGGCCGGCCATCCTCTGGCTGGGCGCGCTTTTGTCCATGCTGATCGGGCTCGACCGGCTGTTTCAGTCCGATGAGGAGGACGGCTCGCTCGACCTGATCCGCGCCTCGTCCTTGCCGCTGGAGCTGGCCGTGCTCGCCAAAGGGATGGCGCATTGGCTGACCACCGGGCTGCCGCTGGCGCTGGCCGCGCCGCTGCTCGGTCTGCTGGTCGCGCTGCCGGGCGAGGCGATGCTGCCCGTGGCCGGCACGCTGCTGGTGGGGACGCCGGCGCTGAGCTTCATCGGTGCGGCTGGAGCTGCGCTGGCGGCGGGCTTGCGGCGCGGCGGGCTGATCGTGCCTGTGCTGGTTGCGCCGCTCACGATTCCGGTGCTGATCTTCGGGGTGTCGGCCGCCAACAGCGCGGGCGGCGGCACAATTGCGTTCTTGACGCCGTTCCTGATCCTGTGCGCGATCTCGCTGGCGGCGATTGTCGTTGGCACCGTCGCGGCGGCGGCGGCGCTGCGGCAGGCAGATTAGCGTTCGGTCAAACCACTTAGTTCGACGGGAATGCCGCATTGTCCGGCGAATCGAATCGCGGTCGCGGCGATATCGGGGACGGCGATGTCCTCGGTTGGAAATCGCGCGCGGATCTCTGCCGCCATGGCGCGGATATCGACGATGCAAAGGCCGCCACCGGTCGCCTTGATGCTTAGCTCCACCTGACGACGGACGGGTTCGGGCAGGATAGCAGGCATGGGCGCTCCTCCTCCTCGGATTGCACAAACCTAGGCCGCTGCCGCCCGATACGCCATGTCAAAAGACATGAAATGAAATTACTTCAAATGTTTAGCGAATTTCGACCCGATCGATGAGGCACGTATCGGCCAGCGCGCCGCGACAATCCGGGCCAGCCGGCGCGGTTGAAACCCGCTCGCGTCGGTGCGACATAACGTGTAGCCGCCGCCGGTTCCGCCGCGCGGGGCCTCGTTGTGAAGAGCGCCGCGCCCGAACGCCATGGCCAGCCTGATCGACCTCGCCAATCCGACGCGTTTCATGCGGCTGTCGCGGCTGCTGCTGCCCTGGATGGCAGGCGCGGCGGCGCTGCTGTTCCTGATCGGGTTCTATCTCGCCTGGTTCGTCGCGCCGGCCGACTACCAGCAGGGCGAAACCATCCGGATCATGTTCGTGCATGTCCCGGCTGCCTGGCTCGCGCTGATGCTCTACACGATGATGGCGCTGTCGGCCCTCGGCACGCTGGTCTGGCGGCATCCGCTGGCCGATGTGGCGCAGAAAGCCGCAGCTCCGATCGGCGCCTGCTTCGCGCTGATCTGCCTGCTGACCGGCGCCTTCTGGGGCAAGCCGATGTGGGGCACCTACTGGGTCTGGGACGCACGCCTGACCTCGGTGCTGGTCTTGCTCCTGATCTATCTCGGCATCATCGCGCTCTGGCGCACGCTCGACGATCCGGGCCGGGCCGGGCGCGCGGTCGCGATCCTGACGCTGGTCGGCTTCGTCAACGTGCCGATCATCAAATTCTCGGTCGACTGGTGGAACACGCTGCACCAGCCGGCTTCGGTGTTCCGCAGTGGGGGGCCGACGATCCACCCCTCGATGCTGTGGCCGCTGCTGATCCTCGCGATCGCCTTCACGCTGCTGGCGCTCAGCTTGCATCTCCTGGCGATGCGGGCCGAGATCATGCGCAGGCGCGTACGCACGCTGACGATCCTCGAAGCCGAGCGGCTCGACAGGCTTGCGCTGGCGGGCGTCGCTGCATGACGAACCGCTCGACATGACAAGTCTTGGCCCGCATGCCGGCTTCATCCTCGCCTCCTATGGCGCGGTCGCGCTGATCCTCGGCGGGCTCGTGCTCTCGATCCTGTGCGACCATGCGGCGCAGAAACGGGCGCTGGCGGCGCTGGAGGAGCGCGGAGCGGGCCGGCGCGGCGCGGATCAGACTTCGAGGACCAGCGCCTCATGAGTCAGGCCGATCTCCCGGCGCGCCGTCGCGTCCCGCTGGTGTTTCTGATCCCGCTGATCCTGTTTGGCGCGCTGTCGCTGGTGTTTCTCGCCGGGCTGTTCGCCGGCAACGCCAGCAAGGTGCCCTCGGCGCTGATCGGCAAGCCCGCGCCTGCGATCACACTCGAAGCGCTCGACGGGCTTCAGCAGGGCGGCAAACCGGTGCCGGCCTTCGCGATGGCCGATCTCGCCAGGGGCCGCGCGACCATCGTCAACGTCTTCGCGAGCTGGTGCGCGCCATGCCGGATCGAGCATCCGTTCCTCGTCGCGATGGCGGATTCGCCCGCGGTGAAACAGGGGCGGGTCGCCGTCGTCGGCATCAACTACAAGGACGAGGCCGAGAACGCCCGGCGCTTCCTCGGCGCGCTCGGCAACCCGTTTTCGGCGGTCGGCGTGGACAAGGCCGGCCGCGCCGCGATCGAATGGGGCGTCTACGGCGTGCCGGAGACCTTCCTGATCGGCCCGGATGGCCGCATCCTCGACAAGCATGTCGGCCCGCTCGACGCCGACAGCGCCGGGCGCATGCTGGCACGGGCGATGGCGGGCAAGTGAGGGCGTGACACCCTCTCCGTCATGGTCGGGCTTGTCCCGACCATCCACGTCTTCGCTGGTCGCACTCTACGCCCAAGACGTTGATGCTCGGCACAAGGCCGAGCATGACGGAGTGCTTTATGCAGCTTTGCCCATCAAGCTCTCGAACATGCCGCGCCCGTCCGTTCCGCCGGTGAGCGATTCGATCAGGTTCTCGGGATGCGGCATCAGGCCGAGCACGTTGAAGCCGGGCGAATAGATGCCGGCGATGTTGTTCTGCGAGCCGTTGGGATTGGCCGCGGACGTGACTTTGCCTTCGGCATCGCAATAGCGAAACGCGACCAGACCCTCGCCCTCGAGCCGCGCCAGCGTGTCGGCGTCGGCGATATAGTTGCCTTCGCCATGGGCGATGCAGACGTCGATGATCTGACCCTTGGCGTAGGCGCGGGCATAGGGCGTGTCGGCCCGTTCGACGGTGAGATGCTGGCGGCGGCAGACGAATTTCAGATCGGCGTTGCGCATCAATATGCCGGGCAGCAGCCCCGCCTCGCAGGCGATCTGGAAACCGTTGCAGATGCCGAGCACGAAACCGCCCCGCGCCGCATGGGCCCGCGTCGCATCCATGATGTTGGCGCGGCCGGCGATCGCGCCGGTGCGCAGATAGTCGCCATAGGAGAAGCCGCCGGGCAACACGACGAGATCGGCGCCGGCCGGCAGCTCAGTCTCGGCGTGCCAGATTGGCGTCACGGTCGCGCCGGCCTGCCGTAGCGCCTTGGCGGCGTCGCCTTCGCGATTGGAGCCGGGAAAGGTGATGACGGCGGCTTTCATCACGTCAGCCCTCGATCTCGACGCGATAATTCTCGATCACCGTGTTGGCGAGCAGCTTTTCGCAGGCCGTCCTGAGGGCTGCTTCGGCCGCCGCCTTGTCGGAGCCCGAGAGCGCGATGTCGAAGACCTTGCCCTGGCGCACCGAATCGACGCCGGCTATGCCGAGCGACTTCAGCGCGCCCTCGATCGCCTTGCCCTGCGGGTCGAGAATGCCGGTTTTCAGCGTGACGGTGACGCGTGCCTTCATTTCAGCGCTGGGATAACGAGGATTCCCCCTCGCCGCAACCTGCCGCGCCGGAAAGCCCCCCGCTATTTCTAGGCGGGAACGGCCTGCGATTGCGCGAGCATCCGGCCGCGGCCCTTCACATGACCGCTGTCGCCGGCGAGCCGCATGGCCTTCCAGAACGCCGACTGGGTGCTGGTGACGACCGGGATGCCGTGCCGTCGCTCGATCGGCTCGGCGCAACCAAGCGTCAGCAGGCCGCCGCAGGAGATGAGCACGGCACGGCATCCCGGTCGTCACCA
>JBKJSB010000178.1:0-4297 GCA_046593015.1 Allobosea sp.
GAGCAGCTTCGCGTTCCAGGGCGTGCCGCGGCCGATCAGCCAGATCAGCGTCAGGCCGATCAGAAGGGGGACGAAGTACTCCATGCGCCCTGTCTAGTGCATCGGACCGAAAAGTGGCAACCACTTTCCGGAACATTCTGATGCAAAACCAATAAGCTAGATCGCCAATTCGCGTCCGACAGGACGCACGACGATCTCGCCGATCGTGGCCGACCGTGAAACCCGCAGCGTGGCCGCCATCGTCAGGCCGTCGCAGCGGCCTTCTTCTTCGTCGGCTTCGCCTTGGGCTCCGGCGGCGGTTCTGCGGCCTGCTTGGCGAGCCTCAGCGCCCGCAGCGCCTCGATCTTCTTGCGCGCGGCGGCCTCTTCGGCGGCGATCTTGCCGCTCGACTTCTGCTTTTCGCGCGGTGCGTCCTGGACGGCGTTGACGTCGTGCCACCCGCGTGGGCCGTGATGATCGCCTGCCATGATACTCTCCCCAAACTCTGGAACCCTGCGTCGAAGTTGCGCCGAGGCCGCTCCGGGCGCAAGCCCGTTCGCGGTCAAGTCGTGAAGACGAGCGCGCTGACAAGTTGCGGCGCGGCCCGGATCGGCGCGTTACGACCTGCGGCTGCGCGTTTCTTCACGCTTCGGTAGGCAAAAGACCGCTATACCGGAGGCTGGGGTCAAGGGCGGCCGGGTCGGACGCCATTCTTGTAGAGTTTGGGCGGTGTCTGGAGGCCATGCGGCGACAATTCCGTCTCGATGTGATCCGGATTTTGGCGCTTTTCGTCCTTGCCGCGAGCGTGGCAAGCCTGGTCCCGTTCGTCTCTGCCGGTGTCGGACTGCCGGCCACGGCCGCGCTGCTGGTCCAGCCCCTGTGCTGGGCTCTGGCCGGCGGGGCCGCGCTGCTGGTCATGTCGCGCGCATATCGACGCTTTGGCGCCTATGTTCACCCGCTGGAGGCGACGCTCGCCGACGCCCTTGCGAAGCAACTGGATTCCAAGGCGCAAGCCGCGTCTGTTCCAGCCGAACCGCACAGGCACGATGGGGCCACGGCTGCGGCGCTGCGGCGTTCGCAACTCGCGACGATCAGCGACACGGTCTCCGCAAGCTCGTCGATGCTGCGGGTCTCGACCACGGAACTGACCTACGCCACGGCCGAAACCCGCGACGGCCTGACCGCTCTGGCGGAGCATTCGCAGCGTTCGGAAGCGGCGGCCGGCGATGTCTCGCTGGCGCAGCAGCGCATGCTGGCTGCCAGCTCGGCGCTGGAGGAGCGCCTGCGCTCGACCTTCGACATGGTGGTCAAGGCCGACGAACTCGCCCGCGACACCTCCGGTCTCGTGGGCCAGCTCGACGCTGGCGCCTCGCGCATCGGCGAGGTCGTCTCTCTGATCCAGTCGATCGCGGGACAGACCAATCTGCTCGCGCTCAACGCCACGATCGAGGCGGCGCGCGCCGGCGAGGCGGGCAGGGGCTTCGCGGTCGTCGCAAGCGAGGTCAAGGCGCTGGCCCAGAAGACGGCGCAGGCCGCACGCGAGATCGCCCAGCAGGTCAATGCGATTCAGGACACCTCGATCCGCTCGGCCGGCGCGATCCGCCTGATCTCGGAACGGGTCGGCGAAGCGGAGCTGCATGCCTGCGAGATGTCCACGGCGCTGGATGTCCAGGCCAGAGCCGTCGGCCATGTCGCCGCGCTGGCGATGCAAACGCTGCAGCACGCCAGCGAGAGCTGGCGCGGCGTCGCCCATATCGAGATCCAGGCCGGCGCCTCGGAGCAGATCGCGGCCATCCTCGACCGTACGGCCCAGACGATCACGGATGCCAGCCGCGATCTCGAGCAGTTGCTGGCGGAGACGGCCGATCAAGCGTCTCCGGCAACAGGAGCGCCGGTGCGGGCCATCGCCGTCTGACCCCGAAAGCGGCGACCCGCCGCGCGGACGGCTGCGTCAGCCGTCGTTGGAGGAGTTGAGTTCGCCCGTCGTCAGGGCCGCGTCGCCGCCGATGCCGGCCGCCTGCCGCAGCGCCTCGTTGACGCGATCCTGCCAGCCCGGCCCGGCGCTCTGGAAATGCTCCAGCACTTCGCTGTCGATCCGCAGGGTCACCATCTCACGCGCGCCCGGCGCCAGCTTGCGCACTTGCGGCGTGGGCGCGACGACCTTCGGCGCGGCTGGCTTGAACAGCGCCTCGGCCTTGTCGCGGGCGCTGTCGGGCCGGCGGGTGCGATCGAAGCTCATGGGTCGAGACCTCTTTGGCGGGAAGGCGAGGCGCCATGCCGGCGGCCGCGCGGCGGACCAGGCATGGCTCCAGCGATGCCACGATCCGCGATGTGAAGAAATGGTCGGAGCGAGAGGATTCGAACCTCCGACCCCTTGTCCCCCAGCAGAGTGTTCTATGTCAATAAGCATCAGATTTGCCTCGCTTTCTTGGCAGGTTCGTCGGCCGCGCGGGGGCTGGCGAGGGGAGTTTCGTCCAGAGCCGTGCGCAGGTCATCTTCGGTGGCGTGGGCATAGAAGCCGGCCGTGGTCGCCACGCTGGCATGACCAAGCAGCTTTTGCGCGAGCTTGAGGTTGCCCGTCTTGCGCGTGACCCGCGTGCCAGCGGTGTGGCGCAGGCCATGGAATGTCAGGTCAACCGAAAGCTCGGCCGCCGTCCGCCTCCATTCGATTTGCAGCCCGTAGTAGGTAACAGGGTAGCGGGCGCCCAGAACGCGCCGACCGGCCGATCGGCGGCGCAACGGGAAGGTGAACACCCATTCGGCGTCATGGCCCTTGCAGGCGCTCAGGATGGCTCGCATCTCCCGCGAGATCGGCAGGCTATGCGGACGGCCGCCCTTCTGGATGACCTTGATCCGGCCGCCTTCCCAATCGACCTGATCCCACCGCAGGATGCAGTTCGACAGGCGCAGGCCGCTGGCGAGGGCGAACATGACCGCGTCGCGGTAACCGTCGCCAAGCGCCGGGATAATCCGGTCCTGATCCGAGACCTTCAACTCGGCTTGCTGTTCGCCGGCCTCGGGAAGCCGATGCTGCGTCCAGTCAGGCTCGCTGTCGATGCGGAGCTTCCATGAGCGCCGGGCGTGAGAGAACAGCTTCCGCAGCGGCTCCAGGGTCGAGCGATTGACGGTCGATGTCTTGACCATTGGCGCGGGCTGGCCGCTCTTGAGCGTCTTCCGGCCCTTGATCCGTTCGCCGCGCCGCGCAGCCATCCACTCCGCAACATCGGTATCGGTGATCTCGTCCAGCCGACGCGAGCTTGTGAACCACGCGACGATGCGCTCAAGGTTCGCCCAGGTCGTGTCGCTGTTGATATGGTGCTGGCCAACCTCGTTCCACCAGCGCGCCGTTGCGAGGCCGATCGTCATCGGGGCGTCCCCTCGGAATGCGGCCCGCGCGGCTTCCTGCCTTTCGGCGTCGCGACGGACCTCCTCCCGCTTTCGCTTCTGGACTGCGAGAGCTTCTCGCTTTGACGCAACGTCCGTAGAGCCTCGAAATCGAGAACCCCGGAATTCGAAATCGTAGACGTAGCAATCCCGGCCTTTCGGCTTGTAGACGGACATGGCGCAGCCTGTTTGCGAGATGCTTCGATGAAGGCGTCGAGATCGGCACGATGAAACCGCACAGCTTTGCGCTTGTCACCGCCCGATAGGTCGATCCAGTGGATCTTCCCCTCGTTCGTCAACTCGCGCAGCCGGGTTTCTCCGATGCCGAGATAGGCAGCGGCTTCCGGCGGACGGAGCAAGGCAGGGGCGATGGCCGGAGCGCGGCTCACTTCAGCATCTCCGGGGCGAACCCGCCGATCGCGGCCGCACCGATAAGCCTCATCAGTTTCGGATTCCGCTTGAACCACTCGCCTTGCGTCCGATGCGCGCGGAATGCCTGATGCAGACTTCTCTCGAGCGTCCGGTGGCCCTTGATCAGAACGAAGCAATCAATGTCGGAGCCGACGCCCGTTGCCAGCGCCGAAAGCCTTCCGGCTGGCTTTGTAGAGAAGCCGATTTTGACGTAGGCTCCAGACACGAGAAAATAGACGTACCCTTGGCCGCGTCCGGGGATGACCCCGTCCATGTCCACATAGCCGGCGCTCTTGCGTGCCTTCGTAACCGCTTCGCGGAATGCCGCTGATGTCGGGTCGTCCGGCAGCCGCACAATGGGGCTACGCTGATCAACCGGCTTCGACCTGCCTTCCTGCCAGTAGTAATAGTAGCCATCGAGTGGGTTCTTGATGCGAAAGACTCCGCGCGGGAGCTTCGCCCGCAGCGTTTCGGTTGCGGGCTCAGCCGCTGTCTTGCGGTCAACGAACACGGGCTGCACCGG
>JBKJSB010000246.1:0-6222 GCA_046593015.1 Allobosea sp.
TGCAGCACGACCGGGACGGTGTGCAGGCCGAGCGTCTTGATCGGCGCGTTGAGCGTGATCTGGCTGCGGGCGACGTGGAAGCCGTCGGCGGTCAGCGATTCGGCGATGTCGCGGGTCGAGACCGAGCCGTAGAGCACGCCGGATTCGCCCGACTGGCGCAGGATCACGACGGAGTGGCCATCCAGCGTCTCGGCGACCTTGTCGGCCTCCGACTTCAGCTCGAGATTGCGGGTCTCGAGCTCGATCTTCTGGCTCTCGAAGCGCTTGCGGTTTTCGTCGGTGGCGCGCAGCGCCTTGCCGCGGGCGAGCAGGTAGTTGCGGCCGAAGCCGTCGCGCACGCGGACGACTTCGCCCATCTGGCCGAGTTTTGCGACGCGTTCGAGCAGGATCACTTCCATGGTCTTATCTCCTTTAGAGCAGTTGAGTTTGAGTTGGGTCAGGCGTTTGGAGGCGGGGGAGGCGGGGGAGGCGCGACGCGTTTGCGCAGGCCGATGAGGGAATCGAGCAGGCCGGCGAGCGCCAGCAGGGGCGTCAGGATCGCCTGCATCACGACGAGCGCGACATAGACGGAGACCAGCATCGGCGTGCGCCAGGGCTTTCCGCGCGAGATGTCGTGCAGCATCGCCAGGCCGCTGAACATGAAGGTCGCAAACAGCGCCCCGGTCATCGCCGCGCCGGCGACGCCGGCAAAGCCGCCGAGCGAGGCTGCGACCAGCGCCAGCGCCAGGATCACCAGCGCCTGGCGCGGCAGGGCGGTCGACGGGATGAAGGGCCAGGGCCGGGGCAGGCGGCCCGACAGTTGCACGGCCTTGGCGGCAAGCCAGAGATTGAGCACGGTCAAGGTGACGAACCAAGCGCCGATGCCAAGCGGCACCCAGCCCCCCATGGCCCGGGCGAGCGTCTCCAGCGAAAAGCCGGAGGGCAGGTCTATCATCCGCCGGCGAATGGCGTCGTTCAGGAAGATCTCGACGACTTTCTGAGTCGCCGCGCGATAGGTCTCGTAGTCGCTGGTGAACAGAAGAGCGTTGCCGACCGTGGCCAGCGCGGCCGTGCCGGCGATCCAGACGAGCAGATTGCCGAGCGGATACCACTCGACGCGACCCGCGCCGTCGTCGCGGGCGAGCAAGGCAAGATAGGCGATCCACCACGCGGGCGCGGCGATGACGATCGCGAAGGCGATGCCGGCCGTTATGCTCAGCGACACGGCGACGGCAGCCGAGCCTACCGCGACGGCGACGAGTCCGGCCCGGTGATTCCAGCCGAGTGCTGCGATGAAGATCGGAAGGGGGGTGACAGACCACAGCACGACGGCCAGCGGCGATCCCGTGATCACCACCGAGAACAGGAGGGCCGCGACGAGCCCTGCACCTATGCCGACGATCGGTAACATCAACTCTTGTCCGGCTGTCCCGCTGCTCGCTGGCCTGATCGGCCCGGCAGGGTGAGAGGCTTGTCGCCTCAACGTTCCCGGAGGGGTTTCACCACCGGGCGACCTGGAAGTTCAGCGATGCCGGCGGAGCCGAGGCTCCGCCGGATTTATCGGATCCGCTCAGCGGATGACGTAGGGCAGCAGGCCGAGGAAGCGGGCGCGCTTGATCGCCTGGGCGAGCTCGCGCTGCTTCTTGGCGGAGACCGCCGTGATGCGCGACGGCACGATCTTGCCGCGCTCGGAGATGTAGCGCGAGAGCAGGCGCACATCCTTGTAGTCGATCTTCGGAGCGCCCTCGCCCGAGAAGGGGCAGGACTTGCGGCGGCGGAAGAAGGGGCGACGGGCGCCGGCTGATGCAGTGGACATGGATCAGGCCTCCGCGCTGGTGGTTTCGGGAGCAGCTTCGTCGTCGCGACGCGGACGGTCGCGGCGCGGGCCGCCGCGATCGCCGCCACGGTCGAAGCGGTCGCCGCCGCCACCGGGGCCTCCGCGGTCGAAGCGGTCGCCCCGCTCGCCGCGATCGTCACGGTCGCGCTTCTGGAGCATGGCCGACTGGCCTTCCTCGAGCTCCTCGACGCGGATGGTCAGGAAGCGGAGGATGTCCTCGTTGATGCGCATCTGGCGCTCCATCTCCAGCACGGCGGCGGAGGGGGCGTTGATGTTCAGCAGCGAATAATGCGCCTTGCGGTTCTTCTTGATGCGATAGCCCAGCGACTTGACGCCCCAGTACTCGACCTTGGGGACCGAGCCGCCATTCGCCTCGATGATGCCCTTGTACTGTTCGACAAGAGCCTCGACCTGCTGCGCGCTGACATCCTGCCGCGCCATCAGCACATGTTCGTACAATGCCATGATTGGCCCTTCTGTTTCACCCTGCTTCGCCCGGCGCGGAGCCCTCCGAGCCCTGGAACAGGCCCGACAGGATTTCATCGAAGGCGGAGACACGGGATGACGGCTCTTGAGGAGCGAGCCTGCGGCGAAACCCTTGTCGAAAGGCCAAACGCCGCCATCCGTTCAGCCTCCGGCCGAACAAGCAGAAGGGGTCGTTACAGTCTGAAGGCGCGTCGCGCAACCGAAATCATCCGTTTCGGTGCGCAAACGCTGCCGATAATCGTTTCACGCGCTTGACTTGGGCCGGCAGGCAATGTGACTGCGCCGTCTCGATGACCAAAGCGTGACAATCGAAGGTTCCGCGGCATGACGACTGCGTTCATCTTTCCCGGCCAGGGTTCTCAAGCCATCGGAATGGGCAAAAGCCTTGCCGATGCCTTCCTCGTCGCCCGCGCGGTCTTCGATGAGGTCGATGCGGCGCTGTCGCAGAAGCTGTCTATTGTGATGTGGGATGGGCCTTCCGAGGAACTGACGCTGACCGCCAACGCCCAGCCGGCGCTGATGGCGGTGAGCCTGGCCGTCATGCGGGTGCTGGAGGCCGAGGCCGGGCTCGACCTCAAGCGTGATGCGGCCTTCGTCGCCGGCCATTCGCTCGGCGAGTATACGGCGCTGGCGGCGGCGGGAACCTTCAGCATCGCGGACGCCGCCCGGCTGCTGCGGATTCGCGGCGAGGCCATGCAGAAGGCCGTGCCGGCGGGGCAGGGCGCGATGGCTGCGCTGCTCGGCGCCGAACTGGAACTCGCCCAGGCGATCGCCGGCGATGCCGCGCAGGGCGAGATCTGCGAGGTCGCCAACGACAATGGCGGCGGGCAGGTCGTGCTGTCGGGCGCCAAGGCCGCCGTCGAGCGCGCCATCGCGCTCTCGGCCGAGCGCGGGGTCAGGCGCGCCATGCTGCTGCCGGTTTCGGCGCCGTTCCATTGCGCGCTGATGCAGCCCGCCGCCGAGGCGATGCGGGCCGCGCTGGCGGAGATTGCGATGCGCGCGCCCTGCGTGCCCGTGATGGCCAATGTCGGGGCCGCGCCGCTGAGCGATCCCGATCAGATCCGCGCCTCGCTGGTGGCGCAGGTCACCGGCACGGTGCGCTGGCGCGAATGCGTCGCCGCCATGGCGGCGGCCGGCGTCACGGATTTCGTCGAGGCCGGATCCGGCAAGGTGCTGGCCGGCCTGGTCAAGCGAATCGCCGCAGGCGCGGCGACGATCTCGGTGGGAACCGCCGAGGACATTGCGACGTACAAGTCCCGGAACGGGTAAGAACGGCAGAATGCCGGACTAGGGGGAAACAGGATGTTCGATCTGACGGGCAGGAAGGCTCTGGTCACCGGCGCGACCGGCGGTCTGGGCGGCGCCATCGCGCGCACACTTTATGCACAGGGCGCTCATGTCGCGCTTTCAGGCACGCGGGTCGAGGCGCTGGCAGCGCTTGCGGCCGAACTCGGCGAGCGCGCCGTGGTCGTGCCCTGCAACCTCTCCGACAAGGACTCGGTCGAGGCGCTGGTGCCTGCGGCGGAGGAGAAGCTCGGCGGGCTCGACATTCTGGTGAACAATGCCGGCGTCACGCGCGACAACCTGTTCATGCGTCTCAAGGACGAGGACTGGGATGCGGTCATCGCGGTCAACCTCACCGCCGCCTTCCGGCTCTCGCGCGCCGCCGTCAAGAGCATGATGCGCAGGCGTTACGGCCGCATCATCTCGATCGGTTCCGTGGTCGGAACGATGGGCAATCCGGGGCAGGGCAACTACGCCGCGTCCAAGGCCGGGCTGATCGGCATGTCGAAGGCGCTCGCAGCGGAAGTCGCCAGCCGCAACATTACCGTCAACGTCGTCGCGCCGGGCTTCATCGAGTCGCCGATGACCGAAGGACTCACCGACAAGCAACGCGAGGGCATCCTCTCCGACGTTCCGATGGGCCGGCTCGGCTCAGGCGGGGACATCGCCGCGGCGGTGCTCTACCTCGCCAGCAACGAGGCCGCTTATGTGACCGGCCAGACGCTGCACGTGAACGGCGGAATGGCCATGATCTGAGCGGCTTACGGCCGCTTCCAGAGGTTCTGAATTGGGTTTTCAGATCGGGCCGCGTTGCTCTCGCCAGCCCCGCATCGCTGTGTTAATGAGCGGCCGCACGTCGCCGCATCGCGGCATGGGGACTTGACGGGGACCCGGTTGTTGCGTTTGTGCAGGCTTCAAGTGTCCCGGCCCGCCGGCCCCGGTTGGGCCGAGCGGGACGCAGGCGTGCCGTTCAATCCACGCGTCGCGATCCAGCGGTGTGTTTCAATTTTTAAGGAAGAGACCCATGAGCGATGTCGCCGAGCGCGTGAAGAAGATCGTGGTCGAGCATCTGGGCGTCGATCCCGAGAAGGTCGTCGATGAGGCCAACTTCATCGAGGATCTCGGTGCGGACAGCCTCGACACCGTCGAGCTGGTGATGGCGTTCGAGGAAGAGTTCGGGGTCGAGATTCCCGACGATGCGGCCGAGACGATCGTCAAGGTCGGCGATGCCGTGAAGTTCCTTTCGAAGACCGCCTGATCGGCGCTCTCCCGGGTCGTCGCGTCGCGCAGAGCGCCATGGTCTCACGCAAATTTCCGATGCGGCGTGTCGTCGTCACCGGTCTTGGCATGGTGACCCCGCTGGGTTGCGGCGTCGAGCCGAGCTGGACACGACTGCTCGCCGGCGCCAGCGGCGCCGGCCCTATCACCAGCTTCGACGCCAGCGACCTGCCGGCGCGCATCGCCTGCAACATCACGCGCGGCGACGGTTCCGATGGCAGCTTCGATCCCGACCAGTGGATGGAGCCCAAGGAGCAGCGCAAGGTCGATGATTTCATCATCTTCGCGATGGCTGCCGCCCGACAGGCGCTGACCGATGCCGGCTGGAAGCCTGAAAGCCGCGAGGACCAGATCGCGACCGGCGTCGCGATCGGATCGGGCATTGGCGGGCTGGGCGGCATCTACGAGGCGTCGATCCTGCTCAAGGAGCGCGGCCCGCGTCGGCTCTCCCCCTTCTTCATTCCGGGCCGCCTGAGCAATCTGGCGGCAGGCTACGTCTCGATCGAGCATGGGCTGAAGGGTCCAAACCACTCGGCCGTGACCGCCTGCTCGACCGGGGCCCATTCGATCGGCGACGCCGCCCGGATGATTTCGCTCGGCGATGCCGAGGTGATGGTCGCCGGCGGCACCGAATCGGCGATCAACCGGCTCGGCATCGCCGGCTTCTGCGCCTGCCGGGCGCTCTCGACCGATTTCAACGATACGCCCGAAAAGGCCTCGCGCCCTTATGACAAGGATCGCGACGGCTTCGTCATGGGCGAAGGCGCCGGCGTCGTCGTGCTGGAAGAGCTCGAGCATGCGCTGGCGCGCGGCGCGCACATCTACGCCGAGGTCATCGGCTACGGCATGTCGGGCGACGCCTGGCACATCACCGCCCCGTCCGAGGACGGCGACGGCGCCTATCGCGCCATGAGGGCGGCGGTGAAACGGGCCGGGATCGCGGTCGAGGACATCGACTACGTCAACGCCCACGGCACCTCGACCATGGCCGACTGGATCGAGCTGCGCGCGGTCGAGCGGCTGGTCGGCGATCATGCGAAAGACATGGCCATGTCCTCGACCAAGTCGATGACCGGACACCTGCTGGGGGCCGCCGGGGCCATCGAGGCGGTGTTCAGCATCCTCGCCATCCGCGACCAGATCGCGCCGCCGACGATCAACCTCGACGACCCGGAACACGAAACCGCCATTGATCTCGTGCCACACAAAGGCAAGCCGATGAGTATTGATGTCGCGATGTCCAACAGCTTCGGGTTCGGCGGCACCAACGCCTCCATCATCTTCCGCAAGGTCGCCTGATCGTGGCGAACACCGGGGAGGCGCCGAAGTGGCAACGGCCGGGTCTGATGGCGGCGCTG
>JBKJSB010000080.1:0-12059 GCA_046593015.1 Allobosea sp.
CGCAGCACCTCGCGGCCGTCGTCGAGCCTGACCGCGACCGATTCGAGCAGGGTCGCCGCCTGCGCGGGCGCGAGGCTGCCGACCTCAAGCGCCGGCAGCACGCCGCCAAGCGGCGCGATCACCTGCCGGCGGTCGATGCGGGCCGCTGCGGGATCGGCGGCGAGGCGTGTGGCGGCGCCGGCCTCGGACTGGATGCGCCAGAGTTCGCGCAGCGCAATCAGGCAGCCGACGGCGAGCGCGCCGAGGATCAGGCCGTTCAGGCCCGGATTGGTCATGAAGGCCGCGACCAGCCCGGCCTGCAGGATGAAGCCGAGAAAGCCGATCAGCGCCAGGAACAGGATCGCGCGGATCGCATAGCGCAGCGGACGCGAAAACCTCGTCTCCTGCCGCTCAGCCTCTTGCCGCTCAGCCTCCTGCCGCCCGGTCTCGTGCCGTCCGGTTTCCTGCCGCTTCGGTGCGACGGCGGCCGACTCGGCCGCCATGTCCTCATTCGCCATGCTTCAGGATCCATCCGGATTTTTCGTCGCGGCCCGGACTGTCGCCTCCCGTGCCGCCATGATCAAGCATCAAAGAACAAAGTTATATGTCAGCCTGCCGACTTGAGCGCCGCGCGCAGCGCGGGCTCGCCGACTTCATTGCCGCAGATGATGTCTTTTGCAGAGGTAGGCTGCTTGCCGTCGAGCGTGCCGAAAGCGCCGCCGGCCTCGCGGATCATCACCGCGCCGGCCGCGAAATCCCAGGTATTGAGTCCGCGCTCCCAATAAGCGTCCATGCGGCCGGCCGCGACATAGGCGATGTCGAGCGCGGCCGAGCCCATGCGCCTGACATTGGCGAAGCGCGGCATGACCGCGCCGAGTTCGCGCAGGAAAAGCGGATGGCCGCCCTTGCCGATATGGGGCACGCCCATGCCGATCAGCATGTCGGCGGGCTCGCGCCTCCCCGAGACGCGCATGCGGCGGTTGTTGACATAGGCGCCCTTGCCCTTCTCGGCCATGAACATCTCGTCCTTGGCGGCGTCGTAGACCACGCCGGCGATGAACTGGTTGTCGCGTTCGAGCGCGACAGAGATGTTCCAGTGCGGGATGCCGCGCAGGAAATTGTGGGTGCCGTCGAGCGGGTCGATGTGCCAGCGGTTGCTCTCGTCAGTGCCGGCGACGATTCCGGCTTCCTCCATCACGAAGCCGTAGCCGGGACGGGCCTTCTCCAGCGCCGCGCGGATAATCTCCTCGGCCTTGGTGTCGGCCTTGGAGACGAAGTCGCCCGGGCCCTTGGCCAGCACCTGCAAATTCTCGATCTCGCCGAAGTCGCGCTTCAGCGAGCGGGACGCTTTCATCACGGCGTCCGTCATCACGGTCATCAGGGGGGAGCGGATCATGGATACCTCTTGCGCGCCGATGCGGCGCGACGCCGGCCCGATGGCCGTGGTGTTCAGGGAATTCAGCCGGTCACTTGCTCGCCTGGCTTGACGACGTCAAGGCCGCGCCCTCGATGCGCGTCGCGGCAAGAGCCGCCGCGCGGCTTTGCTGCTCGGGGTTCAGGCCGTCGAAAAGCTGGTCGAGCTGCGGGTCGGCGAGGCCGCGCGCGCGCGCCGCGAGATGCCAGGCGGCGGCCTCGATCGAATCCGGCGGGATGCCGCGTCCGGCCTGGTAGAGCCGCGCCAGCCGGTTCTGCGCGATCGGATTGCCCTTGCCGGCGGCGCGCAGGAACATGCGGGCGGCGGCGGCCTCGTCCTTGGCCACACCGGTTCCGTTGAACAGCATGATGGCGTACTCGACCTCGCCGGGGATGTGGCCCGCAGCGGCGGCGCGCGCCATCCACTCGGCGGCCTTGGCGTCGCTTTGCGGCATGGCCCGGCCCTGCTTGCCCAGCGTGCCGAGCGCATGCAGCGCCTCGCCGATGCCGGCGCGGGCCGCGATCTCGAGGCAGGCGAGGGCGCGCGCCTCGTCCTGCGGCTCTCCCGTCGCGAGCAGGGCCAGGGCCAGATTGTAGTTGGCGGCTGCGTGGCCGGCGGCGGCGGCCTGCTCCAGCAGTTGTCCGGCGCGGGCCGGGTCGGCCTTGACCTTGTCGGAGCCTGCATTGCCCAGCAGCGCTATGGCGAGCGAATAGACCGCGTTGATGTCGCCGCGCTCGGCGGCCCGCGCATACCATTCGGTCGCCGCGACCGGATCCTCGGCCACGCCCAGTCCCTGCCGGTAGATCTCTCCAAGCAGCGTCATCGCGGCGGCGTCGGTGTTGTCGGCCTCGATCCGCTTCAACGCCTCCTGCAAAGCGCGGCGGTAATGCCCGGTCTGGTAGGCGCCATAGGCGAGGTCCTGATAGGCGGCGCCTTGATTGGGGAGGGCCTGCGTCTGCGCTGCGGTCTGGGCCCCCGCCTGGGTCTGGGCGGTCAGGACGATGCCGGCCGCCAGCGCGAGGCTGCGCCAGCGCGTCCTCATGTCGAGACCTTGCTTGCGTCGGCAGCCTTGCCGCGCGCGGCATGGGCCGCGATGACGGCGTTGACCTGTTCGACGAGCGCGCGGATATCGCGGCCCTCGTCGAAGGCCCAGTCGCCGAGCGCGACGAATTCGGCCCGGGTCTCGACCAGCGCGGCGATCGACCCGGCGTCCGGAGCATAGGCGACGCAAGGGGTCTCGAAGATCTCGGCCCACCAGCCGGCGCGCTCGATCACGGCCGGCAGCGGCGGCAGCGAGCCGTCCGGACGCGGCTCTCCGAACATGACGTAGTCGACGCCGGCCTCGCCGATATCCATCGCGTCGTGGCGGGCGCGCAAATGCCCCGCGCCGATGATGCGCTCGCTCTTCAGGCTGGAGCGCGCCTCGGCGACAGAGTCGGGCCCGTCCGTCAGATGCACGCCGTCGGCCCCGCCGCGCGCCGCGACCAGCGCCGACGCCTCGACGATCAGCGCGACGTTCTGCGCCTGCACGGGGGCTGCGAGCCGCTTGACCGCCTCGATGCGGCTGCGGTCGTCGCCCTGGGCCAGGCGCAGCAGCACGGCTGCGACATCGCCGCCGGCGAAGGCCTGCATCAGGCGAAACGCCATCGCCTCGGGGTCGGTGACGATGGGCGTCACCAGCATCAGGCGGGTCTGGGGAGCGTGCGTGGTCATGATCTTGCGCGCAAACGGCCTGCGAGAGCGTCCAATGTCAAGACGCCAAGTCCCGCGACAAGGCTCCAGAAGGCCGAGCCGACGCCGAAAAGCGACAGGCTGGAGGCGGCAACCGCGAAGGCGACGACCGCCGCGAAACGCTCCCGCTCGGCGATCATCGCCTGCCCGAGCGCGCCCGTCAGCGAGCCGACAAGGCCCAGACCCGCGACCGCGACGATCAGCGCCTTGGGCATGGCGACGATCAGCGCCAGCAGCAACCCGGCGAAAGCTGCGATGACGAGCCAGACAAAACCGTAGAGCACGCCGGCCTTCCAGCGCTGCGCCGGATCGGGATGGGTGTCGGGGCCGGTGCAGATCGAGGCGCTGATCGCCGCCATGTTGACCATATGCGCGCCAAACGGCGCGGTAAGGGCCGACATGAGTCCCGTGACGAAGAGCGAAGCGGAGGTCGGCGGCGCATAGCCGTCGGCGCGCAGGACGGCGAAGCCCGGCAGGTTCTGCGAGGCCATCGTCACCAGATAGAGCGGTACGCCGAGCCCGAGGATCGCGGCGATGTCGAAACGCGGCGTCACCCATTCCAGCGTCGTCAACACGGCCGGGGCGGCGGACCAGTCGGCCAGCCCCGTGGCGAGCGAGATCGCGATTCCCGCCAGCAGCGCGGCGATGACGCCGAGGAACGGGTTGACCAGCCGCGCCAGCAGGAAAACCGCCAACAGCGGCAGCACCAGCGCCGGCGAGAGCCGCATCTCGTCGAAGACGGCGACCACGAAGCGGAAGATGATGCCGGCCAGCATGGCCGAGGCGATGCTCATCGGAATCCGCTCGGTCAGCCGCCCGAGGGGTCCGAAGCCGGCGGTCAGCATGGTCAGCGCGGCTGCCGCGATGAAGGCGCCGATGGCGGCGGGAAGGTCGATGCCCGCCGTCGCCGCGATCAGGGCGGCTCCCGATGTCGACCAGGCGCAGATGATCGGCAACCGGTAGCGCCAGGACAGCCACAGGCTCGACAGGCCCTTGGCGAGCCCTAAGCCCGCGATCCAGGAGACGGTCTGCGCCGGGGTCGCTCCGACGGCCTGCGCCGCAGCCAGCACGACGGCGACGGAAGCCGCGAAGCCGACGAATGACGCGACCAGTGCTGAGAAGACGATCGACATGGGCGCTCGTGAGGCGGGTGTTGCGGCGGCGGGCTGGAAGGGCGGCGACCGGGCTCTTCAACCAGAAATCGGCATCGCCCGGAAGGGCCTGCCCGGCGGAGTGCCATACGGCCGGCGCTTGTCACGGAGCCGTCAAGCGCGCTCCCTAGCATTCGTCCAGTTTCAATTCCTAGTCGCTTGAGCAGAGCAGGAGCCACTGGCGTGACCGACCAAACCCAGTTCGAAGACACGTTCGGCGCGAGCATGCTGGAGCATGACGACGCGACGCCGCTGAACCCGACCGCCAACCCGACCATGGGCGAACTGATCTCGGCGCGCTTCTCGCGCCGCGGCCTGCTCAAGGGCGCGTTGGCTGTTTCCGCCATCTCCGCGACCGTCGGCACGACGGCCCTGCTCGCCGCCGACGAGGCGAAGGCTCAGGCCAAGGGTTCGGCCTTCTCGTTCAGGGAGGTCGAGGCCGGCGTCGATGAGAACCACCACATCGCCGAGGGCTATGACGCCGACGTGCTGCTGCGCTGGGGCGACGGGCTGTTCCCGGATTCGCCCGCGTTCGACCCCGCCAACCAGACGCCCGAGGCGCAGGCCAAGCAGTTCGGCTACAACAACGACTATGTCGGCTACACGCCGATGCCGGGCGCGGCCGATCCGTCGGCGCATGGGCTGCTCTTCGTCAACCACGAATACACCAACCCCCATCTGATGTTCCCCGGCGTCGTCGAGATCAAGGACGGCAAGGCGGTGATGAAGAACGCCACCAGGGAGCGCGCCGCCATCGAGATGATGGCGCATGGCGCGACCGTTGCCGAGATCCGCAAGACCAACGGCAAATGGGCGCTGGTCAAGGAATCCAAGTTCAACCGCCGCATCACAGTGGCGACCGAGATGCAGTTGTCGGGTCCGGTCGCCGGCACGGAGCGCGTCAGGACCAATGCCGACGCCAGCGGCCGGAAGGTCTTCGGCACGCTCAACAACTGCGCCGGCGGCCTGACGCCCTGGGGCACCTTCGTCACGGGCGAGGAGAATTTCCACGGCTATTTCTCGGGCACGCTGCCCGAGGGGCACAAGGAAGCCGTCAACTACAAGCGCCTGGCGCTGCCCTCGCCGCCCTATGCCTGGGGCCGGTTCGAAGAGCGCTTCGACATCGGCAAGGAGCCCAACGAACCGAACCGTTTCGGCTGGATCGTCGAGGTCGATCCGATGGATCCCAATTCCGTTCCGAAGAAGCGCACGGCGCTCGGCCGCTTCAAGCATGAGGGCGCCGAAAGCATCGTGGCGCGTGACGGCCGCGTCGTGCTCTATCTCGGCGACGACGAGCGCTTCGACTATGTCTACAAGTTCGTCACGACCGGCCGGTTCGATGCGAACAACCGGGCGGCCAACATGGATCTGCTCGATGCCGGCACGCTTTATGTGGCGAAGTTCGCCGCCGATGGCGCGGTTGAGTGGCTGCCGCTGGTCTTCGGACAGGGTCCGTTGACCGCCGCCAACGGCTTCTCGAGCCAGGCCGACGTGCTGATCGAGACCCGCCGGGCCGGCGACCTTCTGGGCGCGACCAAGATGGATCGGCCCGAGGACATCCAGCCGAACGGCGTCACCGGCCGCGTCTACGTGATGCTGACCAACAACACGAGGCGCACCGACGCGCAGGTCGACACTGCGAACCCCCGGGCCAAGAACGTCTTCGGCCACATCATCGAGATCGTCGAGGACGGTGGCGATTTCACCGCGCTCAGGGGCAAGTGGGAAGTGCTGCTGAAATGTGGCGATCACACGGTCGCGGCGGTCGGAGCCACCTTCTCGACCGAGACGACCAAGAATGGCTGGTTCGGCATGCCCGATAACTGCGCCATCGACGCCTCGGGCCGGCTATGGGTCTCGACCGACGGCAACGGACCCGACGTGACTGGCCGCACCGACGGCATCTGGGCGGTCGACACGCAAGGCGAAGCGCGTAAGACCTCGAAGCTGTTCTACCGCGTGCCGCATGGGGCCGAGCTCTGTGGCCCCTGCTTCACGCCCGACGACCAGACCTTGTTCGCCGCCGTGCAGCATCCCGGCGATGACGGCCCGGACTGGCCGGCTTTCGGCAGGCGCTCCTATTACGAGGATCTCTCGACGCGCTGGCCGGACTTCAAGCCGGACATGCCGGTGCGCCCGTCGGTGGTGGCGATCACGAAGCGCGGCGGCGGCAAGATCGGCGTCTGAGGACACTCCAGCCGGCGCAGCTCAGGCCGCGCCGAGCTTGCCCATGATCTCGTCGCTGATCTCGAAATTGGCGAAGACGTTCTGGACGTCGTCGTCATTGTCGAGCGCTTCCATCAGCCGCATCATCGAGGCGGCCTTCTCCTCGTCGAGCGGGGCGGAGGTCGAGGGCCGCCAGACCGGCTTGGCGGAAGCCGGCGCGCCGAGCGCCGCCTCCAGCGCCTTGGAGACCTCGTTCAGCGCATCGAAGGCGCACAGGATGACGTGGCCGGTCTCGTCGCTGATCACGTCGTCGGCGCCGGCCTCGATCGCCGCCTCCATCACCTTGTCGGCATCGCCGACCTGGGGCGGATAGCTGATCTCGCCGACGCGGGAAAACATGAACGAGACCGAATTGCTCTCGCCCAGAGCGCCGCCCGACTTGGTGAAATAGGAGCGGACGGCGGACGCCGTGCGGTTGCGGTTGTCGGTCAGCGCCTCGACGATGACGGCCGCGCCGCCCGGCCCATAGCCCTCGTAGCGAACCTCGTCATAGTTGTCGCCGTCGCCCACAGCTGCCTTGTTGATCGCCCGCTGGATGTTGTCCTTGGGCATGTTTTCCGCGCGCGCCGCCAGCACCGCCATGCGCAGGCGCGGGTTCATGGCGGGATCGGGCATGCCCATCTTCGCGGCGACGGTGATCTCGCGGCCGAGCTTCGAGAACAGCTTGGAACGCACGGCGTCCTGCTTGCCCTTGCGGTGCATGATGTTCTTGAACTGGGAATGCCCGGCCATGGGGATGCCTCTGCTGTGGCGGTCGATTCAGTCGGCCTTGTCCGCGCCGATTGGCGGGAACGGGCCGGAGCGGCCTTATAGGCGGCTCGTTTGGCGGCAGGCAAGCCATCGCCTCGTCCCCGGCCGGCGGCCGCTGAGCCATCGAACCGCCGTGGACTCGTGGACTCCCGCATGTTCGTGATGCTGCCGTTAAGTCATTCTTCGCCAATCTCGGACACCGTCTGGTTGCGACGACGAACCCGGCGCTCCGGCGCTGCCTGCAGGCTTCATGGATACGGTGCCCAACACTCCGATCGCGGAACAGGAGCTGCGCTTTCGCGCTTTCCAGATCGGCCCCGTAGACTTTGCCTTGCTGCGCAAGCAAGGCGAGTTCGCGCGCACACGCCTGCCGAAGCTTCTGCCGGAGCTCGACGGGCAGTTCGAGCCCTGGCCCGAGATTCGTCGCGCCTTCGCCGTGCCCGAGGTTCATGAGCTGCGACTGGCTCATTGGATCAGGCTGGCTTCGGGCGAACTCACCGACGGCTTTATGGAGTCCGCCGAACGTCTGGCGCAGGCTTTTCAGCGGCACGGCGTACCAGCCTATGCGGTCGCGATCTGCCACGCCATCGTGACCAACCGCATCGGCAAGGAGATGGGGCTGGATCGGGAAGCGCTGCAGAAGATGAACGGTTTCTGGCAGCGCAAGGAGTTCATCCGGCGCATCGCGCTGCGCGCCGCGCTGAACAAGGCGGCGCAGTTCGATCTCGAACTGCTGCTGGAGACCTATGCCGAGATCCAGCGCCAGAGCCGCGAGCAGACGCGGGGCGAGATCGCCGCAATCGCGGTCACGGTGCGCGACGTGGTCGGCGCTGTGAATGCGGGAGCAGGCGCGGTCGAAACTCTGGCGCAGACGATGAACGGCGTCGTGCAGGACACCGGCGCACAGGCTGTCGCGGCGGCGCATGCCTCCGACGAGGCCTCGACCTCGGTCCAGAGCGTCGCCAGCGCCACCGAGGAGCTGTCGATCTCGCTCGATCAGGTTGCGCGCGAGGTTACGCATGCGGCCGACATGGCGGAGGACGCCAACACGGCGGCGATCAAGACGGATGTTATCGTCAAGAGCCTGGCGCGCTCGGCCGAAACCATCGGCTCGATGGTCGAGATCATCCGCGCGATCGCGAGCCAGACCAACATGCTGGCGCTCAACGCCACGATCGAGGCGGCCCGGGCTGGCGAGAGCGGGCGCGGCTTCGCCGTGGTCGCCACCGAGGTCAAGCAGTTGTCGGCCCGCACCGCGCAGGCGACCGACGACATCGCCGCCCAGGTGCCCGCGATGCAGGCGGCGACCCGCGAGGCGGTCACCGCGATCGAGCACATCGTCTCCTTCGTCCAGCAGATGAACGAGACCACGGCCGCCGTCGTCGGCGGCATCGCCCAGCAGCGGATGGCGACGCAGGAGATCGCCCGGAGCGTCAGCCGCGCCGCGCTCGGAACGCAGGAGGTGGCGCAGACCATCTGCGGCGTCAGCGACATGGTCCAGCAGGCGGGAGCGGGCGTCACGGAAGTGCTCGGCGTCGCGGGAACATTGGCGCGGCAGGCCTCGGCGCTGACCGAAGCCTTCGATAGCCTGATGCGCCAGAACGACGCGGCGTGAAGCCTCTCCGCCCGGCTACCAGCCGGGAAGGGCTTCCGACAGATGCGGCCCGATCCGGATCGGCCAGACCGCCTTCGCCAGCCCTGTTGCGTCGTCGATCTCGACGGCAATGCCAGAAAGCGTGCCCGGCCCTGTCGCCGGCTCCATGCGCGCGCCCGGCGTCTTCTGCAGGAAGCGCCTGATCGGCTCCTCCTTCTGCATGCCGAGGATCGAATCATAGTCGCCGCACATGCCCGCATCCGACTGGTAGGCGGTGCCGCCAGGCATGATGCGGGTGTCGGCGGTCGGCGTGTGGGTGTGCGTGCCGACGACGAGGCTGGCGCGGCCATCGACGAAATAGGCCATGGCCTGCTTCTCGCTGGTCGCCTCGGCATGGACGTCGATGATCACGGCGTCGGCGACCTCGCCGAGGGGACAGGCGGCGAGTTCGCGCTCGACCGCCGTGAAGGGATCGTCCAGCGCCTCCATGAAGATGCGACCCATGACGTTGACGACGAGCACGCGCGCACCGTTCCTCGCCTCGACGACGGCAGCGCCGCGGCCGGGCGTGCCGGAGGGGTAGTTCGCGGGCCGGATCAGACGGTCCTGCCGCTCGATGAAGACCAGCGCCTCGCGCTGATCCCATGAGTGGTTGCCGAGCGTCACGGCGTCGGCGCCGGCCGCCAGCAATTCGTCGCAGATCGCCTCGGTGATGCCGAAGCCGCCGGCCGCGTTCTCGCCGTTGATCACGACGCAGTCGAGGTTCCAGCGCTGTCGCAGGGCCGGCAAGCGCTCCTGCACCGCGACGCGCCCGGGGCGGCCGACGACATCGCCGAGGAAGAGAAAACGCATGGGGAGGGTCCAGAGGCTTCAGGCCAACCTCCGTCGCGCGAATGGCGTCGGGAATCAACCGCAGCGTATCGTCTCGGTCTCCGTCACCACCCAGTCGAGCCGCCTGTCCTGGCTTTCGTCGGGCACCGCCTCGATCTCCTGCGCGCCATAGGCGATGCCGATGCTCACGACAGGAGCGAGCTCGGCGAGCTTGGCGTCGTAATGGCCCTTACCGTAGCCGATGCGGTAGCCGCGCCGGTCGAAGGCTGCCAGCGGCACGAGCAGGATCGTCGGTATCACGATCGGCTGGTCGGGCTGCGGCACCAGTGTGCCGAAGCCGCCGGGCACGATCGGCTCGTAAGGCGCCCAACGCCGGAAGATCATGCGCCGGTCGACGATGGCCGGCAGGCAGAGCGGGATCTCGCGCGCGTGGAGCTCTTCCAGGATCGGACGGGGGTCGGCTTCCGAGCGCATCGGCCAATAGGCGGAGACGGCCGTCGTCTCTTTGCCGTCATTGCGAGCGGAGCGAAGCAATCCAGGGGGACGTAGAGCACGCGGCTCTGGATTGCTTCGCTCCGCTTGCAATGACGCGATCGGTTCGCCCAGCAGCGTCAGCGCCCGCTGGCAGATAGCTTCGTCCCAGATCAGGCGGTCGTCGATTTCGAGCGCGTCGCGGCGCGCGAGCGCGGCCTCGCGCAGGGCGGATTTGCGGCTGGTCGAATTGTCGGGGGAGGGCGTCGTCATGTCGAAAAGTGCTGAGCCACCTCGGCCGTGGAGATTTCGATCCCGGGACACCTACTAAAGTAGGTGGGCGCCGTGTGTCCGGGTCCAGGGACCCGGTCAGGGACAGCTCCCTAGGGAGTCGTATGGGCCCGGGAATACAGTTCTCGCACGCACCAGGCAGCCCAGCCCGATCTATGTAGGCGCAGGCCGGGAAAAGCGCCAGTGCAAGTTCGCTGGCTTCCTAGCCGGCGGGGTGGGCCACAAGGCTCTTGGCCACGCTCTCGATCCGTTCGGCGGCGGCCACCAGCGCCTGCGCCGCCTTGTCCTCGACTTCGCCGAGGCGCTGGTCGGCCGCGCCCGCATCGCCATGGAGGTCCGACAGCCTCGTCTCCAGCGCCGCAACGCGCTGCCTGAGTTCGGAAACCTCGTCGGCGACCATCAGCGCGGCCATGACATGCAGCCGCATGTCGCCGATCTCGCCGAAGGACTGGCGCATCTCCTCGATCTTGCCGTCATAGAGCCGGGCGAGGCCCTCCAGATGCGGCTCCTCGCCCTCGCCGCAGGCCATGCGATAGGCCTTGCCTGCGATGGTAACGTTGACCTGCGGCATCGGGTGCTCCGCTCAATGCTCGATATGGGGCGGCTGCTGGTGTGGTGGCTCTTGCGCCCGCGCCACCACCGCGCCGACGACGCTGATCGCCCGTTCCAACCGCTGCTCGACCTCGCGCGCCGCACCCTCGACCTGGGCCACGCGCGCCATCGCGCCGTCGAGTTCGGAGGCGAGCCGCGCCCGGTCGTCCTGCATCAGGGTGAGTTCGGTTTCGAGATGGGCGCGGCCGCGTTCGGCCTCGATCCGGCGGCGGGCGGCGGCCTCCAACTGACCGAGCGCGCCGTCAAGGCGGGCCAGCGCATTGTCCAGCATCAGGCTCGCCACGGCCGTTTCCCCCTGTCCGATCGAAGCCGGCTCACACGATTCGGACGCAGCCTAGCGCATCCTGATCGAAAGCGGGAATCGGATGGCCAAGGAGCGCACCGAAACCAAGGACTTGGGCGCGATTGCTGAGTTGCGGCATGCGCCGCCGCGAGATGGCGCGCCTCTCCTCGTCGCCGGCTTGCGAATTGACTCGGGGAGAAGGGGCAGCCTAATCGGGCGACCCGACCGACAACGATGCACCGGCCGCTCGAATCGACCCGCCGCCGGTCTCCCCGCGCAGGACCGCGCTCAACCGACCTGCACCATCCGCCAGACGGAGCCCGGAACGCCATGACCACGATCGACCGCAAGCAGCACGACAGGCTCGCCAACGCCATCCGCGGCCTCGCCATGGACGGCGTCGAGCAGGCGAAATCGGGCCATCCCGGCCTGCCGATGGGTGCGGCCGACGTCGCCACCGTGCTGTTCACGCGGATCATGACCTACGACGCGGCCGATCCGCGCTGGCCCGACCGCGACCGCTTCGTGCTCTCGGCCGGCCATGGCTCGATGCTGCTCTATGCGTTGCTCTATCTCACCGGCGTGCCGGGGATGGAGCTGTCCGACCTGAAGAAATTCCGCCAGCTCGAATCGAGGACGCCGGGCCACCCCGAGAACTTCATGACCGCCGGCATCGAGACCACCACCGGCCCGCTCGGCCAGGGTCTGGCCACCGCGGTCGGCATG
>JBKJSB010000129.1:0-5832 GCA_046593015.1 Allobosea sp.
CGTCGGCGTCATCGGCCGCTCCGGCGCCGGCAAATCCACCCTCCTGCGCATGATCAACCGCCTCAGCGACCCCACCAACGGCCGCATCGCCTGGGACGGCACCGACATCACAGCACTCGACGGCCGCCGCCTGCGCGACTGGCGCCAGCGCTGCGCCATGATCTTCCAGCAGTTCAACCTGGTCGGCCGGCTCGACGTGCTGACCAATGTGCTGCTCGGCCGGCTGAATCACCGCTCGGCGCTGCTGACGCTGGTGAAGAGTTTTTCGCAGGACGACAAGGTCCGCGCCATCGCCGCGCTTGAGCGGCTCGACATGGGCCATCTCCTTGCGCAGCGGGCCGAGACGCTCTCGGGCGGGCAGCAGCAGCGTGTCGCCATTGCGCGGGCCCTTGTGCAGGAACCGACCGTCATCCTGGCCGACGAGCCGATCGCCTCGCTCGATCCGCGCAACACGCAGATCGTGATGGACGCGCTGTTCCGGATCAACCGCGAGGACGGCATCACCGTCATCTGCAATCTGCACCATCTCGATATCGCGCAGAAATACTGCGACCGGTTGATCGGCATGGCCGCCGGCAAGGTCGTTTTCGACGGCCCGCCCCATGCCCTCACCACCGGGATCGCCGCCGAACTCTATGGCATCGAGGCCAAGGACGCCGGTGCGGAAGCGCTCGACCAGCTCGACGCCATCGCCAGCGAAGAAGCCCAGCGCGCCAAGCAGAACGTCGCCTGAGCCTGCCGACCGCCTTTCCCAAGATCAATACTCAAGAACCCGACCTCAACAGGAGCAAAACCATGCTGACCCGTCGTCACACCCTCGCCCTCGCCGCCGCCGGCCTCGCCGTCTCGCTTGCCGCCCCGGCCTTCGCGCAGGACTGGAAGGCGAAGTATCCCGAACTCGTCTTCGCCGTGGTGCCGGCCGAGAACGCCTCGGGCGTGACCGAGCGCTATGCGCCATTCGCCGCCTATCTCACCAAGGAACTCGGCGTGAAGGTGACGGTGCGTGTCGCCAACGACTATGCGGCGGTGATCGAGGGCCAGCGCGCCGGCAACATCCATCTCGGCGAATACGGGCCGTCCTCCTACATCCGCGCCTGGACCGTGTCCAATGGCGGCGTCGAGCCCTTCGCGACCCTGCGCGCCTTCGACGGCTCGACCGGTTACTATTCGGTCGCCTACGCCAAGAAGGATGCCGCCGGCGCCAAGCTCGAGGATTTCAAGGGCAAGAACCTCTGCCTCGTCGATCCCAACTCGACTTCGGGCAACAACGTGCCGCTTTACTCCATGGCCAAGATGGAAATCGAGCCGGACAAGTTCTTCGGTAAGACGGTCAATGCCGGCAGCCATGAGAACGCTGTCATGGCGGTTCAGCAGGGCACCTGCGACATCGGCTTCAACTGGTGGAACTCGGACGAGGACTCCAACCTCTCCCGGATGGACGTCAAGAAGATGGTCAAGAAGGACGATTTCAAGGTCGTCTTCAAGTCCGACAAGATCCCCGGCTCGCCCTATGCGATGCTGTCCTCGATGCCGGCCGAACTGAAGACCGCGATCTCGAAGGCCTTCTTCGACATGCAGACCAAGGACAAGGCCGCGTTCGACAAGCTCTCCGACGGCAAGTCGCCCGGTTTCGCGCCGATGAAGCATTCCGATTACAACGTGACCATCGAATTGCAGAAGTTCGTCGACGATCTTCGCAAGAAGCGTAGCTGATCGATCTCGCCAGAAACCTCTCCCCCGCGCAGGGGAGAGGTTTTTTGCGTCCCGACGAGCGACGGAACCATTCATCCGATGACACTCGCGATCGACCGCAACGACCCTGCGATCCGCGCCCATGCCGATCTCTATCGCCGCGAGATGGCGGCGAAGAACCGGCAGACGCTGATCGGCGTCACGATCTTTGCCGCCTGCGTCGTCGTGGCGGGGATCGGCTCAGAGGCGAACCCGGTCAAATTCTTCGAGAACGTCTGGCGGTTCCCGAAATACATTCTCGATACCATGCCGACGCTGCGTTTCGCCACGCTCGGCGCGGACCTCGCCGAATGGTTCTGGGGCCTGAAAGGTTGGCTCAAGCTGCTCTGGCAGACTGTGCTGATCGCCTATACCGGCACGATCATGGGCGTCGTCGGCGGCTTCCTGCTGTGCTTCGTCGCCGCCGCCAATCTCGGCAAATCCGGCTGGCTGCGTTTCGCGACCAAGCGCTATCTCGAATTCTGCCGCACGGTTCCTGAACTCGTCTTTGCTCTGATCTTCGTCATCGCCTTCGGGCTCGGGCCGCTGCCAGGCGTGCTCGCCATCGCCATCCATACCATGGGCGCGATGGGCAAGTTGTTTTCGGAAGTCGTCGAGAACATCGACATGAAGCCGGTCGACGGGCTGACGGCCACGGGCGCTGGCTGGTGGCAGGTGATCCGCTTCGCCGTCGTGCCGCAGGTGCTCTCGAACTTCGCCAGCTATTCGCTGTTGCGCTTCGAGATCAATGTGCGCGGCGCGTCGATCATGGGCTTCGTCGGCGCCGGCGGGATCGGGCAGGACCTGATCGAGGCGATCCGGAAATTCTATTTCACCGACGTCAGCGCGATCCTGCTGCTGATCATCGTCACCGTGATGCTGATCGACTACGGCACCGAGCGCCTGCGCCACAGCCTGATCAGCCTGGAGCACGGCAAATGAGTCTCGCGCTTTCCGCGACCGACCGCGCCGCGCTGATCGGCCGCCATCAGGCCGCCATAGACGGCTCTTTGCAGACGCGCCTGACGACAGTCGCTGTCGTCGCCGCGCTGGTCGGCCTGTTCCTCTACGGATTGACGACGCTGGAAGTCTCGTTCTGGCGCGTCATCTACGGGCTCGGCAATCTCGGAACCTTCGTGGTGCTGATGCTGCCGCCCGATCCGGGCTCTTGGGCGCGCGGCATGATGTTGGTCAAGGCGCTGTTCGAGACCATCGCGATCGCCTTTCTCGGCACGATCCTAGCCGCGATCATCGCCTTTCCGCTCGGCTTCATCGCGGCGCGCAACGTCATCGCCAACAAGGTCGTGCATTTCCTGGCGCGGCGCTCGCTCGACACGGTCCGCGGCGTCGATGCGCTGATCTGGGCGCTGATCTGGGTCAATGTCGTCGGCCTGGGCCCCTTCGCCGGCATGCTGGCGATCATGACCAGCGACATAGGCGCGTTCGGCAAGCTCTATTCCGAGGCGATCGAGGCCGCCGATCGCAAGCCCGTCGAGGGCGTCACCTCGATGGGCGGCGGCAAGCTGCATGAGATCCGCTTCGGCATGATCCCGCAGGTGCTGCCGGTGATTGCGAGCCAGGTGCTTTACTACATCGAGTCCAATACGCGTTCCTCGACCATCATCGGCATCGTCGGCGCCGGCGGCATCGGGCTTTATCTTGCCGAGACGATCCGGACGCTGGAATGGCAGCAGGTCTCGTTCCTGATCCTGCTCATATTGGCCGCCGTGTCGGCGATCGACTTTATCTCCAGCAAGCTGCGCTTCGCCATCATCGGCAAGCGGGCGATCTGACGCCCGCTACTGCAGCCTGACGGATACGCTTTCGCTGACGCCGGCCGCGTCGATCACCGAGATCCGGATGAAGCCGCGCCCGTCCGGCTGCCAGGCGGCCTCGCGCCGCCGGGTGGGCGACAGCACCGGCGCGCCATCGACCAGCCAGGTGAAGGGCGGCGCGCCGCCCGAGACCTTGAGGTTGAGGAGTGCGCGGCCCTCGACGCTCGATGCGGCGAGGTCGATGCGCGCGCCCTCGGGCGGGAAGGCGAGTTTAAGCGCCGGCGTCGCCATGGCCAGCACGGTCTTGGGGATATCCTGACGCAGATGGCGCAAAGGCGGCGGCAATTGCGCGGCGCTTGTCGTGATCGCGTCTGCCGGCATCGGGAAGGGGCGCGGATCGTGGCCGAGCCGCGCGAAGGCGTCGAACAGGATCGGGGCCGCGACCGTGCGACCGACGAGGCCGGGCACCGCGCCATTGTCGGCGCGGCCGACCCAGACACCGATGGTGTGCTTGCGGTCGAAACCGACCGCCCAGGCATCGCGATAGCCGTAGGACGTCCCGGTCTTGTAGGCGATGCGGCCAGGCGCGGCGTTGAGCGGCGGGGCTGCGCCGAGCAGCGTGTTGGCGACGTACCAGGCGGCGACGGGATCGACGAGGCGAAGCGGGGCCGCTCCGGCCGCAGGCGAGGCCTTCACGGCCAACTCTGTCATCTGCCCGCCGCGCGCCAGCCCGACATAGAGCCGCGTCAGGTCCGACAGCGTGATGCCGAGACCGCCCAAGCCGACCGCGAGGCCGGGCGCACCGCCCTCCTTAGGCATGGCGATCATGACGCCTGCATCGCGCAATCGCGACAGGAAGCGCTGCGGGCCGACCGCAGAGAGAAGCTCGACCGCCGGCACGTTCAGCGACAAGTGCAGCGCCTTTCGCGCCGAAACCATGCCCTGGAAGGTCATGTCGAAATTCTCGGGCACATAGATGCCGTAGCGCGCCGGGCGATCCTCCAGCATCGTCTCGGGATGAGCGATGCCGTTATCGAAGGCGAGCGCGTAGATGAAGGGTTTCAGCGCCGAGCCAGGCGAGCGCAGCGCCCGCGTCAGGTCGAGCGAGCCTGCGCGCTCGGCGGCAAAATAGTCGACGCCGCCGACCGAGGCGCGGATCGCGCCGGTCTCGTTGTCGACGACGAGGATTGCGGTCGAGACCTGCGGCGGCAGTGTCACCACACGCTCGCGGGCGAGGTTTTCGAGATTGGCCTGCAGGCGTGCATCGAGAGTCAGCTTATGGACAGGCTCGGCCGGGGCCTGCGCAACGACCTGCTCGGCTACGTGGGGCGCGAGATTGGGGAAGGGCTTTCGCGCAGTCGGGACCGGCTCTTCGCGGGCGGCGGCAATTTCGGCTGGCGTGACGATGCCGGCATCGGCGGCGCGGGCCAGCACGCGCTCGCGCGCCCGCTCGGCGGCAGCCGCGAAACGGTCCGGCCGCCGCTGCTCGGGCGCTTGCGGCAGGGCGACGAGCAGGGCCGCCTCGGCGGTGGAGAGCCGCTTCGGCTCCTTGCCGAAATAGGCGAAGCTCGCGGCGCGCACGCCTTCAAGATTGCCGCCGAAGGGCGCGAGCGTGAGGTAGAGATCGAGAATGCGGCTCTTGGCGAAGCGGCGCTCCAGTTCGATCGCGCGGACTGCCTGCCTGAGCTTGGCCGACAGCGAGCGCTCCTCGCGCGGCTCCAGCAGGCGAGCGACCTGCATCGACAGCGTCGAGCCGCCAGAGACGATGCGGCCATTGGTGAGCGCCTGCCATGCCGCCCGCGCCGTGGCTGCCAGGTCGATGCCGGCATGGTGGTCGAAGCGCCTGTCCTCATAGGCCTTCAGCATGGCGAGATAGCGCGGATCGACGTCGGCATGCGTGACCGGCAGCTTCCAGCGGCCGTCCTGCGTGAGGAAGGGGCGGAGCAGCCGGCCCTCGCGGTCGAGCACGACTGTGGAGCGCTCGGAGGCGGCTGCGAAGTCGAGCGGGGGGAGGGTCGCGGCGTAGGCGAGGAGGGTTGCGGTGGCGGCGGTGACGAGGAGGGCGAAAGAGGCGGCGGCGATCGTCAGTTTGCTCCGACAGCGCTGCGCGAACCCCTCCCCCTTGTGGGGAGGGGCAGGGGTGGGGGGCGATCGACCAGGTGAGCGATCGATTCTGTCACGATGTGGATGGTCCGACGTTTCATCCGCCAAGCGCTCACCAGGCGGCGCGCACCCCACCCCCAACCCCTCCCCACGAGGGGGAGGGGAGTTGTAGAGCGTCACCGGCAGGGGCACCGCGACGGTGTGTGTCTGCCCGAGATAATGC
>JBKJSB010000205.1:0-7440 GCA_046593015.1 Allobosea sp.
CCAGAAGATCACCATGGGAGCGGGCGAGGACAGGACCAGCTGCAGGGAGGCCTTGAGCGGCGCGGGCCAGGTCGCCGGCGCGCCGAGCGGGCACTCCAACCCGCTCCAGCCGCGCAGCATAGCGCCGACCTCGCCGCCGGCCACCGGCCATCGCGCATTTTCCATGGCCGCTATCCCCTGCGCCCGTGATCGTTTGGCCGCGCCAGGGCGGCGAGCAACATGGTCCGTGACAAAATGCGTAGGCTTTCGCAAGCTGTGAACCGCCGTTCCCGCTTGCATAGCAGCCGCGCCGGTCGCCCGACCGATCAAAAGACATTCCGGCCTCCGGCCGTTGCCCGGAAAGCATTGGCAGCGGCTTCGGTTTCGCGGCAATGTCGCAGCAACGAATCTGCGCCTGCCATTCCGGCCAAAGGCGTTGTCGAGGGACAGGAATGCCGACCGATATCGAGATTGCGCGCGCGGCGACGCTTCAGCCGATCGCCGCCATTGCCGAGAAGGCCGGCATCACTGACAGCGCCCTCAATCCCTATGGCAAGCATATCGCCAAGGTCGACACCACGGCGATTCCCGGTTTTGCGGAGAAGCCCGACGGGCGGCTGATTCTGGTCACCGCCATCAATCCGACGCCGGCTGGCGAGGGCAAGACGACCACGACGGTCGGCCTTGGCGACGGGCTTTCGCGCATCGGCAAGCGCACCATGATCGCGCTACGCGAGCCCTCGCTCGGCCCCTGCTTCGGCGTCAAGGGCGGGGCAGCGGGCGGCGGCTATGCCCAGATCGTGCCGATGGAGCAGATCAACCTGCATTTCACAGGCGATTTCCACGCCATCACCTCGGCGCACAACCTGCTCGCGGCGCTGATCGACAACCATGTCTACTGGGGCAATGCACTTGGCCTCGACACCCGCCACATCGCCTGGCGTCGTGTCATGGACATGAACGACCGGGCGCTGCGCTCCACGGTTTCGTCGCTCGGCGGGGCGAGCAACGGCTTTCCGCGCGAGGACGGTTTCGACATCACTGTGGCCTCCGAGGTGATGGCGATCTTCTGCCTGGCGACGGACCTCGCCGATCTGGAGGAGCGGCTGGGCCGGATCGTCGTCGGCCGTACCCGCGACAAACGCCCGGTGACCGCCGCCGACCTCAAGGCGACGGGCGCGATGAGCGTGCTGCTCAAGGACGCGGTGATGCCCAACCTCGTCCAGACGCTGGAGGGCACACCGGCCTTCGTCCATGGCGGCCCCTTCGCCAACATCGCCCATGGCTGCAATTCGGTGATCGCCACGAAAGCGGCGCTGAAGCTCGCCGACTATGTCGTCACCGAAGCCGGTTTCGGGGCGGATCTCGGGGCTGAGAAATTCTTCGACATCAAGTGCCGCAAAGCGGGCCTGAAGCCGGCGGCGGCCGTCATCGTCGCCACGGTGCGGGCGCTCAAGATGCATGGCGGCGTCGCCAAGGATGCGTTGGGAGGCGAGAACCTGCAGGCTTTGGAGGTGGGGCTCGCCAACCTCGCCCGCCATGTCGAGAACATCCGCAAATTCGGCGTGCCGCCGATCGTGGCGATCAACAACTTCACCAGCGACACTGCGGCCGAGCACGCGCTGATCGCGAGCTTCTGCCGCAACCATCTCGGCGTCGAGGCGGTAATCTGCCGGCACTGGGCTGACGGCTCGGCCGGGACCGAGGAGCTGGCGCACAAGGTCGTGGCGCTGGCCGAGGGCGGAGAGGCCGATTTCGCGCCGCTCTATCCCGACGCCATGCCGCTGCGCGAAAAACTCGGCATGATCGCCCGCGAGATCTATGGCGCGGCCGGCATCGCAGCCGACGCCAAGGTCACCGCCCGCTTCGCCGAGCTGGAGGCCGCCGGCCATGGCTCGCTCCCGATCTGCGTGGCGAAGACGCAGTATTCCTTTTCCGCCGATCCGACCCTGCGCGGCGCGCCGTCGGGCCATACCGTCAATGTCCGCGAGCTCAGGCTCTCGGCCGGCGCGGGCTTCGTCGTGGCGATCTGCGGCGACATCATGACGATGCCCGGCCTGCCGCGCGAGCCGGCGGCAGAGCGGATTCATATCGATGCGCAGGGGCGGATCGAGGGGTTGTTCTGAGCGCTGTCATCCCGCACGCGCAGCGGCACTACATGCCGCAGCGCGTGCGGAATGACACGCCTCAGAACGCCAGCTGCACCTTCATCGCCCGGCTCTTGTCGGCCGCCAGGTCGAAAGCCTCGACCGCGCGCTCGACCGGGATCGACGCCGTCAGCAGCGGCGACAGGTCGATCGAGCCCGACCCGATCATCGCCACCGCCCAGTCGAACTCTTCATGGAAGCGGAACGAGCCGCGCAGGTCGAATTCCTTTGCGACGAGCACGTTCATCGGCAGGGTGAAGTTTCCGCCGACGCCGATCTGGACGATGACGCCGCCGGGCCGCACGACATCGAATGCGCCGGTCAGCGCATGCTGGTTGCCCGAGGCCTCGAACATCACGTCGAACGCGCCTTTCTCCGCGCCGTACTCGGCCTTGAGCCGATCCGGCTGCGCCATCGTGTTGATGGCAACGCTCGCGCCCATGGTCAGCGCCGTCGGCAGCGGCCCGTCGACGACGTCGGTCGCGACGATCTCGGCTGCGCCTGCCGCCTTCGCCGCGACCATGGCGAGGATGCCGATCGGACCCGAGCCCGTCACCAGCACGCGCTTGCCGAGCAGAGGGCCGGCGCGCTTGGCGGCGTGCAGGCAGACAGAAAGCGGCTCGGCGAAGGCCGCCATCGCCGCGCTGACGCCGGCAGCCACCTTCACCGCCTGACGCTCTTCCACAACGAGGACATCGCGAAACCCTCCCTGGACATGCGGGAATCGCATCGCCGAGCCGTAGAACAGCATGTCGGTGCAGTGCTGCTGCTGGCCTGACTGGCAGTAGCGGCAGCGGCCGCAGGAGCGGCTCGGATTGACCGCGACGCGGTCGCCGGGCTTCACCCGCGAGACTTCGCCGCCGACCGCCTCGACCAGGCCTGCGATCTCGTGACCAAGGATCATCGGCTCGCGCACGCGAATCGTCCCGAAGCCGCCATGCAGGTAGTAGTGCAGGTCCGAGCCGCAGATGCCGCCGGCCTCGATCCGGACGCGGACGTCGAGCGGGCCGAGCTCCGGGGCGGTCGTCTCCTCGACGCGAAGGTCCTTCTCTGCATGGATGACGACGGCGCGCATGGCGGTTCTCCCAACGGCCGGGCTTGGCGGATGCCGCCGCCCTTGCGATTGTCTAATCGATTGAATGATGCTTAGCGAAATCGACCCCGGCCGGGCAAACGCAAACTGTCCGGCCTGACAAGAATGAGGAAACCGCCATGTCGTTGTCGCTGTTCAGCCTTGCGGGCAAGGTCGCGCTGGTCACGGGCTCGGGGCAGGGCATCGGGTTGGCCATCGCCGAGGGCCTGTCGGAGGCCGGCGCGCATGTCGTGCTGAACGGCCGCGACCGGGGCAAGCTGGAGGCGGCGCAGAAGGCGATCGCGGCAGCCGGGCGCAAGGTCTCGATTGCGGCCTTCGACGTCACCGACCAAACGGCTGTCGAGGCAGGCGTGGCGGCGGTGGAGGCCGAGGCCGGGCCGATCGACATCCTGATCAACAATGCCGGCATGCAGAAGCGCGGCGTGTTCACGGAGTTCCCGGCGGAAGACTGGCATCAGGTCATGGCGACGAACCTGCATTCGGTGTTCTACGTCACGCAGGCGGTGACGAAGCGCATGGTCCCGCGCAAGCGCGGAAAAATCGTCAATATAGGCTCGGTGATGAGCGAACTCGGCCGGCCGACGATCGTGCCCTACACTGCCAGCAAGGGCGCGGTTAAGATGATGACGCGGGGCCTGGCTGCCGAACTGGGCAAGCACAACATCCAGATCAACGCGATAGGTCCGGGCTATTTCGCCACCGAGATCAACAAGGCGCTGCTGGCGGACGAGGCCTTCACCGCCTGGGTCGCGAGCCGCACGCCGGCCGGGCGCTGGGGCGAGACGAAGGAACTGGTCGGCGCGGCGATCTTCCTGTCTTCGGCGGCGTCGGACTACGTCAACGGCCATCTGCTGATGGTCGATGGCGGGATGACGGCGGTGGTCTGAGCTTTCAGGCGCGGTTGTCGCGCGCCTTGCGGGCGCGCGCTTCGAATTCGGCGCGGATCGCCTCGATCTTGTCCTCGTCGAGCTCTTCCAGATCCATCAGCTCCTCGCGCGCGCCTTCGACTTTCGAGAGCAGCTCGTCGAGCTTGATCTGCATCGCGGCGGTGTCGCGGTTCTGGCTGTTCTGGATGATGAACACCATCAGGAAGGTGACGATGGTGGTCGAGGTGTTGATCACCAGTTGCCAGGTGTCGCCGAAGCCGAAGAACGGCCCCGACAGCGCCCAGACGACGATGATCGCGACCGCGACAAAGAAGGTCTGTGGCTTGCCGGCCCAGCGCGAGGTGGCCTGCGACATCCGGGTGAACAGCGAACGGTCGGTGATCGGGTCGATCGGCGAGGGCATGGCGCGGTATCCGTGGCGAGACTGCGCGACTATCGCGCCCTGCGCCTTCGGATATCAACCGGCGGGACCGTCGCGGCGCTGCGCCAGAAAGGCCCGCACCGCCGGGTCGTCGGTGAGTCCGATCGCGCGGTCGAACGCCGTGCGGGCTTCGGCGTCCCGGCCGAGCCGTCGCCACAGATGCGCGCTCAGCGCCCAGTAGGGCTGATAGGAGACGATCTCCGCCTCGGGCAGCTCCGCCAGCAGCGCTAGCCCGCGTTCCGGCCCGAAGGCCTCGGCGAAGGCCGCCGCGCGGCTGACCAGGACGCCCGTCGTCGGTGCGAGCCGGGCCAGCCCCTCATGCAACTGCGCCAGCGCCGGCCAATCGGTGCGGCCCGACACGTCGCGCGCGGCATGCACCGACTGGATCGCGGCCTCGAGCTGGAAGGGGCCGATGCGGCCGAGCTTCGAGGCCTCGCCGAGCGCGCTTTCGGCTTGCCCGATCATCGGCCTCGACCAGAGCGCGACATCCTGCTCTGCGAGGGGCACGAACGCGCCGCTGGCGTCACGCCGCGCCTCGCGCCGTGCCTCGCAATGCAGCATCAGCGCCAGCAGGCCATGCGCCTCGGGCTCGCGCGGCAGCAGGCCGGCGATCAGGCGGCCGAGCCAGATCGCCTCCTCAGCAAGCCCACGACGCCTGGGGTCCGCGCCCGCCACATCCTCCCAGCCGCTGCCATAGGCGGCGTAGACCGCCTGCAGCACGGCGTCGAGGCGCGGCGCGAGATCGCTCTGCCCGGGCACCGCGAAGGCGATTCCGGCATCCCTGATCTTTGCCTTGGCCCGGACCAGACGCTGGCCGAGCGCGGAGGCCGAGGTCAGGAAGGCGGCAGCGATGCGGGCAGCGTCGAGCCCGAGCACCGTCTGGAGCATCAGCGGCGTCCGCGCCGAGACGTCGATCGCCGGATGGGCACAGACGAAGAGCAGCTTGAGCCGGGCGTCGGGGAAAAGCGCGGGTTCCGCCATGGCGAACTGGTTCGAGAGGAGGGCGAGCGTCGGCTCGGCATCTGCGCGGACGGCCTGCGCCCGGTTACGGTCGATCAGGACGCGCCGCGCCGTGGTGAGCAGCCAGGCCTCCGGCCGCGCCGGCACACCGGAGTTGGGCCAGTGTTCCAGAGCGGCACGGAACGCGTCGGCGAGCGCGTCCTCCGCGGCGGCGAGATCGCGCCATTGCCGCGCAAGCAGCGCGATGAGCCGGCCATAGGAGGCGCGGGCGGCGAGCTCGGCCGCCGCGCGCGCCTCCTCGGTCAGGACGCTTTCGGGCTGCATCAGGCCGGCGGTTGCGGCGGAGGCGGCAGCACCGGGCGCACCTCGGTCGAGCCATAGGAAGCCGAGGGGCTGCGCGCCGCCCAGTCCAACGCCTCGTCGAGCCCTGCAACCTCGATGATGAAATAGCCGCCGAGCTGCTCCTTAGTGTCGGCATAGGGGCCGTCCTGGACCTGGCGCTGGCCGTTGCGGACGCGCACCATCGTCGCGGTCGTCGGCGGCTGCAGGCCGTTGCCGCTAACGACGACGCCGGCCTCGTTGAGCGCGCCGATATAGGCCATCCAGGAGCCCCAATAGGCCGGCGCCTTCTCGGGGTCGTCGCGCAGGTCGAACTCGGTCGCGTTTTCGCGGAAGATCAGCATGTACTGCATGGCTTGGCCTCGTCATGGACGCCGGAGAACCATCCCCCGGCTGCCATGATGACGTCCAGCCCGCTGCGACTTCGACAGGCGTTACAAACAATATCTGCATCGATCTCATCCACCGCCCTCATCCTGAGGAGCCGCGAAGCGGCGTCTCGAAGGATGCGCCCGAACGCACTGGCTAGAGCATCCTTCGAGACGCGCTCTGCGAGCGCTCCTCAGGATGAGGGCTGTGGTTCAGGCCTTCAGTTTCTCCGCATGCCAGGCGATGTGCAGGGCCATGAAGGTCGAGACGAAGTTGTAGGAGTGGTCGTAGCCCTCGCGCATTGTCAGCGTCAGCGGGATGCCGGCCGTGGCGCAGGCGACCTCCAGCAATTGCGGGCGCAGGCCTTCTTCCAGAAAGCCGTCGGCCGTGCCCTGGTCAACCAGCAGGTCGGGAACGCGATGGCCGTCGGCGATCAGCAGCGTCGCATCGTAAGACCGCCAGTTCGTCTCGTCGGGGCCGAGATATTTTTCCAGCGCGGGCTTCGACCAGCCGGCGGTCGAGGGTTGGCTGATCGGCGCGAAGGCCGACACCGAGCCGTAGCGCTGCGGGTTCTTCAGCGCGAGCGTGATCGCGCCATGGCCGCCCATCGAATGACCGAAAATGCCCTGCCGCCCCATGTCGAGTGGAAAATGTTCGGAAACCAGCGCAGGCAGTTCGTCGCGGATGTAACTCTCCATCCGGTAGTTCTTTGCATAAGGCTCCTGCGTCGCGTCGAGATAGAAGCCCGCTCCCGAGCCGAACTGCCAGTTCTCCGGCTCGTCGGGCACGCCTTCGCCGCGCGGCGAGGTGTCGGGGCAGATGATCGCGACGCCGTTGGCGGCGGCTGCGGCGCGGTATTCGCCCTTGTCCATGACATTCTGGTGCGAGCAGGTCAGGCCCGAGAGATACCACAACACCGGCACCGGCCTCTCCTCGCTCTGCGGCGGCAGGAAGATCGCAAAATTCATGGGGCAGGCGCAGGCCTCGCTCTGGTGGCGATAGACCCGCTGCGAACCGCCGAAGGCTTTCGAGGAGGAGAGGAGGTCCATGCGGTGTCCTTTTTCTAAGGTGCTTGTCACACCCTCCGCCGTTATCCCGGACGCAGCGAAGCGGAGCTCCGGGATCCATCCTGCAGCGCGGTCGTTCCCGATGATGGATCCCGGATCGGCGCGGCTTCGCCGCTTGTCCGGGATGACGCGGTGTTTCAGTGCGTCATGGATGAGGCGGAAGAACGACCGCTCAGTA
>JBKJSB010000328.1:0-8382 GCA_046593015.1 Allobosea sp.
CAGGACGGCTTCTCCTTCGCCCGGCTCGATATCGCCGACCATGATGGCCTGCTCGCGGCCTTCGCCGCGTTCAGGCCCGAGGTCGTGATCCATCTCGCCGCGCAGGCCGGGGTGCGCTACTCGCTCGACAATCCGCGCGCCTATGCCCATTCCAATCTCGACGGTTTCCTGTCGGTGCTGGAAGCCTGCCGCGCTCACCCGGTCGCGCATCTGATCTATGCCTCGTCGAGCTCGGTCTACGGGGCCAACGCCAAGGTTCCCTTCAGCGAACATGACGCGGCCGATCACCCGGTCTCGCTCTATGCCGCGACCAAGCGCGCCAACGAGCTGATGGCCCATAGCTACGCCCATCTCTACGGCATCCCGGCTACGGCGCTGCGCTTCTTCACGGTCTACGGTCCCTGGGGCCGACCTGACATGGCCTATTTCAAGTTCACCAAGGCCATCCTCGAAGGCGCGCCGATCGACGTCTACGCCGAGAGCGAGATGAGCCGCGACTTCACCTATGTCGATGACGTCAGCGAGGCGATCGTCCGGCTTTGCGGCAAGGTGCCGGGTCCAAGATCGGCCCAGGACCGCCCCGCGCCGGACCCCGCCAGCGCCGATGCGCCATGGCGGATCTACAATATCGGCAATCACACGCCGGTGAGGCTCGACCGCTTCATTGCGGTGATCGAGGACGCCTGCGGACGGCGCGCCATCAAGCGGCACCTGCCGATGCAGCCGGGCGATGTGCGCGCGACCTATGCCGATGTCGCCGACCTGATGGCGGCGGTCGATTTCCGGCCAGACACGCCGATCGAGACCGGCATCGCGCGCTTCGTGGCGTGGTACCGGGAGTATGCGGGGGTCTAGATGCCTTCGCGACAATCGCCGGCTGCCAGCGCCGATCGGCCATCGCCGGCTACCATTCCAGCGAGATGCGCTGAAAGGCAGGACCAGGTTCTGGTTTAAGCGAAGCTGCCACGAATGTGTGGGTGGGCTCAGGAGTGACTCGTCTTTCCGGAAGACCTGATCTAGGATGGAACATATCAAGAACATAACCCGTTTGCGAGCCCATGCCCGATCGTCCTGCCCTGGCTGCCCTGCGCCGTCATCTTGAAGAGGCCGCGCTCCTCCGCACGCCCGCCATGACAGGTCGGGTCGGGTTCGGGCTGCCCGCGCTTGACGCTGTCCTGGACGGCGGTCTTGTCCGCGGAGCCCTGCATGAGCTTTACGCGCAGGGCATGGCGAGCCTCCCGGCCGCCACGATCGTCGCGCTCGGGCTGGCCTGGCGAGCGGCAGGGGAGAGACCGATCCTCTGGGTTCGGCAGGATCCTCTCGACATCGAAATGGGCCGGCCCCATTCGCCCGGCCTGGCCGAGCTCGGCCTCGACCCGGGGCGTGTCGTGCTCGTCCGGGCCCACGATGCGACTGCGGTTCTGCGCGCGGGAGCTGAGGCGGCGCGCTGCGGGGCGCTCGGCGCGGTGCTGATCGAACCCTGGGGCGAGCCGCGCCTGCTCGACCTTACGGCGAGCCGCCGGCTCGCGCTCATGGCGGAAACGTCGGGGGTCATCACGCTGCTGCTGAGGGTTGCGCGGCCGGAGGCCAGCGCCGCGCGCAGCCGCTGGCTGGTCGAGGCCTATCCATCGCAAGCGCGGGAGGCCAATGCGCCGGGCGATCCGGCTTTCCGTTTGCGGCTGCTGCGCCATCGCGGCGGCCCCGACCAGGGCGAGTGGCGTGTGGAGTGGGACCGTGACCGACGATGTTTCCAGCCGGGAGCCCAGGCGCCTGCCACGATCCGCCCTGGGAGAAACACCGATGCCCCGCCGCTATCTCGCCCTGTGGTTGCCTTTCCTGCCAACGGATCGGCTGAAACGCCCGATCTCGCGGCAACCCGACGCAGGGTCGCCTGAGCAGCCGGTCGTTCTGGTCGGCAGGGAGCACAACGCGCTCAAGCTGGTCGATTGCGACCCCCGCGCCATCGCGCTGGGCCTGACGCGGGGCCTGACGCTCGCCGACGCGCGCGCGCGCATCCCCGCTCTCCTCGCCCTGCCGGCCCAGCCCGAGGCCGATTGCGCTTTCCTGGACCGGCTCGCCGCCTATTGCGACCGCTTCACGCCGCTGGTTGCGCTCGATCCGCCCCACGGGTTGATGCTGGACATTACGGGCTGCGCCCATCTGTTTGGCGGCGAGGCGGCGCTTATGGCGCTGATCGGGCAGCGGATGGCCGCTGCGGGCCTTGGCCATCGCGCGGCGATCGCGGGGACGCCGGAGGCGGCTCATGCCCTCTCGCGTTTCGGGCGCGGCGGCGTCGCTGCGCCAGGCGAGGATGAGGCGGCGATCCGGCCGCTCCCGATCGCCGCCCTCGTCCTGCCGGCCGAGGCGGTGATCGCCCTGTCGCGAGCCGGGCTGAAGACGGTCTCGGATCTTGCGGAGCGCCCGTCCGCGACATTGTCGGCCCGCTTCGGCGAGGCGCTGGTGGCGAGGCTGCGACGCACGCTCGGGCATGAGGATGTCCGGATCACGCCGCTGAGGCCTTTGCCCGATTGCGTCGTCGAGCGGCATTTCGCCGAACCCTTGCTCGATACCGCCGGGCTTACGGAGGTGGTCGCACGCCTGATCGCGGAAGCGGCGCGCGTTCTGGCGCGGCGCGGCGCGGGCGGGCGCGTCTTCGAAATCGCTCTCTTCCGGTCCGATGGCGCCGTCCGTCGGCTCGCTCTCGAAACCAGCCGCCCGTGCCGCGATGCCGGCATCATCCTGCGGCTCTGGCGCGAACGGGTCGAGACGCTGGCCGACCCGCTCGATCCAGGCTTTGGTTTCGACGCCGTCAAGCTCGTCATACCCTTCTGCGAACCGATGGCCGAGACGCAGGGGCATCTCGATCGCCGCATGGTCGAAGACGACGAGGTCGCCGCTCTCGTGGACCGGCTGGTCACCCGGTTCGGGCGGGACCGGGTCCTGCGTTTCGCGGCGCGGGACAGCCATGATCCACGTCGCCAGGGGCGGATGGTTGCGGCTGGCGCGACGAGCGATCCGGTCACGGCCTGGCCTGCGCCGCAGCATGGCGAGCCGCCGGCGCGGCCGCTGCATCTCTTCGATCCGCCCCAAACGGTTGAGACGATGTCGGAGGTTCCAGACGGGCCGCCGATGCGGTTTCGCTGGCGACGCGTGCTGCATGAAGTGGCGCGTGCCGAGGGCCCCGAGCGGATCGCGCCGGAATGGTGGCGCGACGGCTCGTCTGAACCGATGCGCGACTATTACCGCGTCGAGGATGAGCAGGGGCGGCGCTTCTGGCTCTTCCGCGCCGGGCTGCATGAGGATGGCACCCCGCAGCCGCGCTGGTTCCTGCACGGGCTCTTCGCATGAAACAGGACGGCGCTCCCTTTGCCGAACTCGTCGCCGCGACGAATTTCTCCTTCCTGCGCGGCGCTTCGCCAGGCCCCGATCTGGTGTTGACCGCTTTGTTGCTCGGCCATGCCGGCCTCGGTATCGCCGATCGGAATACGCTTGCCGGCGTGGTTCGGGCCTGGGCTGCGCTCAGGCATCTGCGTGAAGCCGGTTTGCCGCCTCCGGACAGGATTCGCGAGGGCGGCAGCCCCGGCGAATATATCTGGCTCGACAACCCCGCCTTTGCCGATTTGCCTTTCACGGAAGAGCAGCTTCGGAGGATGGCGGAATGCTTCAGGCTCGCGACCGGAGCCCGCCTCGTCTTTGCCGACGGGACGCCCGATATCGTGGTCTATCCGGCCAATCGTCAGGGCTGGGGGCGGCTCTGCCGGCTGCTCAGCCATGGCAATCTCAAGGAGGGCGTCAAAAAGGGCGACTGCCTTCTGCATCTCGACGATCTGCTCGCCGACGCGCGCGATCTCCTGCTGATCGTGATGCCTGGCCGCAACCTTGACGGTCTGCCAGTGCTTCTCGCCCGGCTGGAGGAGGCCGCCGCCGGCGCGATCTGGCTCGGCGCCACCATGCATCGCCGCGGCGACGATCGCCGCCGGCTTGCCCGGCTGAAGGGGATCGCGGCCTCGACCCGCACGCCGCTGCTCGCCACCAACGACGTGCTCTACGACGCGCCGGAGCAGCGCGATCTGCAGGATGTGTTGAGCTGCATCCGCGAGGGTGTTTCGATCGAGCGGGCAGGGCGCCTGCTCGAAGCCAATGCCGAACGCCATCTCAAGACCGGGCATGAGATGGCGCGCCTGTTTCGCGATGCGCCCGAAGCCATCGCCGAGACCGCGCATCTCATGAGCCGGATCGAGTTCGATCTCGGCCAACTCGAATACGAGTATCCCGACGAGCCCGTCCCGCCCGGCTGGAAGGATCAGGCCTGGCTGGAGGAACTGGTCCGCCGCTGCAGCGAGATCCGCTATCCGGACGGCGTTCCGCCGAAGGTCCAGGGTCTGCTGAGAAAGGAATTCGATCTGATCGCGCGGCTGAACTACGCCCGCTATTTCCTGACCATCCGCCAGATCGTCGAATTCGCCGAAAGCAGGGGCATTCTCTGCCAGGGGCGCGGCTCGGCCGCCAACTCCGCCGTCTGCTATCTGCTCGGCATCACCGCGGTCGATCCCGCCGAGAGCGACGTGCTGTTCGAGCGCTTCATTTCGACCGAGCGCAGGGAGCCGCCTGATATCGACGTCGATTTCGAGCATGAGCGGCGCGAGGAGGTGATCCAGTGGATCTACCGCACCTATGGCCGCCACCGGGCCGGCATCGCCGCCACCGTGATCCGCTACCGCCCGCGCAGCGCCATCCGCGATGTCGGCAAGGCGCTCGGGCTGACCGAGGACGTCACGGCACGGATCGCCTCAACGCAATGGGGCAGCTGGGGCACCGGGATCGGCGACGCCCATGTCCGTCAGGCCGGGCTCGATCCGACCAATCCCACGATCGCGCGGGCGGTCGGCTTCGCCATCCGCCTGCTCGGCTTTCCCCGCCATCTCTCGCAGCATGTCGGCGGTTTCGTGCTGGCGCGCGATCGCCTCGACGAGATGGTGCCGATCGGCAAGGCCGCAATGGCCGACCGGACCTTCATCGAATGGGACAAGGACGATATCGACGAACTGAAACTGATGAAGGTCGATGTGCTGGCGCTCGGCATGCTGACCTGCATCCGAAAAGCCTTCGATCTGCTGCGCGAGCATGAAGGCAAGAATTTCGGCCTCGCCGACGTGCCAAAGGATGACGAGAAGACCTATGACATGCTCTGCGAGGGCAAGTCGCTCGGCGTCTTCCAGGTCGAAAGCCGGGCTCAGATGAACATGCTGCCCCGGCTGAAGCCGCGAAAACTCTACGACCTCGTCATCCAGGTCGCGATCGTGCGGCCCGGCCCGATCCAGGGCGACATGGTCCATCCCTATCTGCGGCGGCGGGCCGGCATCGAGGAGGTCGATTATCCCGCGCCCGCGCCAGAGCAGGGCCCCGCCAACGAGTTGTTCGAGGTGCTGAACAAGACCAAGGGCGTGCCGCTCTTCCAGGAACAGGCGATGAGACTCGCCATGGTCGCGGCGAAGTTCAGCGACATCGAGGCCAACGGCCTGCGCAAGGCGATGGCGACGTTCCGCAATGACGGCACCATCGGCAATTACGAAGAGCTGATGGTCGGGCGGATGGTGGCGCGCGGCTATGAGCGCGCCTTCGCCCAGCGCTGCTTCGACCAGATCAAGGGTTTCGGGAGCTACGGCTTCCCCGAGAGCCACGCCGCCTCCTTCGCCAAGCTGGTCTACGTCTCGTCTTATCTGAAATGCCACCATCCCGCCGCCTTCGCCTGCGCGCTGCTGAACTCGCAACCGATGGGGTTCTACGCTCCGGCGCAGATCGTGCGGGAGGCGAAGGAGAATGGCGGGGTGGAGCCGGGCCCGATCGATGTCAATCTGAGCGTTTGGGACAATGCGCTGGAGCGCGACGGGCAGGGAGCGCTCGCCCTTCGCCTCGGCCTGCGCCAGATCGACGGCTTCACCGAAGAATGGGCTATCCGACTCTCGAATGCGCGCGGTGCGGGCTTTGCCGATGTCGAAACCCTCGCCCGCCGCGCCCGACTTCCTGCCCGCGCCATGCGCCTGCTCGCCGATGCCGATGCGTTTCGGTCGATCGGCCTTGATCGCCGCGAGGCGCTCTGGGCGGTGCGGCGGCTGCCCGATGACGACGCATTGCCGCTCTTCATGGCGGCGCAGGCGCAGGAACTCGGGGCCGAGCCCGACACGGCGCTCCCCGTCATGGCCCTGCAGGAGCATATCGTCGCTGATTATCAGACGGCGCGGCTTTCGCTTAAAGGTCACCCGATGGGCCTGTTACGCCCCTTGTTCCGCTCCCAGAGGGTTTCGAGCAGCGCGGAGACCGACGCCAGACCCGACGCCGCCTTCGTTCGGACCGCCGGCATCGTGCTGGTGCGGCAGCGCCCCGGCAATGGCAAGGCCATCTTCATCACGCTGGAGGATGAGACCGGCGTCACCAATGTCGTGCTCTGGGCGAGGCTGTTCGAGCGGTTCCGCCGCGAGGTCATGGGTGCGCGGCTGCTCCTGGTCGAAGGCCGCGTCCAGAAAAGCCCCGAGGGCGTGACGCATCTGATGGCGCAGCGCGTCTTTGACCGAACAGCCGATCTGCTCAGCCTGTCGGACACCCATCGCGCGGCGATCGCCCTGACGCGGGCAGACGAAATCCTGCACCCGCAAATCCCGCGCGGCCGCCATCCGCGCGATGTCCGCATCCTGCCGAAATCACGGGATTTTCATTGAGGCATGACGGTCGCAACATCAACACGGCATGAAAGAGCGGAAGGCTCAAGGCTCCACAAGTGCCTATGCGTCGCGCATCGCGGACTGCCATAAAGCGAGGGAAGGGCTTTGCCTGGATCCGGCTTCGCTTATTGTCTTGGACTACGGGCGTATCGATGGCGGAGGTCCGCCACACGATGAAATAAGGGAGGGGGGCGGTCGAGATGCCTGACTGGCCTGCTGCCGGTTTTGTGGATGGTCAGCTAAGCTAGAACGGTTGATTTTGCCTTACCGTTCAAGGTGTTAGCAGACAAATCCGTCGGCAAGAAAGTGATGGCGCGCCCGAAAGGATTCGAACCTCTGACCCTCAGATTCGTAGTCTGATGCTCTATCCAGCTGAGCTACGGGCGCGTGCCGTTCGGCGGGGCTATACGCCCGTGGCCGTTCGATGGCGGTGAGATAGCCGCTGCGCGCGCGCTTGGCAACCCCGAAATGGCGGCGCCCATGCCCGGACGACATGATGCTGTCGAATGCGCCGCTCTCCGAGCAACCTCGCGCGCCGCCAACGCGTGCCTCAGTCCTGCGCGCCGGGATAATCGGCGTCGAGCACGAAGGGGTAGGGGCCCGGATAGCGCTCGACATAAGCCGTGTGACTGACGAAGCCGGCGCCCTTGCGGAATGAGTGAAGCAGATAGGCGGGCGGCTCCATGTGGAAGGTCGCCGCGCCGGCATCCGTCAGGTCGAGCGTGACCTGATGCGTCACGCTCGGCGCGATCTGGGCGATGGTCCCGGCGAAACGCGTCACGATCGGGCGGTGGTGGTGGCCGCAGAGGATGCGCTCGATATTGGGGTGACGGGCGACGATGCCCGCGAAGGCGTCGGCGCCGTCGAGCAGGCGGATCGCATCCATATGGGCTATGCCGCAGGTGAAGGGCGGGTGGTGCATGAAGATCGCGACCGGCCTTTCCCCGGCCTCCGTGAGCGCCCTGTCAAGAAAGGCGAGCCGCGCCTCGCACAAGCCCCCGGCGCTCCGGCCCGGGACCAGCGTGTCGAGGCCGATCAGCCGCATAGGTCCGATATCGGCGACGAACTGGACGAAGCCGGAATCATGCACGGTGCGAGGATCGAGCGTCAGGCCCGCGACGAGGTTGTCGCGCCGGTCGTGATTGCCGGGCACCATCAGCACCGGCATGCCGACGCGGCCGAGCATCTCCTGCAGCAGCGCATACTCCTCGGCCAGCCCGCAATCGGTCAGATCGCCGGTGATCACCAGCAGGTCGGGGCGGGGGCGCAAGGCGGCGATGGCGTCGAGCGCGCGTTCGCTGAGCGCGTTCGTCTCCGAGACGCGATAGGCCGGCTTGCCCGGCGGGCGGATGTGCAGGTCGGTCATGTGGGCGATGAGCATGGGTTTGGTCTCTGGCCTCGAAAGGAAAAGCGCATTCCCCTCCCCTTGTGGGGAGGGGTTAGGAGTGGGGTGGAGCAGGGTCGATAGAGGTGAAGCGTTTGCCATGCGGCTGATGCAGCCGGCCATAACCGCTCACCCGGTCGTTCGCCCCCCATCCCCTCCCCACTCAAGTCGGCTGTTGCCGACTTGAGCACTTTTGGCTGCCCATCTCGGGCAAGCCCGAGATGGGTGGGGGAGGGGATGCGCGCACGCGGCGAACGTGGAGGCGAAATCAGTTCGTGG
>JBKJSB010000332.1:0-10378 GCA_046593015.1 Allobosea sp.
CCTTTGAGGATTGCTGGCTCGACCTCGACTACATGCCGATCCTCGGCGACGACGGCGCGCCCGCCGGCGTCTATGCGGTCGTGGTCGAGATCACCGAGCGCATCCGGGCGGAACAGCGTCTCAAGATCGCCCAGGAGGCGGGCGGGGTCGGCGTCTTCGAATGGTATCCCGAGACCGGGCTGCTCGACGTCTCCGACGAGTATCGCCGCATCTGGGGCATCGCGCCCGGCGTCCAGGTCACCGACCGCCTGCTCGTCGGCCTGCTCCATCCCGACGATGTCGACCTGGCCGGCACCAAGCAGCTCGGCAAGCCCAACCCGCTCGCCTATGCGGAGTATCGCCGGGTCGATCCGGATACCGGCGAGACCTTCTGGATCGCACGCCAGGGCGAGGCGGTCGCGGCGCCGGAGAACGGGCGGCAGCGCTTTGTCGGCGTCTGTTTCGACGTCACCACGCGCAAGGCCGCCGAAGACGCGGTGCGCGCCAGCGAGGCGCGCTGGCGCAACCTGTTCGAACAGATGCATGAGGGCTTCTTCGTCGGCGACGCCGTGCGCGACGCCGCCGGCAAGATGACGGATTTCCGCTTCGTCGAGATGAACCCGGCCTTCGAGGCGCGCACGGACGTGAAGATGGGCAACGCCATCGGCCGCTGCGTCAGCGAGGTGATCCCGAACCTGCCCCGCGAGCTGATCACGACCTATGCACGCGTGGTCGATACCGGCGAGCCGGCGCGCTACGAGATCAACGTCCCCGCGCTCAAGGACCATTGGTTCGAGGCGCGCGCCAGGCGCGTCGGGCCGGAGCGCTTCTCGGTCCTGTTCCTCGACATCACCGGCCGCAAGAAGGCCGAGGCCGCGCTGAGCGAGAGCGAAGCGCGCTTCCGCACATTGTCCCAGTCGATGCCGAACCATGTCTGGACCGCCACGCCGGACGGGCTGCTCGACTGGTTCAACGCGCAGATCTACGCCTATAGCGGCGCCGCACCCGGCTCGCTCGACGGCGAGAACTGGGCCGGCATGGTGCATCCCGACGATATCTCCGACGGTGCCGCGAGCTGGGAAGACGCCCGGCGCGGCGGCAGCCTCTACGAGACGGAGTTCCGCCTGCGCCGCCATGACGGCGCCTTCCGCTGGCATATCGCCAGGGCCGTGCCGGCGAAGGACCCGGACGGCGCGATCCTGCGCTGGATCGGCACCAACACCGATATCGACGACCAGAAGACGGCCGAAGCCGCGCTCGCCGATCTCGCCACCACGCTGGAGGAGCGCGTCGCGCTCCGCACGATGGAGCTCGCCAAGGCGCAGGACGCATTGCGCCACAGCCAGAAGATGGAGGCCATCGGCAACCTGACCGGCGGCGTCGCGCACGACTTCAACAACCTGCTTCAGGTAATCAGCGGCAACCTGCAGCTGCTCTCGCGCGAGATCACCGGCAACGCGAAGGCCGAGAAGCGTGTCGAGAACGCCATGGCCGGCGTCGGGCGCGGCTCGAAGCTCGCGGCGCAACTGCTCGCCTTCGGCCGTCGCCAGCCGCTCGAACCGAAGGTCGTCAATGCCGGCCGCCTCATCCGCGGCATGGACGATCTGCTGCGGCGCACGCTCGGCGAGGCCGTCGAGATCGAGATCGTGATCGCCGGCGGGCTCTGGAACACGCTTGCCGACCCGACCAATCTCGAAAACGCGCTGCTCAACCTCGCGATCAACGCGCGCGACGCGATGGATTCTCAAGGCCGCCTCACCATCGAGGCCGGCAACGCCTTCCTCGACGACGCCTATGTCCGCAGCCATGCCGATGTCGGGGCCGGGCAATACGTCATGGTCGCGGTCACCGACACCGGCTCCGGCATGAGCGCGCAGGTGCTGGAGCAGGTCTTCGAGCCGTTCTTCTCGACCAAGCCCGAAGGCAAGGGCACGGGCCTTGGCCTCTCGATGGTCTACGGCTTCGTCAAGCAGTCCGGCGGCCATGTGAAGATCTACAGCGAGCCCGGCCAGGGCACGACGGTGAAACTCTATCTGCCGCGCTCGACACAGGCCGAGGACGTGCTGGTCGAGAGCGAATCCGGCCCGGTCAGCGGCGGCAGCGAGACCATCCTCGTGGTCGAGGACGACGAGGGCGTGCGCGAGACGGTGATCGCGCTACTGAGCGAACTCGGCTACCGCGTGCTGAAGGCGCCTGATGCCCAAAGCGCGCTGGCCGTGATCGAAAGCGGCGTCGCCATCGACCTGCTCTTCACCGATGTGGTCATGCCGGGCACGCTGACGAGCCCTGAGCTGGCGCGCAAGGCCAAGGAGCGCCTGCCCGATCTCGGCGTGCTCTTCACATCCGGATACACCGAGAACTCGATCGTCCATGGCGGACGGCTCGACGAGGGCGTCAACCTGATCTCGAAGCCCTACAGCCACGAGGCGCTGGCGCGGAAGGTCCGGCAGGTGCTCGCACAGACCGGCAAGCGCGCCGCAGCCGAGCCGCCGCAGCCGATGCAGAGCCAGACCCCGCAACCAGCGCCCGAACCCAAGCGCCGCCTGACCGTGCTGGTCTGCGAGGACGAGGCCATCATCCGGATGGACACGGTCGATCTGGTCGAGGAACTCGGCTATGCCGTGGTCGAGGCCGATAGCGGCAGGCAGGCGCTGGAGATCGCGGCCCGGCAGGAGATCGACATCCTGTTGACCGATATCGGGCTGCCCGATATCTCAGGCCTCGACCTCGCCCGCCGCCTGCGCGACCTGAATCCCGGCATCGGCGTCATTTTCGCCACCGGCCGGGATCGTATTGAAGGCTTCGCCTCGGAGCCGCGCACGGAACTGCTCAAGAAGCCCTACCGACTCGACCTGCTGGAAAAGGTGCTGGCGCGGATTCTGGATTGAGGCGCGGCAAGCGCGCGATCAAACTCCGCCGCGCTCAGAGACTCGCCACCACCACCAGCCGCTTGATCTCGCCCCGCAGATAGGCCTGCAGGAAGCGATCATAGTCCTTGATCGAGACGCAGCCATTGGACTGGCCGCTGGGGCCGAGCAGATAGCTGTGGGCCAGCAGCCCGGCACGGCCGAAGATCGCGCCGCTGCCGCCGACAGGATGCAGCCGGATCGCCCGCACGCCATGGAACAGCGCCTCGCGCTCGACGAGTTTGTAGGTGTGGGGCGGCGTCACGCCGTTCATCCGGACATGCGAGAAGCGGATGTCGTCCATCTTCTCGCCGAAGCCGGAATGGGCCTCCAGCCGCTCGCCATTGGGCAGATGCACCACCTACGCCTTGATATCGTAGACGGCCGTGCCGGCGCTCATGCTGGACGGCGGCGTCGCCGGCCGGGGCGTGAGCCGCAGGCCCGGCACAATCCCCGCTCCGCGGTCGAGTTCCCCATCCTGCGGCGCGGCATAGGCCAGTTGCGTGCCGGCCTCGCGCGGCGAGACGCCAAACAGCTTCTGGATGAAGTTGCGGTTGTCCTCGGGCGCTGCGGCGGCGACCGGGGTCGATTTGCCGCGACGGGTCGCGGGTGTGGCGGCAAGTCGCGCTTTCTCAGCGGCGGCGGCGCTTTTCGGTTCGGTCGGAGTCGGGATTTTCAGATCGGCGGGGCGCGGCACCGGCAGCGGCGCATCGATCAGCCGTGAGGTGATCAGCGGCGGCGGCGCGGATTGTGCGGACAGTGCGGTCTCGCCATCCTGGGCATGGCGCGAGATCTGCGTCGAGGACGGCAGGCTTGCGGTCTGCATCGGGTCCGCGATCGCGGGCTTGAGAGCCGCGCTCAGGGGGGCCTGCTCCGCGAAGGTCAGCGGCGTCGCGCCGATAGTGACGCGGGCATCCAGCAGGGCGCTGTAGCGAGCCGGGGCTGGCTTATCGGTTATGCGATGCGAGGCCGCCGGCTCGGTCCTGGCCGCAAGGGCGACCGGCTCGGCCGCCTGCTCCGGCCATCCGGCCAGCGCGAACAACCCGAGCGCGACAGATGTGAGCAGCAACCTGACGCAGAGCGCGCGCCGCCTTTGGCCATGCGAGCCGGCGCGGATGCGCCCGGCCCTGCGTATCGAGAAACCCATGCACGCCACTCACGCAACCACCGGGATCGCCGCAGACTTAGCGAAGACCCGAAACTCAGACGCGTCGATCAGACGCGATCTTGGTTAAGTGCTGGTGAATGAGGAGGCAGGAAATAACGGCGTTTCCGCCGCCTACATGCGGAAGACGCCGAATTTCGTCTCCGACACCGGCGCATTGAGGCAGGCCGAAAATGCCAGCGCCAGCACGCGGCGCGTCTCCGAGGGCAGGATGATGCCGTCGTCCCAGAGCCGGGCGGTGGCGTGGTAGGGCGAACCCTCCTCCTCGTATCTCGAGCGGATCGGCGCCTTGAACGCCTCTTCCTCATCGCCCGACCAGCTCTTGCCCTCGGCCTCGATATTGTCGCGACGGACGGTGGCGAGCACGCTGGCGGCCTGTTCGCCGCCCATCACCGAGATGCGCGAATTGGGCCAGGTGAACAGAAAGCGCGGCGAATAGGCCCGGCCGCACATGCCGTAATTGCCCGCCCCGAACGAGCCGCCGACCAGCACGGTGATCTTGGGCACGCGCGCCGAGGCAACGGCGGTCACGAGCTTGGCTCCATCCTTGGCTATGCCGCGCGTCTCGAAATCGCGGCCGACCATGAATCCGGTGATGTTCTGCAGGAAGAGCAATGGAATCCGGCGCTGGCAGCACAGTTCGATGAAATGCGCCCCCTTCAGCGCGCTCTCCGAGAAGAGAATGCCGTTATTGGCGACGATGCCGACCGGGATCCCATGGATGCGGGCGAAGCCCGTAATCAGCGTCTGGCCGTAGAGCCGCTTGAACTCGTCGAAATCCGAGCCGTCGACCAGCCGGGCGATGACCTCGCGGATGTCGTATTGCTTTTTCAGATCGGTCGGGACGACGGCTTCCAACTCCTCGACCGGGTAGAGCGGCTCGACCGCTTCCGCGATGTCGATATCGGGCCGCTTGACGCTGTTGAGGTTGCCGGCGATGCGCCGCGCGATCGCCAGCGCATGGGTGTCGTCGCCGGCATAGTGGTCGGCAACGCCCGACAGCCTGGCATGCACGTCCGCGCCGCCGAGATCTTCCGCCGTCACGACCTCGCCGGTCGCGGCCTTCACCAGCGGCGGGCCGCCGAGGAAGATCGTGCCCTGGTTCTTCACGATGATGGTCTCGTCGGACATCGCCGGCACATAGGCCCCGCCCGCCGTGCAGGACCCCATCACGACTGCGACCTGCGGAACGCCGGCGGCCGAGAGATTGGCCTGATTGTAGAAGATCCGGCCGAAATGCTCGCGGTCTGGAAAGACATCGGTCTGGTGCGGCAGGTTCGCGCCGCCGGAATCGACGAGATAGATGCAGGGCAGCCGGTTCTCGGCCGCGATCTCCTGCGCGCGCAGATGCTTCTTCACCGTCATCGGGTAGTAGGTGCCGCCCTTGATGGTGGCGTCGTTGCAGACGACCATGCATTCGCGGCCCGCGACCCTGCCGATGCCGGCGATCATCCCCGCGCCATGGACATCGCCCTCATACATGCCAAAGGCGGCGAGCGAGCCGATCTCCAGAAAGGCCGAGCCCGGATCGAGCAGGCGCAGCACGCGCTCCCGCGGCAGCAGTTTTCCGCGTGACGTGTGGCGCTCGCGGGACTTGGCGTTGCCGCCGAGCGCGGCTGCGGCGCGACGCATCTCAAGCTCGGCGCGAAGCTCGCCCCAGGCCTGCACATTGGCCTGCGTTTCGGCCGAATTCAGATCGACCTTGCTCTCGATGACCGGCACGTCGCGCTCCTTGGGCAGTCGCGGTTTCTACGCTGCTTATGAACGGCAAGGCCGCCCATGCCAACACGGGGTCACGCCAACACGGTAGGCCCAAAGATGCGCTCGAACTGCGCCCGCAGCACGCAATCGACCTCCGCCATCGTCACCGGCAAGCCAAGATCGACCAGCGACGTCACCCCCTGGTCGTTGACGCCGCAAGGCACGATGCCGTCGAAATGCGAGAGGTCGGGCTCGACATTCAGCGAGACGCCGTGAAACGAGACCCAGCGCCGGACGCGGATGCCGATGGCGGCGATCTTGTCATCCGCGCCCGGCGCCTTCTCGGGCCGCCGGACCCAGACGCCGACGCGGTCCTCGCGGCGTTCGCCCCGGACATTCATCGCGTCGAGCGTGCCGATCAGCCAGGCTTCCAGCGCCGCGACGAACCTGCGCAGATCGGGCTCGCGGCGCTTCAGGTCGAGCATGACATAGGCCACGCGCTGGCCCGGCCCGTGATAGGTGTACTGTCCGCCCCTGCCCGCCTGATGCACCGGAAACCGGCCCGGCGCGACGAGATCGGCATCCTTCGCTGAAGTGCCGGCGGTGTAGAGCGGCGGATGCTCGACCAGCCAGACGCGCTCGGCTGCCTGTCCCTCCGCGATCAGCGCGGCGCGCCCCTCCATTTCGGCGACGGCCTCCTCATAGCCGGTCAGCCTCTCGGCCAACGCCCATTCGACCGGGGCCGAACCCGGCTCGGGCAGAAACAAAACCGACAACTCGGCGCGGCTCTTCACTTGCGCTTAACCATGTTGGGTCGATGCTCTTTTCACCCGATGCGGCGCGGTTCTCATGCGCCCAAATCCGGTCGGCAGACAAGTTTCGTTGGTCGAATTGCAAAATTGGTGTCCCGGAGGCAGGACTTGAAGGCCGATCTCGATCTCGTTCCTGTCGAATTGACCGTGGTTCTGGGCCAGACCCGGATGCCGATCTACAAGCTGCTGCGCATGGGCCGCGGCGCCATCATCGAGCTTAACGCGTCCGACAGCGACGAGGTCGAAATCCTCGCCAACAACCATCCCTTCGCCAAGGGCAATGTCGTCGTCAGCGGATCCAAGATCTCGGTCGAGATCACCCAGATGCTGATGCGGCCGACGGTCTACTCGCTGCAGACCGTCGCCGAAGCGGCCTGACGAGACACTTTGTCGGCGAACGCTCTTGTGGCGGCGGATTCGATTTGCTAGACCCGCGCCGCTCAGGGACACGCCGCTTCAGCGCGGCCCCGACGAGCCGCTGCGGTCATGGCGGAATTGGTAGACGCACTACCTTGAGGTGGTAGCGGGGAGACCCGTGGAGGTTCGAGTCCTCTTGACCGCACCAGTTTGGGGCGAAAGCCCGTGAAAACGGCGATCCGCGAGGATCGCCGTTTTCGTTTCCAGCACAACGCCTGTCATGTTGCGTTGCAAGACGCGCGCGCCGCTGACACAAGGGCTGGCCCCTTTCTCGAAGCGCGGAGCGCAAGCGATGGCCGACACCGAGAAGGCTCACGACGAGGTTCTGGAGCGTCCGATCCGCGACGAGGATGGCGCATTCGACCACGAGCTGGTCGAGAAGGTCTCGCACGCCCTGCTGCTGTCGGACCTGACGACGCTGCGCAGCGTCGTCGAGGACATGCACGAGGCCGATCTCGGCGCGCTGCTGGAGGCGCTCGACACTGACGAGCGCCCGCGCCTGATCTCGCTTCTGGGGGCGGATTTCGACTTCACCGCCCTGACCGAAGTCGACGACGCCGTCCGCGAGGAGATTCTCGAAGAACTCTCGGCGCAGACCGTCGCCGAGGGCGTACGCGAACTCGACACCGACGACGCCGTCTACATCCTCGAGGACATGGACGAGGCCGACAAGCAGGAGGTGCTGGCCAAGCTCACTCCCGCCGAGCGGATCGTGCTGCAACAGGGCCTCGACTATCCCGAGGACAGCGCCGGCCGGCGCATGCAGAGCGAAATCCTCGCCGTGCCGGCGTTCTGGACGGTCGGCCAGACCATCGACCATCTGCGCCAGACCGAGAACCTGCCGGAGCGCTTCTTCGAGGTGCTCGTCGCCGATCCGGCGCATCATTTCGTCGGCTCGGTGCCGCTCGACCGCCTGCTGCGGACGCAGCGCCCGGTCGCGATCGCCACGCTGGTCGACGAGGACAGCCGCGCCGTCAACGCGACCGACGATATCGAGGACGTCGCCCGGCTGTTCCAGCGCTACAATCTGATCGCGACGCCGGTGATCGACGAGGCTGGCCGGCTCGTCGGCGTGCTGACGATCGACGATATCGTCGATGTGATCGAGTCTGCCGCCGACGACGACGTCAAGCAGCTCGGCGGCGTCGATGCCGACGAGGAGCTGTCGGATTCGGTGCCGCAAATCGCCAAGAGCCGATTCCGCTGGCTCTTCGTCAATCTGGTGACCGCCTTCCTCGCCGCTCTGGTGATGAGCCTGTTCGAGGCGCAGCTCACGCAGCTCGTGGCGCTCGCCATCCTCGCCCCGATCGTCGCCAGCCAGGGCGGCAACGCCGCGACGCAGACCATGACGGTCGCGGTCCGCGCGCTCGCCACTCAGGAGCTCGGCTCCTGGAACATCCGCCGCTTCTTTACGCGCGAGCTGATCGTCGCGCTCATCAACGGCGCAGCCTTCGCGCTGATCACCGGCGTGGTCGCAGGCATCTGGTTCGGCAATACGGGCCTTGGCCTCGTCATCGCGCTGGCGATGGTGATCACGCTGGTCGCAGGCGCATTGGCGGGCGTCGCCATCCCCTTCCTGCTCGACCGCGCCGAGATCGACCCTGCCGTCTCATCGGGAACATTCGTAACCACCGTGACCGATGTGGTCGGGTTCTTTGCCTTCCTCGGCACGGCGACAATTCTGCTCGGCTTGCGCTAGCCGAGCATCTCCGAAAACGGGTAACGTAAACCCGCCGTCAAGTTTTCTCCGCAATTGTCGTAGAGATGACGACCCGCCGCATGACAAATCTCAAGCCCGTCCCGCTCCTTCTCGCCGCCGCTTTCGCGGTTCTTGGCGGCTGCGTCGCGATGGAGAGCCATTACCCCGCCAAGGGTGACAACCGCCCTCACCCGGGCGTGGCCGCCGCGCACAACTATCCGATCCACGGCATCGATATCTCGCGCTGGCAGGGCGAGATCGACTGGACCGCCGTCAGGGGGGCCGGCACGCGCTTCGTCTTCATGAAGGCGACCGAAGGCGGCGACCACATCGACCCCGCCTTCCTGCGCAACTGGGAGGGCGCGCGCCGCGCCGGCATCGCGCGCGGGGCCTACCATTTCGTCTACTGGTGCCGTCCGGCGCATGAGCAGGCCGTCTGGTTCAAGCAGCACATCCCCAACGACCCCGATGCCCTGCCGCCTGTGCTCGACGTCGAGTGGAACGGCCATTCCAAGACCTGCCCGAAGAAGGTCGATCGCGAACTGGCGCTGGAGAAGATCCGGCTCATGCTGACCGAGCTCGAGCAGCTCACCGGCAAGAAGCCGATCATCTACACCGACATCACCTTCCACAAGGACGTGCTCGAGGGCCAGTTCGACGACTATCCCTACTGGATCCGCTCGACCGCAGCCCTGCCCGAGACGCGCTATGTCGACCGGCCCTGGGAGTTCTGGCAGTTCACCACGACCGGCCGCGTGCCGGGCATCAAGGGCGATGTCGACCGCAACGCCTTCTTCGGCGGCGAGGCGGAGTTCATCGGCTGGCGCAACGGCGAGTACGACATCGGCACGCGCCGCTGGACGACCCGCCGCGGCGTGCCGCCCCAGCCCTCGCCGGGTCCGGAGCGGCCTCCCGCGCCTGCGCCGGTCGCGACGATACCGGGTGCGCTTGCGCCGGTGGCTTCGTCTTTTGAGTCGACGGAAACCGAGGCCGAGTAGCTCGCGAGTTCAGTCGCGAGTTCGGTGCGCCTCGCGCAGCATCGGCGCACGCCACAGCCCGAGCAGCACGAAGTAGGCGGCGCAGGCCAGCAGCAACGTCTTAACCGCCCAGCCCGGCTGCATCCCCTGCCAGACAGAGAAGACGGCCGCGACGCCCCACGCGGCAAGGACGGCGAAGGTCGCGCCTCGCCAGCGTCGCACCCTCACCGGATGCACGAACAGCACCGGCACGAACATCAGCACCGTCGCCAGTCCGATCACTGCCAGCGAGAGCCAGACCGGCGGCGCGAAGGCGACGATGTAGAACAGCACGATGTTCCACACGGCCGGGAAGCCGCGAAACCACCAGTCGTCGGTCTTCATGCCGGTGTCGGCGAAGTAGAGCGCGCTGGTCAGCGTCACCACCAGCGCGGCGATCAGCCCCCAGGGCTGCGCCATGACATCGGCTCGCAGCAGCATCGCAGCGGGCACGAAGACGTAGGTGATGAAGTCGACCACGAGATCGAGCTGCGCGCCGTCATAGCGCCTGGCCAGCCTGGCCACGTCGAGCCGGCGCGCCAGCGGCCCGTCGCGCGCATCGACCGCCAGCGCAGCCCCCAGCCAGATGAAGGCGAACGCCAGATCGCCTGCGATCACGGCCTGCAGCGCCAGCAAGCCGAGCGCCGCCCCCAGCGCCGTGAAGACATGGACGCCATAGGCCA
>JBKJSB010000163.1:0-8313 GCA_046593015.1 Allobosea sp.
TCTCGTGCCCGTCGAGCAGGCAGGCGGAAGAGGATTCGTCGGTTTCCTCCGACAGCCGCTCCAGATAGGGTTGGACCAGTTGCGGCAGCGCCGCCGAGGCGAGCCAGGCATGGCCGAGCCGCAGCACGCGCGGCGTCAGCCGGAAGAACTTGCCGTCGAATTCGGCATAGCCGATCTTCGCGAGCGTCAGCAGGCAGCGCCTTGCGGCGGCGCGCGAGAGGTCGGTGGCGCGGGCGACGTCGGCGATCGTCAACCGGTCATGGGCGGCGTCGAAACATTCGATCACCGCCAGCCCCTTTTCGAGGGCAGCCATATGGTCGCGGTCTGGCGTCCCGGCCGGCATGCTTGACCCCGGTCTCCACGCGTCATAAAGTGCGATAATCAAAACGTTGTGCGATAAGCGCACATTCTGAGGGGATGTCAAGGTGGCGGAATTCGTCTCTCTCAGCGAGGGCGTCGAGGCGGTCCTGAGCGACGGCTGCTCCGTCGCTATGGAGGGTTTCACCCATCTGATCCCGCATGCCGCCGGCCATGAGGCGATCCGCCAGGCGAAGAAGCGCCTGACACTGATCCGGATGACGCCCGATCTCGTTTACGACCAGATGATCGGCATGGGCTGCGCCGATAAGCTGGTGTTTTCGTGGGGCGGCAATCCCGGCGTCGGCTCGCTGCATCGGTTTCGCGACGCGGTCGAGAATGGCTGGCCCCACAAGCTGGAGATCGAGGAGCACAGCCACGCCGCCATGGCCAATGCCTACGAGGCCGGCGCGGCGAACCTGCCCTTTGCCGTCTTCCGCGGCTACAAGGGCGTCGATCTCCCAAGCGTCAACGACCGGATCAAGTCGGTGACCTGCCCCTATACGGCTGAGGTTCTGGCGACCGTGCCGGCGATCCGGCCCGACGCTGCGATCATCCACGCGCTCAAGGCCGACCGCGAGGGCAATGTCATGCTGGAGGGCATCGTCGGCGTCCAAAAAGAGGCGGTGCTGGCGGCCAGGCGCTCGCTCGTCACGGTCGAGGAGATCGTCGAGGATTTCGGCCCGCGCAACGCCAATGCGGTGATCCTGCCGGCCTGGACGGTGACCGCGATCGCCCATGTGCCGGGCGGGGCGTTTCCGTCCTATGCGCAAGGCTACACCAAGCGCGCCAACGATTTCTACATCGCCTGGGACAAGATTTCGCGGGATCGCGAGACGTTTCTGGCCTGGATGAAGGAGCACGTGCTGGAGAAGGGACCCGACGCCTTTGCCCGCCATGCCAATGCCAAGCGGGAGGCGGCGTGATGACCGCGACCCCGACCGAGATGATGACCATCGCCGCCGCGCGGCTGCTGACCAACAGCGACGTCTGCTTCGTCGGCATCGGCGCTCCCTCGGCTGCCTGCAACCTCGCCCGGCTGACGCATGCGCCGAAGATCACGCTGATCTACGAATCCGGCACGCTCTCGACGCGGCCTTCGGTGCTGCCGCTTTCGATCGGCGATGGCGAGCTTTGCGACACCGCGCTGACCACCGTCTCGGTGCCCGAGATGTTCCGCTACTGGCTGCAGGGCGGGCGCATCACCATCGGATTTCTGGGCGGCGCGCAGATCGACCGCTTCGCCAATCTCAACACCACCGTAGTCGGCCCCTATGACGCGCCCAAGGTCAGGCTTCCGGGCGGCGGCGGCGCGCCCGAGATCGCCAGCAACTGCCAGCAGATCTTCATCACCATGGCGATGGGCGCGCGCGCCTTCGTCGACAGGCTGCCCTTCATCACCTCCTTCGGCCACGGGACGGGGAAGGGCGACCGCGAGCGGCTCGGCCTCACGACGAAGGGGCCGACCAAGGTGATGACCGATCTCTGCGTGATAGAGCCCGATCAGGAGACGGCCGAGTTGACGGTCACGTCGCTGCACCCGGGCGTTACCCGCGCGCAGATCGAGGCCGCTTGCGGCTGGCCCTTGCGCTTTGCCGGGTCGGTGGCCGAGACTCCGGCCGCGACCGAGCAGGAACTGAGCGTTCTGCGCGATCTGCACGCGCGCACCAGACAAGCCCATGGAGTGGCGGCATGAGCCTGATCTATCCGCTGAAGAGCCTGAAGGCCCATCCCGCCAATGCCTCGCCCGAGTACAAGTCGACGCTGAAGCGCGCGCCGTCGCAGCCGCCGATCCTGCTGCCGCATACGCTGTCCGAGACGACGGGGCCTGTCTTCGGCCATGTCGCGGTCGCCGAGACCGACATGGATCTGACGCGCCAGCATGCAGGCGAGCCGATCGGCGAGCGCATCATCGTCACTGGCCGCGTGCTCGACGAGGACGGCCGGCCGGTGCCGCAGACCCTGGTCGAGATCTGGCAGGCCAATTCGACCGGCCGCTATGTCCATGTCCGCGACCAGCACCCGGCCCCGCTCGATCCGAATTTCACTGGCGCTGGACGCGCGCTGACCGATGCGGACGGGCGCTACCGCTTCGTCACGATCAAGCCCGGCGCCTATCCCTGGCGCAACCACTACAACGCCTGGCGGCCAGCCCATATCCACTTCTCACTGTTTGGGCCGAGCTTCCTCTCCCGCGTCATCACCCAGATGTATTTTCCGGGCGACCCGCTGTTCCAATACGACCCGATCTTCCAGTCGATCACGGATGCGAAGGTGCGCGAGCGGCTGGTCTCGCGCTTCGACATCGACACCACCGAGGATCACTGGGCGCTGGCCTACCGGTTCGACATCGTCCTGCGCGGCCGCGACGCGACGCCGACGGAGGAGCCCCATGAGCACTGAGACGAGCACTGAGACCAAGCCGGGACTCACCCCCTCGCAGACGATCGGCCCGTTCTTCGCCTACGGCCTGACGCCGCGCGCCTATGGCGGGCACGAACTCTTCACCGAGCAGGTCGCGGCCGAGGGCATGGAAGGCGAGCGCATCCGCGTCGAGGGCGTGGTCTATGATGGCGACGGCGCGGCCGTCGGCGACGCGATGATCGAGATCTGGCAGGCCGACGGCCAGGGCCGCTTCAACGCCGCCGGCAATGCCGGCTTCACCGGCCTCGGCCGCTGCGAGACGAGCGCCGAGGGCGTCTACTTTTTCGAGACGGTGCGGCCAGGCGCATTGCCGGGGCCCGCCGGCGCGACGCAGGCGCCCCATCTCACCGTCTCGGTCTTCGCGCGCGGCGTATTGGTGCGGCTGATGACGCGGATCTACTTCTCCGACGAGCCCGCCAACGCCTCCGACCCGGTGCTGGCGCTGGTTCCGCCCGAGCGCCGCGATACGCTGATCGCCAGACGCGGCCCGGACGGCGTCTTCCGGCTCGACATCCGCCTGCAGGGCGAAGGCGAGACGGTCTTCTTCGAGGCGTAGCAGCCACTCGCCATGATGGCGCAGGAACGCTAGATCGTCGGGGACAGACACGCCGGAGCCTCGCCATGCCCAGACCCCTGATCGCACTCGACTGGGGCACCACCCGGGCCCGCGCCTTCCTGATCGGCGCGGACGGCGCGGTCATCGACCGGCGCAGCGCCGACCAGGGCATCCAGTCCGTGGCCGAAGGTGGCTTTCCCGCCGCGTTAGAGGCCATCGCCGGGGAGTTTCGCCGCGCACAGCCCGATGCGGGGATCGTGCTCGCCGGCATGGTCGGCAGCCGCAATGGCTGGGTCGAGGCGCCCTATGTCGCCTGCCCGGCGACGCCGGACGCGATCGCCGGGGCCGCCATGACGGTCACGCTGGCGGACGGCGGACAGGCGCTGATCCTGCCCGGCCTCTCCTGCGACGAGGGCGCCTTCGACGTGATGCGCGGCGAGGAGACGCTGATCGTGGGCCTGAGCCTTGACGACGGCCTCGTCTGCCTGCCGGGCACGCATTCCAAATGGGCGGTCATCGAAAGCGGGCGCATCGCCCGCTTCGCCAGCTTCATGACCGGCGAGGTCTACGGCCTGCTGCGCCAGAACTCGATCCTGGCGCGGCTGGCGGCCGAGCCGGCCGGCGACGATGCGAGCGAGGGCGCGCGGCTAGGCTTCGCGGCGGCCGGGCGAGCCGGGGGCCTGCTCAATGCGGCCTTTGCCGCCCGCACCGAGGTGCTGGCCGGGCGCATGGCTTCCGGCTGCATCGGCCCCTATCTCTCGGCGCTGCTGGTCGGGCAGGAGATCGCCGGGGCAACGGCCCTGTTCGGGCGGCCGACCCGCGTTCAGCTCGTCGCGGACGGCGTGATGGCTCAGAGCTATGTCGCGGGGCTGACCGCCGCCGGCCTCGATTTTGAGATCACGAGCCCGGAAGCGGCCTTCATCGCCGGAATCAGCCGTCTGGCCGGCGGGCTCGCGCGATGATCGTCGTCTTCGGCTCGCTCAATGTCGATCTGGTCACGGCCGTCCCAAGACTGCCGAAGGCCGGCGAGACCGTGATGGGACCCGGCTACGCGCTGCATCCCGGCGGCAAGGGCGCGAACCAGGCGCTTGCGGCCCGTCGTGCCGGCGCTGACGTCATGCTCGTCGGCGCGGTCGGGCGCGACGGCTTTGCCGATGTCGCCCTGTCGTTGCTGACGCAGGACGGAGTCGATCTTTCCCATGTCGCCCGCCTGGACGCTCCGACGGGGGCTGCCTTCATCGCGGTCGATGAGAACGGCGCAAACCAGATCGTTGTCGCAGCCGGCGCGAATGCGCAGGCCAGCGCCTTGGCGCTGTCGGAGCTGTCGCTCGGCACAAGCGACATCCTGCTGCTCCAGCGCGAGGTTCCCGAAGACCAGTGCGTGCTGGCGGCCCGGGCGATGAAGCAGGCCGGCGGCCGCGTCATCCTCAATCTCGCTCCGGCGGGCGCAGCCTCGCCCGAGCTGCTCGCCTGCCTCGACATGCTGATCGTCAACGAGCACGAGGCGCTGGTGCTGGGCGAGGCGCTCGGCTGGCCGGCGCTGGAGCCGGACGATTTCGCGAGGCGGATCGACGCCGAGCGCAAGCTCGCCTGCATCGTCACGCTCGGCGCGGAGGGCGTCGTCGGCTGGCATGGCGGCGTGCGCCGGCGGCTGGACGCGCCGCAGGTCGCGGTCGTCGATACGGTCGCGGCGGGCGACAGCTTTTGCGGGGCGTTCGCGGCGGCGCTGGCGGCGGGCTACGGCTTTTCGGGCGCCCTGCAGCGCGGGCTGGCGGCCGGCTCCCTCGCCTGCACCATCCCCGGTGCGCAGCCCAGCGTGCCGCGCCGCGCGGCGATCGAGGCGCTGGTCGGGGCGGCGTTCATCTGAGACGGCCGGGCATTTCGACACGGCCCGTTAAGGCTTCTGGCGCGAACGCGCCAGAAATCGCGGCAATGCCCGCAATCGCGCCGATCGCCTTCACCCTTCGTCAGCACCTGCGCCGCCATCGTCGAGAGCATCCCTGCGCAGGCTGAAAGGCTCAGATGGCACAAAGTCCGTTACGTTGGGCCCTTGGCGTGGCCGCTGCAGTCGGGCTCGGCGCGACCTTCCACGGCGACAGGCTCGCCAGCCTTGCCGGCGACGATGCGCCGAACCTCGCCACGGCGAGCGCGCCCTCGACCGCCCCCGCACAGGCCTCCGCCCGCCCGGCGGGCCGGCCGACGCTGACCGTCGCGGCCGATTATCGCGGCCACTATGTCGTCCATCCCTCGATCGACAATCTCCGCATCAAGATGCTGGTCGATACCGGCGCCAGCGTCGTGGCGCTGACGGCGGCCGATGCGCGCGCGCTCGGCATCCAGCTTTCACCCGGCGACTACAAGATGACGCTCAACACCGCCAATGGCGCGGTCAGGGGCGCGCGCGTCAATCTGCGCGAGGTCCGGCTCGGCGACATCCTGGTGCGCAATGTCGAGGCCGTGGTGCTGCCGGCCGGCGCGCTCTCGATGAGCCTGCTCGGCACCTCCTTCCTCGGCAAGCTGCAGGGCTACGAGGTCCAGACCGGGCGCATGGTGCTGCGCGGCTGACGTCGCGAAGGGTTTCCGGGAACAACCGTTTCCGGACGGCCGCCGTTTCCGTAGCTACAGTTCCCAAGAGCTACAGTTCCCAACAGCTACCGTTCCCAAGACCTGCGTGATCGGGTAAGCGAGAAGTGCGTCGCCGCGTCAGCGTCGCAACGAGGCCGCGATGCTCGCGCAGGACGGTCGCCCGCCGCAAGATCCCGCCACGCAAGACCGCCGATGGATGGCCCGATGTTTCCCAAGCCGCTGCCCGAGCTCTTCCCGAATACGTTCGATTACGAGTCGCTGCCGATGGTGAAGCCGACGGGCTTCCGCGAATACGATGCGCGCTGGTTCTTCGGCAAGGAACTCAACCTGATGGGCGTGCAGGCCGTCGGCATGGGGCTGGGCACGCTGATCCGGCGCATGGGCGTGAAGCCGGAGATCGTCACGGGGCATGATTTCCGCAGCTATTCCTCCTCGATCAAGATGGCGCTGGTCACGGGCCTGATGGCGGCCGGCTGCAAGGTCCACGACATCGGCCTGTGCATGTCGCCGATGGCGTATTTCGCCCAGTTCGCGCTCGATGTCCCCTGCGTCGCCATGGTCACCGCCTCGCATAACGACAATGGCTGGACCGGCATCAAGATGGGCGCGCAGCGCCCCGTCACCTTCGGCCCCGACGAAATGGGCCAGCTGCGCGATATCGTGCTGGCCGGCGATTTCGACCTGCCCGGCGGCGGCTCCTATCATTTCGTGCCGGACTTCCCGGCGGTCTATTTCAAGGATTTGACCAGCCGTCCGAAGATCACCCGCAAGCTGCGCGTCATCGCCGCCTGCGGCAACGGCACCGCCGGCGCGTTTGCGCCAAAGATTCTGGAGGCGCTCGGCTGCGAGGTCATCCCGATGGATGCCGAGCTCGACCATTCTTTCCCGCGCTATAATCCGAACCCCGAAGACATGAAGATGCTGCACGCCATGTCCGACGCGGTGAAGGAGCAAGGCGCCGATGTCGCGCTCGGTTTCGACGGCGACGGCGACCGCTGCGGCGTCGTCGACAACCATGGCGAGGAGATCTTCGCCGACAAGATCGGCGTCATGCTGGCGCGCGACCTCGGCAAACTGCATCCGGGCGCGCAGTTCGTCGTCGACGTCAAGTCGACCGGACTGTTCGACACCGACCCCGAACTGCAGCGCCTCGGCGTCAAGACCGACTACTGGAAGACCGGCCACTCCTACATCAAGCGGCGCGTGCGCGACCTGAACGCGCTCGCCGGTTTCGAGAAATCCGGCCACTTCTTCTTCAACGCGCCGGTCGGCCGCGGCTATGACGACGGCGTCGTCACCGCGATCGCGATCATCGACATGCTCGACCGCAACCCGGGCAAGTCGATGGCCGAACTCTACGCCGCCGTGCCCAAGACCTGGGGCACGCCGACCATGGCGGCCAAATGCGCCGACGAGATCAAGTACCAGGTCTCGGACAGGGTCACGAAAGCCGTCGAGGCGATGCAGGCGAAGGGCGACAGCTTCGCCGGCCAGCCGATCCGCTCGGTCGTCACCGTCAACGGCGTGCGCGTGACCACGCAGGATGGAAGCTGGGCGCTGGTGCGCGCATCGTCGAACAAGCCGGAGCTGGTCGTGGTCTGCGAGAGCCCGGTCTCCGAGGCACGCATGCGCGAGATGTTCGCCGCGATCGACGCGATGCTGCGCGCGCATCCGGAGGTCGGCGCCTACAACCAGACGATCTGATCGGACCTTTGGGCTGATCGGGCCTGTCGGGGCGAGACCGGATCGGCTTCAGAAGCCGGGGCACATCGCGCTGCCGGTCTTCTCGACCTGCTCGACATTGCCCGTGCCGCCGGTCTTGCCGGCGCGCGGACGCATATAGATCGGCGTGTCGCCGATCCGGATGGTGCCGGTGATCAGGTAGCCGACCACAGGCTCGAAATCATAGGACGCCCGCGCCATGATGAGCGAGGTGTTGGGAACCCGCAGGTCGGCCGGCAGGGTCACGGTGGCGCCGCGCGACAGCGCGGTGGAGTTGCGCTGGTCGCTCCAGCAGACCCTGGCGATACCGCCCGCGTCGATCACGACGCTGGCGATCATCATGCGCGCGCTGGACGGCGAATAGGGCGTCATTACCGACAATGCGGCGTCGAAGATGTTGGTGACGTCGGTCGTCCCGAGCGTTGCCGATTGCGCGGTCAGGTCGGCGAGCGCGCGGTTGAGCTGCGTCACCTTGCGGTCGGCCATGACGCCCTGAGCCACCTCGACGATGCCGAAATAGATCGCCAGCAGCGCCGGCAGGATCATCGCGAATTCGACGGCGGCGACGCCGCGCCGGTCGGAGACGACGCTCCTGACCAGACGGCGCAGAGCGGCGCGATTGCGACGGGGTGAGATGGCGCGGCGGAACTGGCTCATCGTCATGGCGC
>JBKJSB010000126.1:0-4175 GCA_046593015.1 Allobosea sp.
CTCGTCGGCATCGTCGATCTGAAGCCTTGCCGAGAAGTCGCCCGCGGCGGCGGCAGCCACGACCTCGCCGACATCGGAGACGACAGAGGCCATCGCGTCGGCCCGCGCCATCCGGGCCGCCAGTTCCGCCTTTTCCTGTTGCTCGAGATCGCGCATCCGGATCAGATTATCGCGGAAGATCGCCAGGGCCGCCGCCATCGCGCCGATCTCGTCCTTGCGCTGCGCATCGACAAGCGCTGCTGTCGTGTCGCCTTTGGACAGCGCCATCATCGTGGCGGTGACGGCGGCAAGCGGCTTGGTAATCGCGCGCGCGATGGCAAAGGCCGTGGCAAACGAGCCGAGCAAGGCGAGCAGGCCGATCGCCGCATCGACATAGAGCGCCCGCGCAGCGGCTGCGGCCGCAACACTTGCGGTCGACGCCAGATGCTGGCTCGCCTTGTCCTCGACCGTCTTGAGCAGGTTGATCCGCGCCGTCGTGGCGGCGAACCAAGCCGGACCGGTTACGCTGCTGAGGTCGCCGCCGAAGGGCCCGGTCTGACCGACGGCGCGCATGCGCTCGACCTCACGCGATTCCGCCGAGGCCAGGACGATGTCGAGCGCTTGTCCGAGTTCTGCCGTCGCGATCAGCTTGAAATCGGCGAACAGCGCATTCTGCAAGGTGAAAAGGCCAACGAAGGTGTCGAAGATCTGCTGCTCGAAACGCCCTGCCGCAAACGAGATCGCACCCATGGCGCGCTCCTGGCCGGCGCGCTCCTTGCCCTCCAGCACCAGAGTATAGGCGCGCGCCGCCATGTTGATGCGCGCATCGTCAGCGAGCTTCTGCGTCTCACTGAGCATTTTGACGATCTGGCCGATCGCCGAGGCGTAACGGGCCGCCATGTCCGGCGCCGTGATGTCGAGCTTGTCGATCCGCGTGCGCGTCGCGAGGATGTCGGCCAATGCCTTGTCGACGTCAGGGCGAAACAGGCGCAGTTTCCCCGCCTGCTTGATCTGTTCGAGCGTTTGCATGCTGGTCTTGAAGGCATTGAGCGTCTTGTCGGTCACCTGACGCTGCGCGGTCATCTCACTGCCGAAGCGTGCGCCCTTGGCGCCGACGAAAACCGCCGCGGCGCCGCGCTCCTTCTGCAGCTCGTGAGCGGTTTCGCCGAAACTCGCGACGACATTGGCGATCTGCGCGACGCCATCGGCTTGCTGCGCCGCCCGCCAGGACGAGGGCAGGGAACTGGACAGCAGGATCACGAGACTGACGATGGGAATTGCGACGACTGCTGCGATCTTGGTCCCGATCGTCCTGTTGCTGAAGAATGTTCCGATTGCCGCTGACATGGTGATCTCCGCAAGCCTCCACGCCCGACCGGCAGCGAGGAGCTGCGAAGATGGCGGTAATATAAGTTTGCAGGCAATTGGTTAAGAACCGGTCAACTCTCGCTTTTTATTCGCGATCGAAAGACTGATTTCGCCATTCTTTTTTCTGGCAAGGCAATAATGATCCGATTTGGCGATTCTGCGTAGTATAAATAAATCATCAGACTGATGAATGCTGGCAAGAAAAGGTATAATTTGAAAGCTGAATTACATGTCCTGGTTGCAAGTCGGCTACGGATGCGACCGGCCGATGCATCGATCGAGTGCGCCCTACAGGTTGAACACCCGGTGCGGCACGAACTCGCCCTGCGCGATCTCGCCCGTGGCGATCAAAACGCCGCCGCAGGTCGCGTAGACGGCGGGCGCTTCGACCGGCGCGTCGCGGCCGCGCAGCAGTACGCTCTGGCCACGCTTGAGGCGCAGCGCCGCATCGCGATGGATCACGATCTCCGGGATCAGCGCCAGCGCGGCGCTCACGGGCCGGAGCGCGGCCTGCGCCTGCTCGGGGCTCTCGCGCAGCGTCTCGACGAGCGCCGCATCGCCTACGTCGAACGGCCCGACGCGGGTGCGGCGCAGATGCGCGACATGGCCGAGGCAGCCGAGCGCGAGGCCGAGATCGCGCGCGATCGCCCGGACATAGGTGCCCTTGCCGCATTCGGCCTCGAAGGTGGTGGTGGCGCCGTCATGGCTGACGATGCGCAGCGCGTCGATCTCGACGGGCCGCGCCTCCAGCACCACGTCCTCGCCGTCGCGGGCGAGGTCGTAGGCGCGCTCGCCCGCGATCTTGATCGCCGAGAACTGTGGCGGCACCTGGCTGATCGTGCCGGTGAAGCGCGGCAGCAGGGCCTCGATCGCGGTCGCTTCGGGGCGCAGCCCGGAGGTCGCGATGACCTTGCCCTCGGTGTCGTCGGTGTTGGTCTGCAAGCCCCAGGCGACGGTGAACTGATAGGCCTTGCGGCCGTCCATAACGAAGGGGACGGTCTTGGTCGCCTCGCCGAGCGCGATCGGCAAGAGCCCTGAGGCCAGCGGATCGAGCGTGCCGGCATGGCCCGCCTTCTTGGCGGCAAAGGCGCGCTTCACCACCGCGACCGCATGGGTCGAGGTCATGCCGACCGGCTTGTCGAGCACGACCCAGCCATGGACGTCGCGCTTCTTGGGGCGCGGCGCGAAGGCCTGATCGCCGGCGTCCGGCTGCACGGTCTGCTCGTCGGAGCCGACGACGTCACTCATCGTCGCCTGCCTTTTGGTCCGCAGGGTTCTCGTCCGCGCCGATCTGGTCGATCCGCAGCGGCTGCTTCAGGATGTCCCGGCGCACCTTGTCGGAATAGAGCAGCGCATCGACGCGCTCGGCCTCGGCGAAGCTCCCATCCTGCAGGAAGCGGAGATCGGGCGCGAATTTCAGGTTCACGCGGTGGGCGATCTCGCCGCGAATGTATTTCTTGTGCGTGTTCAGCGCCTTGAGCACGGGCCCGACATCGCCGCCGCCGAGCGGCATGACGAAGCAGGTCGCGAGCTTGAGATCGGTCGAGAGCCTGACCTCGGGCACGGTGACGACGTGCTTGGCCAACACCTCGTCATGGATGTCGCCGCGCGAGAGCAGTTCGGCGAGCGCGTGGCGGATCAGTTCGCCGATGCGCAATTGCCGCTGGTTTGCGCTTGAGGATTTTGCTGGTTTTGCCATGGCTCTCGTTCTCCGGGATCGGACCGGATGGACGGTTCAAACATCATGGCCGGGCTGGAGTCCGGCCATGTCTTCCAAGTGATGTCTTCCAAGATGATGTCTTGCAGGATGAAAGGTCGAAGCGCGCTCTGTGCCGGTCGGGCACGATCAGAGCGTGCGCTTGATCTCCTCGACGCGATAGCACTCGATGACGTCGCCGGCGCGCATGTCCTGGTAGTTCTCGAAGGACATGCCGCACTCCTGGCCGGCCACGACCTCCTTGGCGTCGTCCTTGAAGCGCTTGAGCTGGGCGAGCTTGCCCTCATGAACCACGACATTGTCGCGGATCAGGCGGACATTCGCGCCGCGCTCGATCGTGCCGTCGGTGACGCGGCAACCGGCGATCTTGCCGACCTTCGAGACCGCGAAGATCTCGAGGATCTGCGCGTTGCCGAGCATGGTCTCGCGGAGCGTCGGAGCCAGCAGACCCGACATCGCCGCCTTCACATCATCCACGAGGTTGTAGATGATGTTGTAGTAGCGGATTTCGACGCCGGCCCGTTCGGCGGCCTCGCGCGCTTCCTTGTGGGCGCGGACGTTGAAGCCGATCACGGCGGCGCCCGAAGCCTGGGCGAGCGTGATGTCGGATTCGGTGATGCCGCCGACGCCCGATTGCAGCACGCGGGCGCGCACCTCCTCATTGCCGACCTTTTCCAGCGTGCCGACGATGGCCTCGACCGAGCCCTGCACGTCGCCCTTGACGACGAGCGGGAATTCCTTGCGGCCGACGCCTTCCTTGAGGTCGCGCATCATCTCGGCGAGCGAACGGCCGGCGGCCGAGCCGCCGCCACGGGCGGCGATGCGGTCGCGCTTCTGGCGCTCGCGATAATCGGTGATCTCGCGGGCCCGCGCCTCCGAGACGACCACCGCGACGCGGTCGCCGGCCTCCGGCGTGCCGTTGAAGCCGAGAACCTCGACCGGCAGCGACGGCGGCGCTTCCTTGATCTGGGCGCCGGTATCGTCGATCAGCGCGCGCACGCGGCCCCATTCGGAGCCGGCCACCACGATGTCGCCGGTGCGCAGCGTGCCGCGCTGGACCAGCACGGTCGCGACCGGGCCGCGGCCACGATCGAGCTTGGCCTCGATCACG
>JBKJSB010000139.1:0-10435 GCA_046593015.1 Allobosea sp.
GTCGTCGCAATGGCGAGCCCATAGGCGACGGTCTTGCCGGAGCCGGTCTGCGAGGAGACGAGCAGGTCGCGGCCTGCGGCGTTCTCCTCCAGCACGGCGTTCTGCACCGGCGTCGGATCGGAATAATTGCGTTCGGCGAGCGCACGCGCGAGCGGCGCGCTCGTGGGGAGAAAGGACATGGGATGTCGAGCCTAGTGGTTAGGGCGCTGGATCAGGAAAACGGCGCAGGAAGTCGGGCGACGGGCACGCGGCACAAGAGCACAAGCCGGCGCGCAGCCATCGGTTAGATGCGGCTCATAGAGCAGATCGGGGGAAAAGGGAATGGAGCGGCCGCAAAGCCGGCATGCTTTGACTAACCCTTGGCCCCCGCCGCCTCCAGCAGCCGCCCTGCAGCCGCCCTCGCCTCTTCCGTGATCGACGCGCCCGCCAGCATGCGGGCGATCTCTTCGCGGCGGCCCTGCTCTTCCAGAGCCGTCACGCGCGTCACCGTGCGGCCCGCGGCATCGCCATCCAGCGCCGATTTCGCGATCAGATAGTGCCGGCCAGCCTTGGCCGCGACCTGCGGGGCATGCGTCACCGAAATCACCTGCACGCGCCGGGCAAGGCGGGCCAGCCGCTCGCCGATGGCGTCGGCCACCGCGCCGCCGACGCCGGTGTCGATCTCGTCGAAGACCAGCGTCGGAGCCGAGCCGCGCTCGGCCAGCACCACCTTCAGCGCCAGCATGAAGCGCGACAGCTCGCCGCCGGACGCCACCTTCATCATCGGCCCCGGCCGCGTGCCGGGATTGGTCTCGACCCAGAACTCGACGCGATCGAAGCCTTCCGGGCCGCGCGCGGCCGCATCCGTCTCGATCTGCGTGATGAAGCGGGCGCGTTCGAGCCTGAGCGGCGGCAGCTCGGTCTTCACCGCCGCGTCGAGCCGGGACGCAGCCTCGCGCCGCGCGAGCGAGAGCGCCTGCGCCAGCCTGACGAACGCCGCCTCGGCCTGCTTCAGCTCGTCCTCCAGCCGGCCGAGCGCGCCCTCGCTGTCGTCGAGCGCGGCGAGATCGGCGGACATGCTTTCGGCGAGCGGCAGGAGCCCGTCCACCGGCACATCGAATTTCCGCGCTGCTGCGCGCAGGGCAAACAGCCGCTCTTCGGTGCGCTCCAGTTCGCGCGGATCATACTCGGCCGCGCGCATTGCGGCCTGCAGCGCCTCGCCCGCCTCCTCCAGCGCCACCAGCGCGGTGTTGAGCGCGGCGCAGGACGGGTCGATCAGCGCCGGCGCCTGCCCTGCCCGCCGCTCCAGCCGGCGCAGCACGGCCGACAGCGCGGGCAAGGGCGAGGCCTGCCCGCCGACCGCCTCATAGGCCTCCGACAGATCGCGCGCGACCTTCTCGGCCTGCATCATGCCCTGCCGCGTCGCGGCCAGCGCCTCTTCCTCGCCGGGTCCGGGCGCGAGCTTGGTGAGTTCGGCCACCGCATGACGCAGGAAATCAGCCTCCTTGCGCGCCGCCTCGACGCGGATGCGCTGCGCCTGCAGGGCCTGGCGCGCCCGCTTCAGCGTCTCGCTGGCGGCCGCGACTTCGCCGGCCTGCGCTTCGAGCCCGCCGAAACCGTCGAGAATGGCGCGGTGCTGGCCTGCGTCCGTGAGCGCGCGATCGTCATGCTGCCCGTGGATTTCGACGATGGCAGCGCCGATCAGCTTCAGGATCTGGACGCTCACCGGCTGGTCGTTGACGAAGGCGCGTGTGCGCCCGTCGGCATATTGCACCCGGCGCAGGATCAGATCGCCGTCGGTGTCGATTTCCTGCGCCTGCGCGAGCATGCGGGCAGGATGCGCCATGGGCAGATCGAAGACCGCGCTGATCTGCCCCTGCGCCTCGCCATGACGGACCAGCGAACCGTCACCGCGTCCGCCCAGCGCCAGCGCAAACGCGTCCAGCACGATCGACTTGCCCGCCCCGGTCTCGCCGGTGAGCACGCTCAGGCCATTGGTCAGGCTGAGATCGAGGCGGTCGATCAGGACGATGTCGCGGATCAGGAGCTGGGCCAGCATGGCTCAGCGCAGGCTCAAGGAGCAAAACATGCGCGCGTGAGCCTTCATGCGGCTCAGCGTCAGAACGGATTCAGGCTGATGACCGCGCGCGAAAAACCCTGGAAGGCCCGGCTGATATAGGAACCGCGATCCTCGCGCGGGGCGAGGCCGCCGCTCTCCAGCAGCACATAGGAATCCTTGTACCACGGGCTGTCGGGGAAATTGTGCCCGAGCACGGCGGCCGCCGTCTGCGCCTCGTTGGTGATGCCCAGCGCCATATAGGCCTCGGTCAGGCGCATCAGCGCCTCCTCGACATGACGCGTGGTCTGGTACTTGGTGATGACGTCGCGGAAGCGGTTCACCGCGCCGGTGTAGTTGCGCTTCTCGAGATAATAGCGCCCGACATTCATCTCCTTGCCGGCGAGCTGGTCGCGGGCGACTATGATCTTCTCCTTGGCGTCGAGCACATATTCCGACTTCGGATATTTGTTCACCAGCTCCTGCAGCACGGCGATGGCGCGCTCGGTGCGCTCCTGGTCGCGCGTCGCATCGGGGATCTGGTTGAAGTAGGACATGCCCATAATGTACTGCGCGTAGGCCGCGTCGGGGCTGGCCGGGTTCTGCGCGATGAAGCGGCGCGAGGCGGTGATCGCCTCCTCCCACTTGCTCGCCTGATAGTTGGTGTAGGCGGCGAGGATCAGGCCCTTCTTGGCGTAGGGCGAGAACGGCGCGTTCTTGTCGATCTCGTCGAACTTCTTCGACGCGCCTTCGCTGTCGCCGTTCTGCAGCCGGGCCAGGCCCTCATTGTAGAGCTTGTCGGCCGGAACCTCGGCGACGATCTCGGGCTTGTAGACCTCGGGCCGGTCGAACGGGTTGAGCGACGACATGGTATCGCAGCCGCCCAGCAGCAGGGCTGCCCCAAGCGCCAGCGCAGGACCTGCGCCGATCTTGCCAGCGCCGCTCGTGCCGGCACGGTGGGGGGTCGGATTGATTTGCCGATTGACGCTCACGTCGTCCGTCCTCTTTCGCTCGCTCCCGCTGACGGGAGCGCATGCCATACCTCAGACGCGACCGTAGCGCCACTGCGCAGGACGCCCGTCAGGACCCGAGCCCCGGATGCGACAGAAAATCGACAAATCGAAGGCGAGAGCAACGATGGCCCCAGCCTCCTCACAAAATTTTAGAGGCCGGAGGCCAGCGACTCAGCGAATATCGGGCGCGAAGGCGGCAGGGGCGGCGGCGGCCATCTGCACGGCGCGCGGCGCGGCATAGGCGGGGGCGGCCTCGATGATGGCGTAGTTCGCGCGGTCGGCGAAGAGCGCCTCGAGAATGCGGACGTTCAGGCGGTGCCCGCCGCAATAGGAGCGGAACTCGCCCTGAAGCGGATAGCCGGCCAGCGCCAGATCGCCGATCGCATCCAGAACCTTGTGACGCACGAACTCGTCGGCGTAGCGCAGGCCTTCGGGGTTGATGACCTTGTCCTCGCCGATGGCGACGGTGTTGTCGAGCGAGGCGCCGAGCGCGAAGCCGGCCTTCCAGAGCTGCTCGACATCGCGCATGAAGCCGAAGGTGCGGGCGCGGGAAATCTCGCGGGCGTAAGCCGTCGGCTCCAGATCGAAGACCTTGCGCTGGCGGCCGATCACGGTGGTGTCGAAGTCGATCTCGACATCAAGGCGGAAACCCTCGTCGGAGGGCAGAAGCTCGGCGAAGGCGCGGCCGTTCTCGACGCGCACCGGCTGAAGCACCTTGAGATAGCGGCGCGCGGCGCCGAGCGACACGGTTCCGGTCGCCTCGATCGCGGTCACGAATTCGGCGGCGCTGCCGTCCATGATCGGCATTTCGGGGCCGTCGATCTCGACGAGGACGTTGTCGAGGCCAAGGCCGGCGCAGGCCGACATCAGATGCTCGATCGTGGCGACCGAGGCCGCAGCCTTGTCGCCGATCACGGTGCAGAGCTCGGTCGCGCTGACCTTGGTATGCTTGGCATGGATGAGCTGGGCCGGGCCATTGTCGAGGCCCTTGCGCAGGAAGACGAGGCCGGAGTTCGCGCTGGAAGGTTTGAGGCAGATCGTGGCGGGAGAGCCGGAATGCACGCCGATGCCCGTCAGGGCCACAGGAGCGCGCAGGGTCGTCTGCCGATCGAAATTCATTCCGGTATCCAAATCCTAGACCGCAGGAAGGACAGGGACGCTCGCTTGAAGCATCCGGCCCGGTATCGTCTGCGGTTCCCCTGAAAGCGCGACGCGGAGCCGAAACCCTGCGCCGATGTCCCCCTTAGTGCAGCCGCAACATAAGCGCCTCGGCCACTTGGGCAAAATCACGCTTTCTTTCGCTCTGTTACAACCGCAGAACGCCAGAGAAAGCTGACGATCCTCTTGATAAATATGGTTTTTCAAACGTGAACAAGCCCCGGCGCAGGGCTCTGCGCCGGGGCTTGTTACAGCCATGTGACGGACCGGTCGGGGCGTCAGCTGGTCTGGCGGCGCAGGAAGGCGGGGATCTCGAGATGATCCTCCTCGCTGCTGCGATTCGGCTGGGCGCGGCCGAGGGTGTCGAGCTGGCCCTGGGCGGGACGCGAGACGGGCTGGGCCGGCCGGCGCATGTATTCCGCATGGGCGGCGCTCGGTGCGGCAGCGGCCACGGGCACGGCCGGCGCCTGGCGCACCGGCGGGGCCGGCTGCTCGACTGCGTCCTCGTCCTTGCGACCAAAGCCGACGGAGGCGAGGCGCTGCATCAGCGACATCCGCTTCTGATCGGCCGAGATGCCGGCCTGCGGCGCGGACTGCACGCCACGCTGGGCGTTGATCTGGTTCTGCGCCGGGACGGGCAGATCCTCGATCCGCGGCATGCGGGTCGGGCGCACGACGGAGCGCTCGGGCATCGGCGGGATGAAGCTCTCGGGCTGGACGACCATCGGCTCGACCGGGGCGACAAGATCGAGCGACGGGGCTGCCGCCATAACCGGGCGCGGCTGCGCCGGCTCGATGCGGACATGCTCGGACATGGCGACCGGAGCGGGCGCAACGGCAGGACGCAGCGTCTCGATGCTCGGGACCATCGTCGGCTCGGCCGCCATCATCGGCTGGCGCGGCGCGGGAGCGGCCGTGCGCAGGCGGGCTTCCGCCTTCAGCCGCTCGGCGACCTGGGCGATCCGGGCCTCGGTCTCGTCCATCTCGGCCTGGGTCGTCTGCGGCTTGTCGATGCCGGTCGCGACGACCGAGACGCGCACGGTGCCTTCAAGCGATTCGTCGAAGGTCGCGCCGACGATGATGTTGGCCTCGGAATCGACCTCCTCACGGATGCGGGTGGCGGCTTCGTCGACCTCGTAGAGCTTCATGTCGCGCCCGCCGGTGATCGAGATCAGGAGGCCGCGCGCACCCTTCATCGAGACGTCGTCGAGCAGCGGGTTGTTGATCGCGGCCTGGGCTGCGTTGAGCGCGCGCTTGTCGCCCTGCGCCTCGCCGGTGCCCATCATCGCCTTGCCCATGCCACGCATCACGGCGCGCACGTCGGCGAAGCCGGTGGTCTCGTTGGCGACTCGGAACAGGTTCTGGTTGGGGATGACGATGAGGGTATCGACCGCCTCGTTGAGCTCGCCGATGCCGGCCTCCGCCATGCGCATGCGGCGATGGCCCTCGAACTGGAACGGCTTGGTGACGACGCCGACCGTCAGGATGCCCATGTCGCGGGCGACGCGGGCGATGGCCGGAGCCGCACCCGTGCCGGTGCCGCCGCCCATGCCCGCCGTGATGAAGACCATATGCGCGCCCGCCAGATGGTCGCGAATCTCGTCGATGACCTCTTCGGCCGCGGCGCGCCCGACTTCAGGCTGCGAGCCGGCGCCGAGTCCCTCGGTGACCTGCAGGCCCATCTGGATGATGCGCGAGGCGCGGCTCAGCGCCAGCGCTTGCGCGTCCGTGTTGGCGACCACGAAATCGACGCCGTCGAGACCGGCCTCGATCATGTTGTTGACCGCATTGCCGCCGGCGCCGCCGACGCCGAACACCGTGATCCGGGGCTTGAGTTCCCGGATGTCCGGGGCTTGCAGATTCATCGCCATGGTTGCCTCTTTTGGTCCTTGTCCGGCGCCTGGCGGGAGCCGTCCCGATTGCTACGATTACGCGTGATGCGGCCGGAAGAACGCCCCGGACCGCCTTGAACAGTCAAAAACTTTCCTTCAGCCACCGCCCGACGCGCGAGAGATAACCGTCCATGCCCGGCGGCTGGAACGCGCCGGCGCTGCGGGGTTCGAAATGCTCGACATGGGCGACCTGTGGATAGACCAGCAGGCCGACCGAGGCCGCGAAGGCCGGGCCCTTGCCGGCTTCGGGCAGGCCCTTGATGCCGAGCGGACGCCCGGTCCGGACCTGGCCGCCAAGGATGCGCCGCGCCGTCTCCGGCAGACCGGTGAGCTGGCAGGCGCCGCCGGTCAGCACAATCCGGCGGCCGGCCTGCGCCGAGTATCCCGCGGCATTGAGACGGTCGCGCACAAGTTCGAGGATCTCCTCGACGCGCGGCTTGATGATGCGCACGAGCTGCGACTTCGGCAGGTGGTTGGCCGTATCGCGCTCGTCGTCGTCGACCTGCGGCACGGAGATCATGTCGCGCTCGTCGGACGCACTGGAGATCGCCGAGCCGTGCAGCGTCTTCAGCCGCTCGGCCGCAGAGACCCGGGTCGAGAGCCCGCGCGCCACGTCCATGGTGATGTGGTTGCCGCCGACCGCGATCGCGTCGGCATGCATCAGATGTCCGCCCGAAAAGACGCCGAGGCTCGTCGTGCCGCCGCCCATGTCGACCACGACGACGCCCATTTCGGCCTCATCGTCGACCAGGACCGACAGGCCCGACGCATAGGGTGTAGCGACCACCGCCTCGACCTCGAGATGGCAGCGCTCGACCGCGAGCATGACGTTGCGCGCGGCCGCCGCCTCGCTGGCGACGACATGCATGTCGACCGAAAGCTTGTTGCCGATCAGCCCGCGCGGATCGAGCACGCCGGGAATGCCGTCGAGCGCGTAGCCGGTCGGCAGCGCGTGGAGCACGGCCTTGCCGGGCCGGATCGCATGGGTCGCGGCCGCCGCGAGCACGCGCTTGACGTCGCCGCTCCCGACCGAGCCCGCCTTCAGATCGACGCCCGCCTCGTAGTGCTGCGAGCCGAGCCGGCCCCCGGTCAGGTTGACCACGACCGACTGCACCTCGACCTTGGCCATCCGCTCGGCCGCGTCGACGGCGGCCCGGATGGCGCGCTCCGCGCTCTCGAGATCGATGATCGCGCCGCCCTTGACGCCGAGCGAACGCTGATGGCCGATGCCGATGATGCGCGCGACATGGGTACGGCCACGCAGGCGCTGATTGGCTTCGGCCGGGTTCAATTCGGCGATCAGACAGACCACCTTGCTGGTGCCGATGTCCAAAATCGAGAGGGTCGCGCTCTTGCGCGAGGAGAGCGGCCGCATCCGCGGCGTCAGGCCCTGGGAGGTCAGGTTCATGCCTCGCCTCCCTTCTTCTTGCCCTTGGTCTTGAGCTGCTCGACGCGGGCGGAGGCCGCCTCCTCCGAGAGTCGCAGCACGACGCGGTCGGCCTGGCGCAGATCGATCGCCAGCGCGTCCTTGTCGAGCAGGCGAAGGTCGCTCTGCAGCGCAACGAGGCGCCTGACCGCCTCGGCGGCCCCGGTCTCGGGCAGGCGCACATCCATGCCGTTGTCGAGCTTGAGCGTCCAGCGCCGCCCGGCGATCAGGGTCGCCGCCCGCATGCGCGGCGCAAGCGCGCCGGCCTCGGCCCGCAGCGCCAGATATTCCTTGGCCCGGTTGTTGGCGTCGGCGCCGACGACCAGCGGCAGATGGGCGAAACGGCCGTCATCCATCTTGTCGATCACTGTGCCGTCGGCGGCGATGACGAAGAGCTCGCCCTTGACCTGCCAGAGCGCATAGGGCTCGCGCTCGGTCAGCGTGATCGAGACCTCGCCGGGATAGAGCTTGCGGACGGTCGCCTCGCGAATCAGCGGCGTGGCTTCGAGCCGCTTGCGCGCCTCGTCGGCGTCGAAGAAGGCGAGCGAGACCTTGGGGTCGATGCCGGCCGCGATCAGCACCTCGATCTCGGACAATTCGGCGATGCCGGAGATGGTGACGCGGTCGATCCCGAAACCGATGAGCCGGGCGAACATGTGGCGCGGCTCGCCCTGGCTTTCACGCAGCCTGTCGATATGGCCGCCGAGCACGCAGCCGACGCCGAGACTCAGGGAAAGGAAGGCAAGCGCGAGGCTGGTGCCGATGCGGCGCGGCAGGCGTTGGCCGAGCGGCAGGGCAGCCGCGCTGCGGCGACCGCGGCGGAACCAGCGGCCCGAGCGCTCGCCGACCAGCAATTGCGGGCCGGCTGCGGGGATCGTCGAGCGGCGGACGGCCAGGGCCGTTCCCGCTTTCACCGATCCAGGGAGGCGTCCTCCACCATCCATCTGACGAGTTCACCGAAGTTCAGGCCCGCATGGGCAGCCAATTCAGGCACCAGACTGGTCTCGGTCATGCCGGGCTGCGTGTTGACCTCCAGCCAGACGAGCATGTCGCTCTCGTCGTCATATCTGAAGTCCGACCTGCTGACGCCCCGGCACCCGATTGCTTGATGCGCCGTTAACGACCACTCTTCGATCTGCTGGTAAATTTTTGGTAAAATTTGTGCCGGGCAGATGTGGATCGAGCCACCTTTCGTGTACTTCGCATCGTAGTCGTAGAACTCGCCCGTCGCGGCGCGGATCTCGGTGACGCCCAGAGAGCGGTCGCCCATCACGGCGCAGGTCAGTTCGCGCCCGGAAATGAAGGTTTCGGCCATCATCATCTCGCCGCAGGGCCAGTCGGCGCGGGCGATCTCCTGCGGCGGATGCTCGCGCCCCTTCTTGACGATGACGACGCCGACCGACGAGCCCTCGTCGATCGGTTTCAGCACATAGGGCGGCGGCAGGACGTGGCGCTTGGCCGCCTCGAAGCGCGAGACGTTGACGCCATGTGCGACAGCGACGCCGGCAGCCGAAACCACGGTCTTCGCCCGGTCCTTGCGGATGGCCAGCGCCGAGGCGAGCACGCCGGAATGGGTGTAGGGAATGCCGAGGATCTCGAGCATGCCCTGGATCGTGCCGTCCTCGCCGAAGCGGCCATGCAAAGCGTTGAAGACGACGTCGGGGCGCAGGGCTGCGAGCACCTGCGCCACGTCGCGCTGCACGTCGATTCGCGTCACGCGATAGCCGACGCTCTCCAGCGCGGCGGCGCAGCCTGCGCCCGTATTCAGGCTGACCTCGCGCTCAACGGACCAGCCGCCCATCAGCACTGCGACATGTCTGGTCATGCGGGTCCTCAGGTAGCGCGCAACGCGCCGACCCTCGGGCAAGGGTGGTTAATGCGGCGTTAAGGAATTTTGGAAATCCAGCGCAATCCGAACCTACGCAGCCACCCCGATCCGCTTGATCTCCCAGTGCAGCTCGAAGCCGGAAGTCTCCTTCACCCGCCGGCGCACCTCCTCGCCCAACCCCTCGACATCGGCCGCCGTCGCTCCGCCGGTGTTGATCAGGAAGTTGCAGTGCATCTCCGAGACCTGTGCGCCGCCGATCCGCAGGCCGCGGCAGCCGGCCGAATCGATCAGTTGCCACGCCTTTCCGCCGGGCGGGTTCTTGAAGGTCGAGCCGCCGGTGCGTTCCTTGATCGGCTGGGCCGCCTCGCGCGCCGCCGTCACCCGGTCCATCTCGGCCTGGATCGCATCCCTGTCGCCCGGCCGGCCCTGAAACAGCGCCGAGGTGAAGACGATGTCATGGGTCGAAGCAGCGCTGTTGCGGTAGGTGAAGCCCATATCGGCATGGCTGAGTGTGACGATCTCTCCGGCACGCGTGACGCCGCGCGCCTCGACCAGCACGTCGGTGGTCTCGCCGCCATGCGCGCCGGCGTTCATGCGCAGCGCCCCGCCGATGCAGCCAGGAATGCCGCGATAGAAGGCGAGCCCGTCGAGCGACGCGTCGGCTGCTGCGCGGGCCACCTTCACATCGGGCACGGCCGTGCCGGCCCGCAAGCGATCGCCGGGCTCCAGCGCGATTTCGCCGAAGGCCTTGCCGCCGAGCCGGATCACCACGCCGGGAATGCCGCCATCGCGCACGATCAGGTTGGAGCCGAGTCCGACGACAGTAACCGGGACGTCGGCCGGCAGCACCGACAGAAGCAGCGCCAGATCCTCCTCGTCGGCCGGGGTGAACAGCACCTGCGCCGGACCGCCGACCCGAAACCAGGTGAGGCCGGCCATGTCGTGATTGGCGAGAAGCCGTCCGCGCAGGGTGGGAGCGGCGGCGCGGAGATCGGATGTGATGTCGGGGAAGCTCATGGACGGGCGCTATAGCCCTTCTCCCCCGAGGCGAGAAGGGTCAAGCGAGGGCCGCCAGTTCCCCCG
>JBKJSB010000093.1:0-17036 GCA_046593015.1 Allobosea sp.
GCATGAACCGCTCGATCTTCAACGTGATCCTGGGCGGCTTCGGCACCGACAGCTCGGCGGCGGGCGCCGCGCACGCCAAGACCGACAAGCCGGTCAAGGCGGGCTCGGCCGAGGACGCGGCCTTCCTGATGAAGAACGCTGGCTCGGTGATCATCGTGCCGGGCTACGGCATGGCGGTGGCGCAGGCCCAGCACACGCTGCGCGAGATGGCCGACCTGCTCAAGAAGGAGGGCGTCGAGGTGAAATACGCCATCCATCCCGTTGCGGGCCGCATGCCCGGCCACATGAACGTGCTGCTGGCGGAGGCCAACGTGCCTTACGACGAGGTCTTCGAGCTCGAGGACATCAACTCGGAGTTCGGCCAGGCGGACGTCGCCTTCGTCATCGGCGCCAACGACGTCACCAATCCAGCGGCCAAGACCGACAAGGCTTCGCCGATCTACGGCATGCCGATCCTCGACGTCGAGAAGGCCAAGACCGTGCTCTTCATCAAGCGCGGCATGGCGGCGGGCTATGCCGGCGTCGAAAACGAACTGTTCTTCCGCCCCAACACGATGATGCTGTTTGGCGACGCCAAGAAGGTGACAGACGACATCGTCAAGGCAATGGCGCACTGAGGACGGACGGCGGCTCCGCTGCGGCGAGGCCTGCCGGCGCCGGACGGCTCACGCCGGCAGGATCCGGCAGCCGAAGCGCCAGCCTTCCGACCAGCGGACCTCGGCCCGCACCGCGCCGCGATCGGGCATGTCGAGCGCGACGATGGACCCGATGAGCACCGGCTCCTCGGCTTCGGCCATGAAGCCCATATCCGAGATGTTGCCGAGCCTGGCGAAGAGCTCGCGCCCGCCATGGTCGATGAGGGTGATGTCGGCGGCGCAGACCCAGCGGGCGGGACGGTTGACGCGCTTGCGCTCGGTTGCGGGCATCATTGCTTTGGACTCTCCGTGGCGATCCAGCGTCACGATGGACGAGGCAGGTTGCATTTATCCTTCGAGAATCGCGACAATCATCGCTGTCCGGCGTTGCGCCGGTCCTTTCGGTGGAGACATTCGTTGAGCGCGATCATTCGCACGATGCTGGAAAGCGACAGGGAGGCCGTGCTGGGCCTGCTGCTCGAACTGACGGCGCATGAGGCGACGCTGAGCGAGGACCGCGCCACGGGGCCTGATGCGGCTATCGCCTGTCTCGCCGACGATACCCGCAAGGCCGGCGAAAGCGGAGGAGGGCAGTTCGTCGCCGAGATCGACGGCCAGGTGATCGGCTATCTCGCGCTGCAACTTGGCCGGACGGGCCCCTATGTGAAGGAGGACCGGCGCGATCATGTCCATATCGAAAACATCGTCGTCGCGGCGACGCATCGGCGCGCCGGGATCGGCCAGGCCCTGCTCGCGGAGGCCGAACGCTTCGCCGGCGTGGTAGGCCGCAAGGTGATCCGGCTCGGCGTGCTGCCGGGCAATGAATCAGCTCTCGCAGCCTATCGCCGCGCCGGCTTCGGCGAGCACTCGATCGAAATGGTCAGGCTGCTCGATTGAGCGTCGCGCCGCCGCCATGCTGATGCGCGAGGCTCAGCCATGTTCTGGATCGGCCGCATCCTCTTCGCCGCAGTCGCGGGCTATGCAGCACTGCTCGGCCTGCTCTTCGTCAAGCAGCGCGACCTGATGTATCCGCGCAACCCGGCCCGCGCCGAGACGGCCGGCGTCGATCTGCCGACGCTGGAAGAGACCATGCTGACGGCGTCCGACGGCGAGCGGCTCGTCGCCTGGGTCGTGCCGCCGCGCGCCGGCAAGCCGGTGCTGCTGTTCTTCCACGGCAATGCCGGCAATTTCGCCCGGCCGATCCGGCAGGCGCGGTTCCGGGCGCTGACCGAGGACGGCACGGGCCTGTTCGCGGTGAATTATCGCGGCTATGGCGGCTCGTCAGGCACGCCGAGCGAGGCCGGCCTGCATCTCGATGCCCGGGCTGCCTATGGCGCGGCGGCGGCGCGCTTCGGCGCCGCCAATCTGATCGGCTATGGCGAATCGCTCGGCACCGGCGTGGTGCTGAAGCTCGCGGCGGAGGTCCCGCTCGCAGCCATCATCCTGGAAGCGCCCTACCTCTCGACGGCGGCCGTCGCGCAGGGCGTCTATCCGTTCGTGCCGATCTCGCTGCTGATGCTGGACCAGTTCCGGTCGAACGATGTCATCGGCCGGGTGCGCGCGCCTCTGCTCGTGCTGCATGGCGAGCGCGACGGCGTCATCCCCTTCGCACAAGGAGAGGCGCTTTACGGGCTGGCGAACGAGCCCAAGCGCCTTGTCCGATTCCCGGAGGGCGGGCACGAAGATCTGCCGGCGAGGGGGTTTGTACCGGAGATCAGGCGCTTTCTGGAGGATGTGGCGATCGGCCGGATGAGCGGCGCGGAAACCCGCACAGTCCGCTGAGCGTTCGGGCGCTCAGCTACGGAACAGGCCGAAACCGCCGCTGCCACCACCACCCATGCGCGCCTGGCCGGCCCGGGCCGTGGCGTTGTTGCCGTCGAGGCTGATGGCGCGCGAGTAGTTCTCGGTCGCCTCGTTCTTCTTGCCGAGCTTCTCGTTGGCGAAGCCGCGTCCGGCCCAGGCCTCAGCGTTACGATTGTCGACGTTCAGCGCCGCGGTGAAGTCTTCCAGCGCGGAATCATATTTGCCGAGCGCGTTCAGGCTCTGGCCGCGCGCGATATAGGGCGGGGCGGTGTAGGGGTTGCGGTCGATCACCGAGTCGAAATCGGTGACCGCATACTGGTGCTGGCCTTCCTTCTGGTAGACGAGGCCGCGCGCATGAAAAGCCTCGGCCGATTCCGGGTTGAGGCGGATCGCGGTGTTGAGATCGGCCAGCGCCTGCTGGCTGTTATTCTGGGCGCGCAGCAGGTTGGCGCGACCGATATAGGCCGGGGCGTAGTTCGGATTGGCCGCCGTGGCGCGGTTGAAATCGGCGAGCGCAGCGTCGTTGCGGCCGCTCTGGCGCAGGGCCAGCGCGCGGTTGGTATAGGCCGAGGCCAGATTGGGGTCGAGCTGCACCGCCTTGGTGAAGTCGCCGATCGCATCCGAGAAGCGGCCGACGCGGGCGTAGGCCGCGCCGCGCGTGTTGTAGGCGTTCGGGTCGTTGGGATTGCGGCTGATCACGTCCGACAGCGAGCCGATATTGACGCTGGCGTTCTCGGTGGAGTTCGTGTCGATCTCGGCGACAGCCGGGCCCGATCCCAGATTGGAGACCGTGTCGCAACCCGCCAGCGCGATGGCGAGGCCCGCGACGGCCAGCCAGTTCCTGCTTGCGTTCATGCCATGCCTCATTGGTTTCGTGCCTCGCCTGCCGCGCTCAGGGCCGCTGCCTCCGCGCCGTCGTTGCGCCCCAACCGGCGGCGCCTGTGGTCCAGAGCGCCATCATCCTGCCAAGACTTGGTTAACAGCGCCGCAAAAAGCAACCGGGCTCGCGCATTGCAGCCCTGCTTGGCAGCCCTGCCCGTAAACCTCAGTCCTCAAAATGCGAATGCGCCCGGAGAGGTCTCCAGGCGCAAAACAGATCCATCGTCGCGGCTCGATGCCGCCGTGGAGGCGCAATCAGGGGCGCTTGGGCTTCACCGGGGCCGGCAGCAGGCCCTCGCGCTGAAGCTTCTTACGCATCAGCTTGCGGGCTCGGCGGACGGCCTCGGCTCGCTCACGAGCCTTCTTCTCGGAGGGCTTCTCGAAATGACCGCGGAGTTTCATCTCGCGGAAGATGCCCTCCCGCTGCATCTTTTTCTTGAGCGCGCGGAGAGCCTGATCGACGTTGTTGTCGCGAACGAGAACCTGCACGGGAAGTGTCCGTCTTTAGCGGGTTGGTCTAAAAGGTTGGGCCGATGGCGTCGATGGACGTTTTCGGAAGGGTTGTGCGGATAACAGAAATCCTAGGGACTGTCCATGTCCGGGATGCCTGAAAAACAAGAGGGAATGGCCGTTTTGGATGATAACATCGACCTGGAGACGCAGCGGCGCATCATTCTGGCGGCCAACGATCTCGCCGGCCCGTCCTGGTTGCGCGTCGAGAAGGCCTATGCGCAGGGCATGACGCTGGCGCAGGCCAAGCAGAGCGTGCTCGATGCGGACGTCACCCGGCTGGAATCGGACACCGACGAGGTCGTGCTGGAACGGCTGGTCCAGCTGGTGATGCAGACGCCGGCCTCGGCGCTGAGCCCATACGCCAGACGGCGTCATCGCAAGGTGGTGCTGGAGCGATTGCTGGAGCCGTACAGGCAGGCCGGGGGTGCCGAGCCTGGCGGCTGGGCGATGTGGCTCTACGGCCGCTTCGGCATCGTTCCGAACCCGGTGAAGGCCTTCTGGGCGGCGCGGGGCGAGCGGCTGGGCCGCGTTCTGTAAGGCAAGCGCGTCAGCCTGCCTCGGGCGCGATCCGCGTCACATGGCCCATCTTGCGGCCGGGTCTGGCGTCGCGCTTGCCGTAGAGATGCAGATGCGCGCCCGGCTCGGCCAGGAGGTCGCGCCAGCGCAGCGCCGCGTCGCCGATCAGGTTCTCCATCTCGATCCGGCCGCGCCGCGCGGCCGCGCCGAGCGGAAAGCCGCAGACGGCCCTGACATGCTGGTGGAACTGCGAGGTCTGCGCACCTTCTGAAGTCCAGTGCCCCGAATTATGCACGCGCGGGGCGATCTCGTTGACGATGACGCTCTCGCCGGCGCCCTCGCCGACGATGAACATCTCGACCGCGAACACGCCGACATAGCCGAGCGCCGCGCCGATCTGTCGCGCGGCCTCGCTGGCGGCCTCGGCAGCGGATGCGGAGACTCGAGCTGGCACGCGGGTGTAAGCTAGGATGTGGTCGCGATGCTCGTTCTCGCAGAGGTCGAAGGCGGCGAACGCCCCGTCGATGCCGCGCGCGGCCACGACCGACACCTCGCGCGTGAACGGCACGAAGCCTTCGAGGATCGCGGGGAAATGGCCGATCGCCTCGTAAGCCTCGGCGAGGTCCGTGTCCGCCGTGATCCTGACCTGGCCCTTGCCGTCATAGCCGAAGCGGCGGGTCTTCAGGATGCTGGGGCGTCCGAGCGCTTCGACTGCGGCCTCAAGATCGGCGAGCGAATCGACGGCGCGGAAAGGCGCGACCGCGAGATCGAGACCCGCGACGAATGTCTTCTCGCTGAGCCGGTCCTGCGTCAAACCGAGCGCGCGCGCGCCGGGATGCAGCGGGGTCCGGGCTGCCAGAAAGGCCGCGGTCGCGGCCGGGACGTTCTCGAATTCGTAGGTCACGACGTCGACCGCATCGGCGAAGCGGGCGAGCGCCGCCTCGTCCTCGTAATCGCCGATCGTGTGGCGCGCGGCGACGTCGAAGGCCGGGCTGTCGGGCTCAGGTGCAAAGATATGGGCGCGCACGCCGAGATCGGCGGCCGCCAGCGCCATCATCCGGGCGAGCTGACCGCCACCCAGGATGCCGAGCACGGCGCCGGGCGCGAGCCCCGTCGGATCGGGCGTGCTCATGCCTCATTCCGGTTCGGGCGCTCGGCGATCGCGGCGGTCTGCTTCGCGCGGTAGGCGTCGAGCCTTGCAGCGAGCGCTTCGTCGGAGAGCGCGAGCACGGCGGCGGCGAGCAGCGCGGCGTTGATCGCGCCGGCGCGGCCGATGGCGAGCGTGCCGACGGGAATGCCGGCCGGCATCTGCACGATCGAGAGCAGGCTGTCCTGACCCGACAGCGCCTTGGATTCGACGGGCACTCCGAACACCGGCAGCGGCGTCAGCGCGGCGACCATGCCCGGCAGATGCGCCGCGCCGCCAGCCCCCGCGATCACGACCTTGAAGCCTTCGGCTTTCGCGCCCTTGGCGAAGCTCACCATGCGGTCGGGCGTGCGGTGGGCCGAGACGATGCGCGCGTCATGGGCGACGCCCAGCGCATCGAGCGTTTCGGCGGCATGGCGCATCGTCGCCCAGTCGGACTGGCTGCCCATGATGATGGCGACGGCAGGAGAAGGTTTAGCCATGAAACGGAACGCTTCCGCAGCTTGGGTGAAGAAGCGCGCGATCTAGACCGGGCAACGCTGCGGAAGCAAGCGGGGAATCGGACCGTGTCGTTTTGGCGGCATCAGATGCGGCTGTTGCAAGCCAGCAGCGTGATCCCAATCCCGGCAACAAGGACAGCGAACGCATAGAAGACGTTGAAGATCAGGAACGCGTCTGTCGCTGGCGTACTCATCACGCAATGATGTCCGGCGTCAGCGCGTCCTCGATCTGGGCGATGCGGTCCTTCAGGTAGAGCTTGCGCTTCTTCAGCCGCTGGACCTGGATCTGGTTGATCGCGCCGACGCGTTCGAGCGCGTCGATGGCCGAATCGAGATCCCGGTGCTCCTCGCGCAGCCTTGCCAGTTCGTTGGTGAAGGTCTCGACCTCCTCCGGGCTGAGCTCGAATCCCATGAAGCCATCTCATCATCGCCGCGATTGGTCCAGACTATGCGAAGCCGCCGCATGCGCCGCAAGAGCGCCGAGCCTGCGGCGGGGCATCGAGGGCTCATATTCGCGCCTTCGGAGAAAGGGGTCGGTGAGGATCACGGAAAGTCATGGTGCGGCGCGAGACAGCCCCGCAGACGTGAAGCCGGCTCTATGTCAGACTGCCCTTCGTCAACCGCTCATCAGGAGGATCCAGATGTCGCTGCAGACCCATCTCGTCGAACTCGAACGCAAGCATCGCCAGCTCGAGGAGGCGATAGCGCAGGCCGTGGCCAGTCCGTCTTCGGACGATCTCAGCGTAACCGAGTTGAAGCGAAAGAAGCTGCTGCTGAAGGAGGAGATCGAGCGGGTGCGGCAGACCATGCCGGAGCGGACCCTGCATTGAGGGCGTCGCCCGAGTCGATGCGGCCCAGGCGTCGCGTAAATCTTCTGGATTTTGCCGGCCCCATCGGGGCCGGCTTTTTTTGGCCGGCCTTGCTTCAGGCGTCGGGCAGCGTTCCCGCCGCGACCGTATGATCGACGCAGGCCCCGATATGCATGGCCAGCACCTGGGCTGCGCGCGTCTTGTCGCGGCGCAGCGCGCAGTCGAGCAGGATCTCGTGCTCCTGGGCGGCGATTTCGCCCCGGAAGATGACGGCGACCATCTGGTAACGCAGGTATTTGTCGTAGATCGCGGCGTGGCTTTCCATCAGCACCTGCGAGCCGCAGGCCGAGACCAGCGCGTGGTGGAACTCCCAGTCGTAGCGCTTCCAGAGTTCCGGATCGGCGCGGTCGCGCGCCAGCATGCGCTTTTCCATCTGGGCGAGCTTGTGGTGCGCGGCGACGACGCGGCCCTCCCACTCCATGTCGCCGGCATCGAAGGATTGCGCCAGCGCATGGCCCTCCAGCAGAAGCCGCATCGCCGCGATCTCGCGCAGATTGGTTGCCGAGACGGGGCTGACCATGAAGCCCTTCTGGCCTTCCGCCTCGACCAGTCCCTCCGACGACAGCCGGTTCAGCAGTTCGCGCAGCGTGCTGACGCTGGCGCCGTAGGTCTCACGCAGCACCTCCAGTCGCAGTTTCTGCGCGGGCGCAAGCCGGCCGAAGATGATGTCCGAGCGGATGCGCCGATACGCCATTTCGCCGATCGAGGCCGCCGGCGGAGTGATCGTGAGCATTGCGACAAGGCCTTTCCGGCGCGAGGCGGGAGCGCTCCCTCCCGTACGATGACGACAATAGCCGAAGCAGGTCGAGGATCAATATGACTGAGATAATCAAAAATATCATATGATATGAAATTTGCCTGTTGCCACGGGTTTCGCCTTGGCGATACTGCTGCGATCAGGCGGGGCCATAATCCGCTCTCAGGGAGGATCGTCATGACACATCGGATCGACAGGCGTGCGCTCATCGTCGGCGGCGCGGCGGCGGCAGCCACTGGCGGCTTCGCCGGACAGGCCTTCGCACAAGCCAAGCCCAATCTGCGCTTCTCGGCGGTGTTCTCGGAGCAGGACATCCGCGCGGAGATGATGAAGCGCTTCGGCGAAGCCATCAAAGAGGATTTCACGCTGCAGCCCTATTACGGCGGCAATCTGTTCAAGCAGGGCACCGAACTGGTGGCGATGCAGCGCAACAACCTCGAAATGGGCAATATCGCCCCGCAGGACGTCTCGAACCAGATTCCCGCCTGGTCGATCCTGACATCGGGCTATCTGCTGCGCGACGCCGATCATCTCAAGAAGGTCTTCGCCAGCGACGTCGGCGTCGAACTCAAGAAGATGGCCGAGGAGAAGCTCAATATCCGCATTCTCGGGCCGACCTATTTCGGCGCGCGCCATGTCGGGCTGAAGCCGAAGAAGAAGATCACCACCCCCGCCGACATGGCCGGCGTCAAGCTGCGCATGCCCGGCGGCGACGCCTGGCAGTTCCTCGGCCAGTCGCTGGGCGCGAACCCGACGCCGATGGCCTATCCGGAGGTCTATACGGGACTCCAGAGCGGCGCGATCGACGGCCAGGACAATCCGCTTCCCAACGTCCAGAACATGAAGTTCTACGAGGTTTCCTCGCAGATCGTACTGACCTCGCATCTCGTCGGCTTCGATCTGCTCTGCGTCACCGACCGTGTCTGGAAGGCCATGTCGCCGCAGAAGCAGGCCGCCTTCCAGGCCGCGGCGGACGCCGCAATCGACTGGAGCGCGGCGCAGCACGTCCAGAAGGAGGCCGAGCTGGTCGATTTCTTCAAGAAGCAGGGCCTCGAGGTCTATGCGCCCGACGTCGCGGCCTTCCGCGATTTCGCGCAGAAGAAATACCTCGCCTCCGATCTCGCCAAGAGCTGGCCCGCCGGCATGCTGGCCAAGATCAACGCGCTCTGATCGACGCGTCCTGAAACAGGCTGCGCCGGGCCAGCCCCGGCGCAGCCGTCCCAGCCGACGAAGGAGCGCGCGGTGAAGCATCGGATTGCCGCGATCGGCGGCTGGCTCGCGCGGCGCGCCGAGAACGTGCTGGTGCTGATGCTGGCTGCGATGTTCTGCGTCTTCATCCTCCAGATCGTCTTCCGCTACCTGCTCAACCTGCCGATCGGCTGGACGCATGAGATCAGCGTGCTGCTCTGGCTCTGGCTGGTGTTGTTCGGCGCGGCTTTCGTGACGCGCGAGAGCGATGAAATCCGCTTCGACATCATCTACGGCGCGGTCGGGCCGCAGGCGCGGCGCATCATGGCCGTGATCACCGCGGTGGCGCTGGTCGTGCTCTACACGCTCTCGCTGCCGGCGATGGCCGACTATGTCAGCTTCATGAAGGTCGAGCGCACGGCCTATCTGAAGATCCCGTTCAATTGGGTCTATGCGATCTACCTCGCCTTCGCGGTCGCGGCGATCGCGCGCTATCTCTGGCTCGGCTGGCAGGCGCTGCGCGGCAAGGCTCCGGAGGCCTTCGATCCGACCAAGGCGGGGTCGGGCGTATGACCAGCCCCTTCGGACTCTGCATCCTCGCCATCGTCACGCTGTCGCTGCTCGGCCTGCCGATCGGCCACGCGATGATCGCGGGTTCGATCTTCTATCTGCTCATGGCCGGGCAGGATCTCAGCATCGCCGCCGAGCAGCTGCTCAACGGCATGTACACCAACTACGTCATCCTCGCCGTGCCGCTGTTCATCCTCGCCGCCGAGCTGATGAACATCGGCAGCATGACCGAGCGGCTGCTGCGCTTCTGCGACGCGCTGGTCGGGCGGTTCCGGGGCGGTCTGGCGCAGGTCAACGTCGTCCAGAGCCTGATCTTCGCCGGTATGTCGGGCTCGGCCATCGCCGACGCCGCCGGCACGGGCCGGATGATGCAGGCGATGATGACCAAGGACGGCAAGTATCCGGCGAGCTTTGCAGCCGCGCTGACCGCCGTCACCTCGGTCGTGGGGCCGATCATCCCACCCTCGATCCCGATGGTGCTATATGCGCTGGTCTCCGACGCCTCGATCGGGTTCCTGTTCCTCGGCGGCGTCGTTCCCGGCGTGCTGATGGCGGGCGCGCAGATGGTCATCGTCGCCCAGGCCGCGCGCCGACGGAATTTCCCGGTCGAGCCGCCGATTCCGCTTCGTCAATTGCCGGGCATCACCTGGCGGGCCTTTCCGGCGCTGATGATGCCGGTCGTGCTGCTGGGCGGCATCTATGGCGGCGCGACCACGCCGACGGAGGCGGCGGCCGTCGCCGCAGCCTATGCGCTGGCGATTTCTGCGCTGCTCTATCGCAGCGTTTCGTTCCGCAATCTCTACACGGCGCTTGCCTACAGCGCCCGCACCACGGCCTCGATCGGCATGCTGATCGCCGGCGCGCTGGTGTTCAACTACGTCGTCACGATCGAGAACATTCCCGAGACCGTGAAGACCCTGCTCTCGGGCTGGAACCTGACGCCGCTGACCTTCCTGTTGCTGGTCAACCTGATCCTGCTGGTGCTGGGCTGCCTGCTCGAGGGCACCGCGATCCTGCTGATCGTCGTGCCGGTGCTGATCCCGACGGCCAAGGCGCTGGGGATCGACATGGTGCATTTCGGCGTCATCGTCGTGGTCAACATCATGATGGGGCTGATCACGCCGCCCTATGGGCTCCTGCTCTTCATCATGACCAATATCACCGGCGTGCCGCTGCGCGAGATCGTTCGCGAGTGCATGCCCTTCCTCTTCGCGATGATCGTCGCGCTGGCGCTGATCACGCTGGTCCCGGACCTGACCCTCTGGCTGCCGCGCCTGCTCGGCTATCAGGGCTGAGGGCATCTGACATGACCATAGGTGAGCCCGTGACCAAACCGATCTACGTCCTCAACGGCCCCAATCTCAACCGGCTGGGCACGCGGGAGCCGCAGATCTACGGCAGCACGACGCTGGCGCAGGTCGAGGCGATCTGCCGCGAGGCCGCCGGCGGGGAGCCGCTGGAGTTCCGTCAGTCCAACCGCGAATACGAGCTGATCGACTGGATCCACGAAGCGATCGACCATGGCAGCGCGATCGTGATCAATCCGGCCGCCTTCACCTTCACCTCGATGGCGATCCTCGATGCGCTGAAGATGTTTCCCGGCCCGATCGTCGAGCTGCACATTTCCAACATCCATCGCCGCGAGCCGATCTACCATAAGTCGCTGATGTCGCAGGCGGCGACGGCGGTGATCGCGGGGCTCGGCGCGCAGGGTTACGCGGTGGCGGTGAGAGCTGTGCTGGCGATGCGCCAGCCCTGACGGAATGCCGCGAACCCTGCCGGCGCATTTCATTTGCGGGTGCGCGGAGCGGGGAGACGGCGTATGGGCTCTTTCGGCCACGCCAGATCCCGGAACAGATTGCCGCATACCGATGCAGGGTTTTTCGATCGATGATCCCGGGCGGCTCGCCGCGCTGGCAGGCTACGACATTCTCGACACGCCCGCCGAGGCCGGTTTCGACGATATCGTCCATCTTGCGGCCCATATCTGCGCGACGCCGGTCGCGCTGGTCAGCCTCGTCGCGATGGAACGGCAATGGTTCAAGGCGCGGCTCGGCTTCGAGCCCTGCGAAACCCCGCTGAGCCAGTCCGTCTGCGCGCATGCCATCGCCTCGGGCGGCCTGCTGGTCATTCCCGACCTGACGATGGATGCGCGGACGTGCGGCAACACGCTCGTCACCGCGGAGCCGCACATCCGCTTCTATGCCGGCGCCCTGCTGGAGACGCCGGAGGGGCAGCCGCTCGGAACGCTCTGCGTCATCGATTCCGCGCCGCGCCCGGAAGGCCTGACGCCGGCGCAGGCCGAAAGCTTGCAGGCGCTGGCGCGGCAGGTGATGTCGCTGCTGGAGTTGCGCCGGACAGCGCGGGCCGAAGCCACGGCGCGGCGTGAACGTGACGCCAGCGAGGAAAGGCTCAGGCTGGCGCTCGAAGCCTCGGGCGCCGTGGGGCTCTGGGACTGGATGATCGCGACGGACCGCCTGCATGGCGATGCGAATTTCGCCCGGCTCTACGGGCTCGACGTCGATCAGGCTGCCGCCGGGCTGACGATGGAGGCATATCAGGTCCATATCGTGGCCGAGGACGTGCCGGGTTTGCGCGCCCAGCTCCGCACCGTCTTCGAAAGCGGCGGGACGTTCCTGAGCGAATACAGGATCGCGGTTCGAGGCGAACCGCTTCGCTGGGTCGAATGCAAGGGTCGCATCAGCCTCGACGCCGCCGGCGATCCGGTGCGCTTCTCGGGCACGGCCGTCGACATCACCGAACGCAAGACCGCGGAGCAGCAGAAGCAGCTTCTGATGGAGGAACTCGCCCATCGGGTGAAAAACACCTTCGCGGTCGTCCAGGCGATCGCCTCGCAGACGCTGCGCAAGGCCGACCGGGCCGTCGCGGACACTTTCCAGGAGCGGCTGCTGGCGCTCGGGCGCGCGCATGACGTCCTGCTGCAGACGAGTTGGTCGTCGATCACCATGACGGCGCTGATGCAGCAGGTCCTCCGGCTCGACGCCGAGGGCCAGCGCTTCTCTCTCACAGGTCCCGATCTGATCGTCGGCTCGCGGGCGGCCCTGTCGCTGTCGCTGCTGATGCACGAGATGACGACCAACGCCGTGAAGTATGGCGCGCTGTCGGTCGATGGCGGCCGCGTCGCGGTCGGCTGGAGCGCCGATGGCGAGGAGTTCCGCCTGGATTGGGTCGAGTCGGGTGGTCCGCCCGCGCGAAAGCCGGAGCGGGCAGGTTTTGGCTCGCGCCTGATCGGCATGGGTATCAGCGGCGCGCGGCGCGCCGAACTGGCCTATCGGCCGACCGGGCTCAGCGCTAGCTTCTCCGCTCCGCTGGCGCTGGTTTCCGCAGCGTGATCGCAGTCCTCGACGCGGCAGGATCGTCGCCGGGACTGCCGCGCCTCAGCGGGACCAATGCGGGACGACGAGCCCGACGCAGCGCGCCTCGTCCTCCTTCGGGTTCAGCACCTCGAAAGCCGGCAGCCGGCAGTTGTTGCCGGGAGCAGGCTCCTTGAGATGCGAGATCATCCCCCCGCCAGGGCCGATCCTGCGATAGGTCCGGATCGAGCCGCCGGGATAGTACTGGGACGTGACGCGCCAGTCGGCGGCGGCGTCGGACGTCGCCAGCGGAACCGAGAGGGCGAAGGTGCTGGCGCCGCCCGCGATGGCAAGTGCGAGCCGCGCCAACACAGAACCGGTCTGGTTCGCAGGGGAGGGCTCGTTCTGTTTCGGGTCAGTCTGTGTCATTTGAGGCCATCCAGAGTTGCACTGGCCTCTGTTCGGCAATCTCCGCGCCAGCGCCCCTTCGTCCGGCGGCCTCTGGCCTGCGCTCCCTAAAGCGCCCTCGCCATCTCCCTCAACCTGAACTTCTGGATCTTCCCCGTCGAGGTCTTGGGCACCTCGGCGAAGACCACCGTGCGCGGGCATTTGAACGAGGCGAGCAGCCCCTTGCACCAGGCCACGATCTCGGCTTCCGTCGCGCTCTCGCCGGGCTTGAGCTCGACGAAGGCGCAAGGGGTTTCGCCCCATTTCTCGTCGGGCCGCGCGACCACGGCGGCGGCCTGCACGGCCGGATGCTTGTAGAGCGCGTCCTCGACCTCGATCGAGGAGATGTTCTCGCCGCCCGAGATGATGATGTCCTTGGAGCGGTCCTTGAGCTGGATGTAACCGTCGGCATAACGCACGCCGAGATCGCCGGAATGAAACCAGCCGCCGGCAAAAGCCGCCTGCGTGGCCTTCGAGTTCTTGAGATAGCCCTTCATCACGACATTGCCGCGCATCATCACCTCGCCCATGCTGACGCCGTCGCGGGCTACGGGCGCGAGCGTGTCGGGGTCGAGCACCTCCAGCCCCTCCAGCGCCGGATAGCGCACGCCCTGGCGCGCCTTCAGCGCGGCCTGCTCGGCTGCGGGCAGGGCGTCCCAGTCGCTGTTCCAGTCGTTCACGACGGCCGGGCCGTAGATCTCGGTCAGGCCGTAGAGATGCGTCACCTCGAAGCCGGCCTGCGCCATAGCGGCCAGCACGGCCTCGGGCGGCGGTGCGGCGGCGGTGAAGAAGGAGACCTTCTGGGAGAAGCCGCGCTTCTCGTCCGCCGTGGCGTTCAGCAGCGTCGACATCACGATCGGCGCGCCGCACATATGGGTCACGCCGTGGTCGGCAAGCGCGTCGTACATCGCCTTGGCCCGGACCTGACGCAGGCAGACATGGGTGCCTGCCAGGATCGAGATCGACCACGGGAAGCACCAGCCGTTGCAGTGGAACATCGGCAGCGTCCAGAGATAGACCGGATGCTTGGCCATGCCGCAGGTGACGACGTTGGAGGTCGCGAGCAGGCTCGCGCCGCGATGGTGATAAACCACGCCCTTGGGGTCGCCGGTGGTGCCGGAGGTGTAGTTCAGCGAGATGGCGTCCCACTCGTCGGCCGGCATCGCCCAGGCGAAATCGGCGTCGCCCTTGATGAGGAAGTCCTCGTATTCGACGTCACCAAGCCGCTCGCCGGGCCCGTCATAAACCGGGTCGTCATAGTCGATGACCAGCGGCTTCACGGTGCAGAGCGCCAGCGCGTCGCGCATCGTCTGCGAGAACTCGCGGTCGATGATGACGACCTTGGCCTCGCCATGGTCGAGCGAGAAGGCGATGATCGCGGCGTCGAGCCGCGTGTTCAGCGTGTTCAGGACCGCGCCGCACATCGGCACGCCGTAATGGCATTCGAGCATGGCTGGCGTGTTGGGCAGCATCGCCGCGACGGTGTCGTTCCTGCCGACGCCATGCTTCGCCAGGGCCGAGGCAAGCCGGCGCGAGCGGGCGTAGAACTCGGCATAGGAGCGGCGCAGCGGGCCGTGGACGATCGCGATGCGGTCCGGATAGACGCCGGCCGCCCGCTCAAGAAAAGTCAGCGGCGTCAGCGGCTGGAAGTTCGCCGGGTTGCGGTCGAGGTCGCGGTCATAGGCGCTGATCATGGCGGCGTTGTTTCCCCTCGTTGGCGCGCAAGCCATAGCCACTGCGGGCCTTGCCCGTAATCCATCCCTTTTTGCGAGAGGGCGCAATCGTGCGAAGTTCACAGCCCTGGGTTCAGAGCAGCCCGCGCACGCCGTCGAACAGCAGCTTGGCCCCGACTGCGAGCAGCAGCCAGTAGATGATTGTGTAGAAGCGCTCGGGCGGCACGCGGCGCACGAGCCAGACGCCGACGAGCGTCGCCACGATGGCGATCGGGAAAAGGGCGGCCGAGGCGGTGAGATTCGCCGCGCTGAACTGGCCGAGCGCGAGATAGGGCGCGACCTTGATCAGGTTCATGGCGGCAAAGAAGATCGCGTTGGTGCCGACATAGATCGCCGGCGGCAGGCGCTGCGGCAGGACATAGATCTGGAAAGGCGGGCCGCCGGCATGGGCGATCATGCTGGTGAAGCCGCTGATCGCCCCCCAGATTGTCGCCGGCGCGATCGCGGCGGGCCTGGCCGGAGCCATCGCCAGCCCGGCTCCCAACAGGCGGCGCAAGGCGAAGCCGATCGAGATCACGCCGACTGCGAGACCGACGGCGGCATCCGACACCCGCGCCGCCAGCAGATAGCCGGCCAGAATGCCGAGCACCGCGCCCGGCAGCATCATCGCGAGATTGCGGCGGTCGAATTCGCGGCGATAGGACCAGACGGTGACGACATCCTGCGAGATCAGCAGCGGCAGCATGATCGCGGCCGCCTGCACCGGCGAGACGACCAGCGCCATCAGCGGCAGCGAGAGCAGGCCGAGGCCCGAAAAGCCGCCCTTGGCCAAGCCCATCAGGATGACGGCGGGCACCATCGCGGCGAAGAAGGCGGTGTCGAAGGTCATGTGTCGACAATCATTGGATCACTGCACGGACGCTCTGCGAAAGTCTGACATGGCAAGCGCTTGCGCGGAGCAAGGCTTGCTGCGCACGATCCCGCGCAAAATCAGCCTTCCACGCCGCCGCCTCGCGAGCGGTCTAGGCCAGAATGCCGGCAAGAGGAACGCCCCCGATGAATGCCCCGCATGCAAACAGCTATGCGCAGACCTATGCACGCTGGCAGTCCGACCCGCGCGGCTTCTGGGCCGATGTCGCGCAAGGGATCGACTGGATCGAACCGCCGAAGACGATCTTCGATCCGAATTCCGGCCCCTATGGTCGCTGGTTCCCGGACGCTGTCTGCAACACCTGCTTCAACGCGCTCGACCGGCATGTCCGCGACGGCCGGGGCGGACAGACAGCGCTGATCCATGACAGCCCGGTCACCGGGACCAAGGCGTCCTGGACCTATGAGCAGATGCTCGACGAGGTCTCGACGCTGGCCGCCGTGCTTGCCGATCTCGGCGTCGCCAAGGGCGACCGCGTCATCATCTACATGCCGATGGTGCCGGAAGCCGCCTTCGCCATGCTCGCCTGCGCGCGCATCGGCGCGGTGCATTCGGTGGTGTTCGGCGGTTTCGCGGCCAAGGAGCTGGCGACCCGGATCGACGATGCGCTTCCCAAGGTGATCATGACGGCGACCTGCGGCATCGAGCCTGCGCGCGTCGTCGAGTACAAGCCGCTGCTGGATGCGGCGATCGAACTGGCGGTCCACAAGCCGCAAACCTGCATCGTTCTCCAGCGCCCGCAGGCCGACTGCTCGATGCATGTCACGCGAGACAGGAACTGGCGCACGCTGGTCGCCGCCGCACGCGCCAATGGCCGCAAGGCGGACTGCGTGCCGGTGGCCGCGACCGACCCGCTCTATGTGCTCTACACGTCGGGCACGACCGGCCGGCCCAAGGGCGTGGTGCGCGACAATGGCGGCCACATGGTCGCGCTGAAATGGACGATGGACAATCTCTACGACGTCAAGCCGGGCGAGGTGATGTTCACGGCATCCGATGTCGGCTGGGTCGTGGGCCATTCCTATATCGTCTATGGCCCGCTGCTGCAGGGCGCGACCACGATCCTCTATGAGGGCAAACCGGTCGGCACGCCCGACCCCGGCGCCTATTGGCGGGTCATCGCCGAGCACAAGGCGGTGGCGCTGTTCACCGCGCCGACGGCTTTTCGCGCGATTCGCAAGGAGGACCCGCAGGCTGCGCATCTGGCGGGCCACGATCTGTCGCAGTTCCGGGCGCTGTTCCTGGCCGGCGAGCGCGCGGATCCCGACACGCTGAACTGGGCGCAGGAGATTCT
>JBKJSB010000117.1:0-8899 GCA_046593015.1 Allobosea sp.
GTCGCCGCGCTCAACCGCAAGAATGCGAGGGTCTGATCATGGCCGAGGTTCTCCAGTCTCTCGAGCAGCTCGGCCAGGTCGCCAAGTCGACCCAGCCCGATGCTCCCGTCCACGTCAAGAAGATCGACGCCCAGGGCCGCGCCTACGCCACCGGCAAGCGCAAGAACGCCATCGCCCGCGTCTGGATCAAGCCGGGCTCCGGCAAGATCACGGTCAACACCCGTGACCAGGAGGTCTATTTCGCCCGTCCGGTGCTTCGCATGGTCCTGCAGCAGCCGCTGCAGCTCGTCGAGCGCCTGACCCAGTACGACGTCGTCGTCACGGTCAAGGGCGGCGGGCTTTCGGGGCAGGCCGGCGCGGTCCGCCACGGCATCTCCAAGGCTCTGACCTTCTACGAGCCCGAGCTTCGCGGCCCGCTCAAGAAGGGCGGCTTCCTGACCCGCGACTCGCGCGTCGTCGAGCGCAAGAAGTTCGGCAAGGCCAAGGCCCGCCGCAGCTTCCAGTTCTCGAAGCGCTGATCGAGCGCAGCTTCGGCTGTCGTTTACCGGCTATGCATCAGGGCGGCTCGCAAGAGCCGCCCTTTTCGTTTCTATTGCCCACCCTCGGCCCTCCTCCTTCGAGACGCGGGCTGACGCCCGCTCCCCAGGATGAGGGCTGAGTGGAAAGCCGATAAGTCCAGGAGCCACGCCATGACCCGTCCCGTCCTCATCGTCACCGGCGGCAGCCGCGGCATCGGGGCCGCCACCTGCGTCATGGCGGCCAAGCGCGGCTATGACGTCGCGGTGAACTACCAGGGCAATGCGCAGGCTGCGGCGAGCGTCGTCGCGGCGTGCGAGGCCGCCGGGGCGAAGGCCGTCGCCATTCAGGGCGACATGGCGAGCGCCACCGACATCATCCGCCTCTTCGCCGAGGCGAAGGCGGCGCTGGGGCCGATCAGCCATGTCGTCAACAATGCCGGCATCACCGGCAAGTCGGGCCCGCTGGCGGACGCCGACACCGCCGTCATCCGCGCCTGCATCGACGTCAACGTCACCGGCGCGATCCTGGTCGCACGCGAGGCGGCGAGGGCGCTGACCGCCAATGCGGACGCGCCCGCAAAGGCGATCGTCAACATCTCGTCGGCCGCAGTCACGCTCGGCTCGCCGGGCGAATATGTCTGGTATGCCGCGTCCAAGGGCGCGATCGACTCGCTCACCATCGGCTTGGCCAAGGAGCTTGCCCCGGCCGGCATCCGCGTCAACGCGGTCGCACCCGGCATGACCGAGACGGACATCCACGCCTTGTCCACCGGCGAGCCCGGCCGCACCGCGCGCATCGCGCCGACGATCCCGCTCAAGCGCGTCGCATCGCCCGAGGAAATCGCCGAATCCATCCTGTTCCTGCTGTCGGAGGCGTCGGCCTATACGACGGGCGTCGTTCTGAGGGTCGCCGGCGGGAGGTGACATTCGGCGTGAACGACAGATTCGGCTGCCGGCAGCGACAATCCCAACTGCGGCGGTCGGCGCGCCATGCTAAATCCCTCGCTCCACCCGCCGCCCGCGAGCCCCCATGCGCGTCCTGCTGACCCTGATCGCCTTCGGCATGATCGCCGTGCCGGCTCTGCTCGCGCTCTCGAGCGCAAGTCATGGCCGCAGCCGGCGCATCGCCAATGCGCTGATCATCTTCCTGACCCCGGCGATCGCGCTCGGCCTGATCCATGGCGTGCCGGAACTCGACGGACGCGCGCTGCAGAACCCGGTCGCCTGGACGACGCTACGCCTCGTGCTGTCGGGCCTCGCGCTGATCCTGCCCTGGTGCCTCTATGTCTGGCTCGCGGGCCGGCGCCGACCCTGAGACAAATCCATGACCGAACCCGCCGAAACCCCGACGATCGACCACGCCTTCACCGGCGACAGGCGCGGCCCTGCCCATGACCCGACCTATGCCGGCGCGCTCTCCTTCATGCGCCGCCGCTACAGCAAGGATGTCGAGGGTTGCGACCTCGTGATCTGGGGCGTGCCGTTCGATCTCGCGGTCTCGAACCGCCCCGGCACGCGTTTCGGCCCGCAGGCGATGCGCCGCGCCAGCGCGATCTTCGACGGCGACGCGCAGTTTCCCTCGCGCATCGACCCGTTCGAGATACTCAGTGCGGTCGATTATGGCGACTGCCTGCTGCCGCGCGGTGACCTCCAGGGCTGCGCCAAAGCCATCGAGGACGGCGCGGCGAGGATCATTGCGAAGACTGCGCATCTGGTCACGCTGGGCGGCGACCATTTCATCACCCTGCCGCTGCTGCGCGCCCATGTCGCCCGCCACGGCAGGCTCGCGCTCGTCCAGTTCGACGCGCATCAGGACACCTGGGACGACGGCGTCGGCGCGATCAGCCATGGCGCCTTCGTGCTGGAGGCCGTGCGCGAGGACCTGATCGACGTCGAGCGCTCGATCCAGATCGGCATCCGCACCGTCGCCCCGCGCGACTGCGGCATCGCGATCATCGACGGCTACGAGGCGCAAGGACTGGGCGTCGAGGGCGTCGTTTCCCGCATCCGCGAGCGGGTGGGGCAGGGGCCGGCTTATCTCACCTTCGACATCGATGCGCTCGACCCCGCCTTCGCGCCGGGCACCGGCACGCCGGTCGCCGGTGGCTTGAGTTCGGCGCAGGCGCTGGCCATGGTCTGGGGCCTGCGCGATCTCGATTTCCGCGGCATGGACATCGTCGAGGTCTCGCCGCCCTACGACCATGCCGATGCGACGGCGATCGCGGGAGCCGCCGTGGCGCAGCACTACATCCAGATGCTGGCGCTGAGGAAAGCCGGCTGAATCGCGCCTTGTTCCCTTCTCCCGTCGGGGGAGAAGGGAATAGCGTCGCTTTCCAATCATTGACACCACGACCTCGCTCCCTCATATCGCTCCCATGACCGCGAACCTCTCCCGACGTCGCACCACCCCGGCCGCCACAGCGCGACCGCGATGACGCTCGGCCGTTAGTCCGATTGTCCGCGACCGCGCCAGGAGCGCGGTTTTTTTATGCCTGAAGCCGACGAAGCATTTGCGCTGTCGCATCCCATCGGGGGCAAAGATGAGCCAGAACCTGAAATCCATTTTCATCGACGGCGAGGCCGGCACCACCGGTCTCGGCATCCGCGACCGGCTGGCCGCGCTGCCGGAGGTCGTCGTGAAGAGCATCGACCCCGACAAGCGCAAGGACGCAGCCGCCCGCAAGGCGATGATGGCTGGCGTCGACCTCGTCGTGCTCTGCCTGCCCGACGACGCGGCGAGGGAATCGGTCGCGCTCGCCGACGAATTGGGCGCGGACGCGCCCAAGATCGTCGACGCGGCGACTGCGCATCGCGTCGCGCCTGGCTGGGTCTATGGTTTTGCCGAACTCGCGCCGGGCCATGCCGACAGGATCGCCAACGCGAACCGCGTCTCCAATCCCGGCTGCTATCCGACGGGTGCGATCGCGCTGCTGCGGCCGCTGGTCGATGCCGGGCTCGTGGCGCAGGATCACCCCATCGCGATCAATGCCGTTTCGGGCTATTCCGGCGGCGGCAAGAGCATGATCGAGGACCATGAGGCGGGCAGCGCGCCGGCGTTCGAGTTGTATGGCCTCGGCCTGAAGCACAAGCACCTGCCGGAACTGCAGGAATATGCGCGCCTGACCCGGCGGCCGATCTTCGCGCCGTCGGTCGGCAGCTTCCGGCAGGGCATGCTGGTCTCGATCCCGCTGCATCTCGACATGCTGCCCGGCAAGCCGAAGGTCGCCGACCTTCAGGCGGCGCTGGCCGAGCGCTATGCCGGCTCGACCTATGTCTCGCTGGTCGATGGCGCGATGGCCGGTGGCAAGCTCGAGCCGGAGGCGCTGAACGACACCAACCTGCTCGAATTGCGCGTCTTCGGCGACGACACGCTCGGTCAGGCGGTGCTGGTGGCGCGGCTCGACAATCTCGGCAAGGGCGCGTCGGGCGCCGCCGTGCAAAACATCCGGCTGATGCTGGGGCTGCCGGAATAACTGTTCACGGAATCGTGATCGATCGGCCGGCTGCAACCTCTGCAAACATTTGCGCCCCCAACCGTTACAAACGATTGATGCAGATCTGCGCTCTACCGAAGGTTGCGATGCCTTGCCTGCTGCCGATGATCCCGAAAGCGGCCTGATCGACCGGATCTACGAAGCCGCGATCGTCCCCGAGGGTTGGCCCGAGGTGCTCAGGATCACGGCCGCGCTCGCAGGCTGCAAGGAGGCGCTCTTCGGCACGATCCTGAACGATCAGGCGCGACTGACGGCGTCATCGGTCGAATTCGGTCAGGCCTATTCGCGAATTCTCGAGCAGCTTCCCGTTCCCGTGAACAAGCGCGCCCTGCGCCTGATGGGCGCACGCCATGTCGGCTTCATCACCGATCGCGACGTCTTCACCGAGGCCGAGATCGCAGCCGAGCCGCTCTATCAGGACATGCTGATCCCTGCCGGCTATGGCTCGGGCGTCGCCACCGCCATAGCCGCGCCGAGCGGCGAGATGATCGTCGTCCATTGCGAGCGGGGCTTTGCCGAAGGAACCGTGGGCGGAGACGAGATCACGGCGCTCAACAGGCTGCGGCCGCATTTCGCACGGGCCGGGCTGCTCGCGCGCCGCCTCGACATGGAGCGGGCGCATGCGGCCTCCACGGCTCTGGCGCAGATGGGACTTCCCGGCGCGGTGCTGGCGGCGGACGGGCGCATCGTCAGCGCCAACGGGCTGATCGAGGCGCTGATGCCGGCCGTCTTTCGCGACAGGCTCGGGCGTCTCGCCATCGTCGATACCGTGGCCGACCAGTTGCTGGCACTGGCGCTGGCCGGGCTAGCGCGCGACGGGCACGATGCCGCCGTGCGTTCGATCCCGATTCCCGCAGGCGAGGGGCGGCCGCCGATCATCGTCCACCTTTCCCCCGTCAGCCGGAAGGCGCGCGATGTTTTCGCCAATTCGGCCGCGATCCTGGTCGCGACGCCCGTGCAGGCGCATCGCACGCCCGGCGCCGACATCATCGAGGGTCTGTTTGACCTGACGCCGGCCGAGGCCAGGCTCGCGGTGATGATCGCCGAGGGCCTCACCCCCCGCACCGCATCGCAACGGCTCGGCGTCACCGAGGGCACGGCGCGCACCACGCTGAAGCGGGTGCTGGCCAAGACCGGCTCGCGCCGCCAGTCCGATCTCGTCGGCATGCTGCGCGGCGCGGCGCGGCCGGGTTGAACACCGGCACGATCCGCGCGCGGCGCCGGCCGAAAAATTGCTTCCAGATGGAACGATATTGCTCCCATATGGGAGGTGTGCCGTTGCGGCAGTCGTGAAATATCACGGGTGGCTGCGGCCTTGAGGGCAGTGGTTTTGGAGGGCGGTCACTCCGGCCCTCCGCTGAGCGCGGGCTCGTCATTGGCAGGTGATGCCGCTCCGCCGCTTCGAATCCTTAGGCCGTCACGACCGGGTCAAGCGGTCATGACGGCCTTTTTTATTGCCGTATCCTGATCAGGCGGCCTTGAAGGGCAGGAAGTTCTGCTTCTGCGTGCCCAGCCCCTCGATTCCGAGCGTGACGACCTCGCCACCCTTTAGGAAGCGCGGCGGCTTGAAGCCGAGGCCCACGCCGGGCGGCGTGCCGGTGGTGATGACGTCGCCCGGATCGAGCCGCATGAACTGGCTGATATAGTGCACCAGATGGACCACGCCGAAGATCATCGTCTTGGTTGAGCCGTTCTGGACGCGCTCGCCATCGACTTCCAGCCACATGCCGAGGTTCTGGATGTCGGAAACCTCGTCGGGCGTCACCAGCCAGGGGCCGAGCGGGCCGAAGGTCGGGCAGCCCTTGCCCTTGGCCCATTGTCCGCCACGCTCCTGCTGGAAGGCGCGCTCCGAGACGTCGTTGCAGACGCAGAAGCCCGCGATCGCGGCCATGGCGTCCTTTTCCTCGATATAGGAGCCGCCGTCGCCGATCACGATCGCCAGCTCGACCTCCCAGTCGGTCTTGACCGAGTTTTTCGGGATGATGACGTCGCCCGGATCGAGCCGCATGAACTGGCTGATATAGTGGACCAGATAGGTCGCGCCGAAGATCATCGTCTTGGTCGAGCCGTTCTGCACGCGCTCGCCATCGACCTCCAGCCACATGCCGAGATTCTGGATGTCGGCGATCTCGTCTGGCGTCACCAGCCATGGGCCGAGCGGCCCGAATGTCGGGCAGCCCTTGCCCTTGGCCCATTGCCCGCCGCGCTCGGTCTGGAATTCGCGCTCGGAGACGTCGTTGCAGACGCAGAAGCCGGCGATCGCGGCCATGGCGTCCGCCTCCTCGATATAGGAGCCCCCATCGCCGATCACGATCGCAAGCTCGACCTCCCAGTCGGTCTTGACCGAGTTCTTCGGGATCATGACGTCGTCATTGGGGCCAACGATGCAGTTCGGCGCCTTGTTGAACAGGATCGGCTCGGCGGGAATCGCCGCGCCGGTCTCGGCCGCATGGTCGCCGAAGTTGAGGCCGACCGCGATGAAATTGCGCACGTCGCCGACGCAGGCGCCGATTCGGGGCGAGCCCGGCACGGCGGGCAGCGAGTCGGGGTTTGCCGCCTTGATCTTCGCCAGTGAGGCCGAGCTCAGCGCCTTGCCGGCAAGATCGGGAACCAGACCCGAAATGTCGCGCAACACGCCATTGGCGTCGAGCAGCGCCGGCTTCTCCTGGCCGAATGCGCCATAACGTAGCAGTTTCACGTCGTTTCCCCCGTTTTCAAACGATCTGATTGAGTGGCGCGATCCTGATCCGATGGGGCAGGCCAACACAAGCCCGTTTGCGCGCATGGCGCGACTGCATCGGAGCCGATGCCGCGATGTTGCCGGAATGCAACGCGCCCGATGAAAGACGACTGCCTACCGATGGGGCGGGCATGGCCGATTTTCGGTCAGACGCGCTGAAATTCACGATAGTTCCTATGTAAACGATCCTTTTCGTCGGGACGCTGTCGCAAGCCGGCGAAATTGACACGGTTTTTCGCGTTTTTCCGACATTCCGAAGGGTCAACATCGCCGCTGATGGCGAAATTGCGGCGTATGGGGCGGGATTGCGGCATGGCCGGGCTCGCGGCATGGTGTGCATCGAAGCGGGGCGAACCGACCCCGACGCAAGATCGATAGCCAAGATCACTCCAAGGGATGGGCATGATGAAGAGCCGCCTCCGTTACATCGCCGCCGCCACCGTTTCGGTGCTGGCGCTCACCGCGTCCGGCGCGGCGCTCGCCGGCTCTTTCGCCATTCGCAGCGGCCAGAGCGCCGAGGGCCTCGGCATGGCCTATGCCGGCGCAGCCTCTGGCGGCATCGGTCTGGGCTCGATCGCCTGGAACCCGGCCACCATCACCATGTTCCCCGGCCGCAACAGCAACTGGAACGCGACCTATATCGCCCCGAACGCCGAATATACGCCGACCGGGCAGACGCTGGTGCGCAACCCTGCGACCGGCGGCCTGATCCCCAACACCTTCGCCGGCGGCACCAATGCCGGCACCGGCAATCTCGGCGGCGACGGCGCCTTCGTGCCGGCCTCGTTCTCGGCCTGGCAGTTGACCGACCGGCTCTGGATCGGCGTGGCCTCGACCGCACCCTTCGGCCTGCGCTCGAAGGCGGACAACTACCATGCCGGCCAGACCTATGGCCGCTCGGCCAAGGTCCGCACCATCAACATCGCCCCGACCATCGGCTATCAGGTCAACGACTGGCTCGCCGTCGGCGCGGCCTTGCAGGGCCAGTTCATCAAGACCAATCTGAAGCAGGCGACGGGCGTCGGCCCGGCTGCGCCGAGCGCCATCCTCGACGGCGATTCGATCGATTTCGGCTACCGTCTCGGCATCACCCTGACCCCGATGAAGGGCACCACGATCGGCGTCGGCTACCGCTCCTCGATCCGCCAGACGCTGGACGGCACCTTCAACACCGGCGGCCCCGTCACATTCCCGATCAAGGCCAATCTCAACCTGCCGGACTCGATCGTGGTCGGCGTGTCGCACCAGATCAACGAGCAGTGGCAGGCCCATCTCGGCTACGAGTGGACCAACTGGAGCCGCTTCCGCAACATCCCGATCGTCAACAAGCTCTCGGGCGCGGCCTTCACCAGCCTGAACTTCCAGTACGACGACAGCCATTACGTCTCGGCCGGCGTCGAGTATCGCTACAACCGCGCCCTGACGCTGCGCGCCGGCGTCGGCTACGAGTGGTCCCCGGTCAACGACCGCAACCGCACCGTCTTCATCTCCGACAACGATCGCCTCTGGCTCGGCGTCGGCGGCAGCTATCAGGTCACCGAGAAGATCAAGCTCGATCTCGGCTACTCCTTCCTGCACGTGAAGAAGGCGACCGTGAACTATGGCGGCGCGCATCCGCAGCAAAACCCCAACGTGTTCTACCAGGCCGAGGCCAAGCCCTACATCCACATCGTCTCGGCCGGCCTGACCTATCGCTGGGACAACCCGGTGGAGACGATCCCGGTCGCGCCGGTCGTCCGCAAGTACTGATCATCGCTGCAGGGCGAGACGAAGAAGCCGGCCGCAAGGCCGGCTTTTTTGTTTGATCGATGGCGGATGAAAAAGTCAGCTTTGAGTCGATTGTGTTGAAAAGGTCTGCTGCATTACTTGGGCCGAACTCGCCCAACCCGAGCTTGGAAATTTAATCTCTATCTGGCGGCCATACACCCATTCGTCGAGGTCAGTTGCCCGAGCACGAAGAACGTTATTCTCCGTCAAGCGCCGGCGCGGCTTCAGTTTCGGGCCGGCCGGACTTTTTCAACACAATCGACCAACTACCCACATTTGGGCGATGCAGACTACAGCTGTGTCGATGGCCGAAATAGCAAGCGGTGGCTATCGGGTGGCTATTCAAAAGCCACCCTACTCGCCGCACCTGAGCTTCCGTC
>JBKJSB010000148.1:0-3059 GCA_046593015.1 Allobosea sp.
CTCGACGCGGTCTACCAGTCTCGGATATGGGCAGTCGCGGTGCCGATCTTGGTCAATGGCCGCTGCGAGGCGGCGCTGAGCAGCCTTGTCCTGCGCGTCGCCGGCGAGATCGGCCCAGAGCGCCGGCTCGCTGTCCCAGGGCTCGCGAGAGCCCCGCAGCCGCGCGAGCTGCGCCGCCAGATCGGCCGGCGTCAGGCTCGCGAGCTGGACGATGCCGACGCCGGTCGCCAGCAGCGGAATTCGCGCGCCGAGCCGGCCCGGGATTGAGAGCCCCTTGGCGTTGCGGTTGGTGTAGGCGATCACCATCGCATCGCCTTCGAGCGTCGCCAGATTGGAGGGCCAGCCGATCTCGCTGCGCAACGCCTCGATCAGCGGTTCGGCCAGTTGGACCAGTCGCGAGGTCGCGTCGAAACCGCTACTCAGCGTCTTGGTGCGGGCGGTCACCCCATAGGTCGTCCCGTCGGCGCGTCGATAGACATAACCGGCCTCGACCAGCGTCTCGAGAATGCGCACCATGGTCGGCTGCGGCAGCTTGGCGGCCCGCGCCAGGTCGGTCGCCGTCAGCGGCCCGTCCTCGCTGACCAGTCGCAACACGTTGAGGCCGCGGATGATCGCCCGGACGGGTTCGAAGGATGCCATGACGGTCAGTCAATTCGCCAGCCTGAGCGCGCGGTCAAGCCAAATCCGCGCCCCGCGGCAGGATCGCGGCGCTATCGGGCAGCCGGCGGGGAGAGCGCCCGTTGCAGCAGCGCCGCTTGCTCGCTCTCATGGCGGTCGATCGAGCCGCCGGCGGCGACCGGGAGCTGCGGCCGCGCGACCAGAGCCGGCTCGCAGCCGAGCTGCCGCATCCGCGCCATGACGAATGCCGCGGCGCCTTGGTTTTCGGGCTCCTCCTGGCACCAGACCAGATCCGCGCCGGGGAAGGGCGCGAGCGCCGCCAGAAGGTCCATCTCCGGGAACGGATAAAGCTGTTCGATCCGGATCAGCGCTATCGTCCCGGCCGGCCCGGCCGTCTCGCGCGCGCGGGCCAGTTCATGGCCGATCTTGCCCGAGCACAGCACGACGCGGCGGGCCTGCGGCGAAGCCTCGTCGGCGATTACCGGAGAAAACGCCGTGCCCGGCCCCATCTCGTCGAGGTTCGAGACGCAGGTCTTCTGCCGCAGCAGCGACTTCGCGGCGATAACGAAGAGCGGTTTGCGCCAGGGCGCCACGATCTGCCGCCGCAGCAGATGGAACAGGTTGGCCGGCGTTGAGGGATTGGCAACGATCACGTTGCCGCCGGCGCAGAGCTGGAGCAGCCGTTCGATCCGGGCCGAGGAATGGTCCGGCCCTTGGCCCTCCAGTCCATGTGGCAGTAGCATGGCGAGCCCCGACATCATTTGCCATTTCGCCTCGGCGGAGACGATGAACTGATCGACCATGATCTGCGCGCCGTTGAGAAAATCGCCGAACTGCGCCTCCCAGAGCACGAGCCGGCCCGGATCGGCCAGGCTGAAGCCGTATTCGAAGCCGAGCACGGCATACTCCGAAAGCGGGCTGTTGACCGCCTCGAAGACCGCGCCGGGCGTGGCGAGCCCCGCCAGCGGCATCGCAGCCTTGCCCGAATGGACATCGTGAATGGCGAGATGGCGCTGGGTGAAGGTGCCGCGCACGCTGTCCTGGCCCGACAGCCTGACGCTCGCCCCTTCCGCCAGCAGGCTGGCGAAGGCCAGCGCCTCGGCGGTGGCAAGATTGATGCCGCTGCCGGCCGCGATGCTGTCGCGCCGCGTCTGGTAGAATTGCGTCACCTTCGGGTGCGGCGTGGTCGCCTCCGGCATGGCACAGGCCCGGTCGCCAAGCGCACGCAGGCGCTCCAGCGGCAGTCCGGTCTCCACCCGCTGCAAAACCGCGGCCGCCCCGGCGCGGGCGATGCCGGCCCAGGCGGCCTCGGTCATTGCCCCGTCATTGGGCCGCAGCCGATCGATGCCGGCATAGCCATGCTGCAGCGCCTCGCGAAACGACTCGACCGTGCGATCAACGCTCTCGCAGCTGCCGAAACTCTCGCGCAGGCAGGGGCGTGCATCGATCGCGCCCCAGAAGGTCGGCTGGGTGAAGCGCGGCTCGTCGAGCTCGTTATGGCCATTGCGGCGATAGCAGACGAGATCGACGAAGATGTCGCGGCGAAAGCGGACGCGCCATTCCAGCGCCAGCTGCGCCACGCGCGCCACCGCCAGCGGATCGTCGCCATTGACATGCAGCACCGGTGCGCCGACGGATTTGGCGATGTCGGTGCAATAAAGCGATGAGCGGCCTTCCGAGGCCGTCGTGGTGAAGCCAATCTGGTTGTTGACGACGAGATGGACCGTCCCGCCAACGCTGTACCCGGCCAATCCGCCGAGCTGGACCAGTTCCGCTGCGACGCCCTGTCCTGAGAAGGCGGCGTCGGTATGCAGCAGCAGGCACAGCACGGCGTCGTCGTCGCGCCCGTCACGCCGCGCCCGGGCCAGTCCGGTCACGACCGGGGCGACGGTGAGAAGATGCGAGGGGTGCGGCGAGAGCGAGATCTTGAGCTTGCGCCCACCATGCGCGATCTCGCCGGCATAGCCGAGGTGATAGGGCACGTCGCCTGTATAGTCGGGCCCGCCGGCCGTCAGGTCGCGGCCCTTGATCTCGGCCAGCAGCGTCCCGACCGGCTTGCCCAGCACAGTCGCCAGCGTGGCGAGCCGGCCGCGATGCATGCCGCCCATCACCGCTTCCGCGAACGGGCCCAGGCACGCCTCGCGCAACAGTTCCCGCAGGAAGACGATGCTGCTTTCCGCTCCTTCGACGCCAAAGCGCTTCTTCGACGGGAATTTCACCTGCACGAAGCGCTCGAAGCTGTCGGCCAGCGCGATCGATTCCTGCGCGCGCTCCTGCTGCGCGGGATCCGTCTCCGCGTCGAAGAGCGCCTCGAAACGCTGGTAGAGCCAGAGCCGCGCCTCCTCGTCGGCGATCTGCTCGGCCTCCAGCCCGACCGCACCGGCATAGAGCCGCTCCAGCCACGCGATCAGCGCGCCGATGCTGGCGGGCGCGAGCGCGCT
>JBKJSB010000135.1:0-7948 GCA_046593015.1 Allobosea sp.
CGAGGTGACGTCGGGCAAGCCTTCGGGCCGCACGCAGGAGATCCAGCGGCTGGTCGGGCGCTCGCTTCGCGCCGTGGTCGACCTGACCGCGATCGGCGAGCGCCAGATCGTCGTCGATTGCGACGTGCTCCAGGCCGATGGCGGCACCCGCACGGCCTCGATCACCGGGGCCTGGGTCGCGCTGCACGACGCGCTGAAATGGATGGAGGGGCGCGGCATGCTGAAAGGCGCGAACCCGCTGAAGGACCATGTCGCGGCGATCTCATGCGGCATCGTCGCCGGCAATCCGGTGCTCGACCTCGACTATATCGAGGATTCCGGCGCGCAGACCGACGCCAACTTCGTCATCACCGGCGCCGGCGGCCTCGTCGAGGTGCAGGGCACGGCCGAGGGTGCGCCCTTCTCCGAGGAGGAGCTGATGGCGCTGCTCAGGCTCGCCAAGGGCGGGGTCGGCAAGCTCGTGGCGCTGCAGAAGGCGGCGGTGGCGTGAGATGAGCGGACACCGCCTCCTCACCGGCAAGGTCGTGCTCGCGACCCATAACCAGGGCAAGCTGCGCGAGATGCGCGAGCTGATGGCCCCTTATGGCGTCGAACTCGTCTCGGCCGGTGAGCTTGGCCTGCCCGAGCCCGAGGAGGACGGCTACATGTTCTCCGAGAACGCCGCGATCAAGGCGGTCGCCGCCTGCGTGGCATCCGGCCTGCCGGCGCTGTCGGACGATTCAGGGCTGTGCGTCGATGCGCTCGATGGTGCGCCTGGGCTGTTCTCGGCGAACTGGGCCGGGCCTGGCAAGGATTTCGGGCCGGCGATGGCGCGCGTGCTCGCCGAACTCGCCAAGCGCGGTGCGACCGCGCCTGAGCAGCGGCGGGCGCACTTTACCTCGGCGCTGGTGATCGCCTGGCCGGACGAGCATCAGGAGCTCTTCGAGGGCCGTGTCTTCGGAACCATCGCCGATGCGCCGCGTGGCACCGGCGGCTTTGGCTACAACCCGATCTTCCAGCCCGACGGCTACACCGAAACCTTCGCCGAAATGTCGACTACGGTGAAAAGCGGCGCGGACGAGGCGCTTTCTCACCGGGCACGCGCTTTTGCGCTGCTCGCCGCCGCCTGCCTGCGGACGCCGGCGTGAGCGCGCTCGCGGCCCTCAGCCGGCGGCCGGGCGCGCCCGATCATCCCACGCTGACGGCGGGCTTCGCGGTCTATGTGCATTGGCCCTTCTGCCTGGCCAAATGCCCCTATTGCGACTTCAACAGCCACGTCCGGCTCCAGCCGCCCGACCAGGCGCGCTTCGTCGCGGCGTTTCGGCGCGAGATCGCCCATCGCGCGCAGCTTGCGCCCGGCCGGACCGTCTCCTCGATCTTTTTTGGGGGCGGCACGCCCTCGCTCATGGAGGGGCGCACGGTCGGGGCGATTCTGGACGCGATCGGCGAGCACTGGGCGATCGACCCGCGCTGCGAGGTCTCGCTGGAGGCCAATCCGACCAGCGTCGAGGCCGGCCGTTTCGCCGATTTCCGCGCGGCGGGCGTCAACCGCGTCTCGCTCGGCGTGCAGGCGCTGAACGACGCCGATCTGAAGGCGCTCGGCCGGATGCACTCGACGCAGGAGGCTCTGGACGCGGTCGCGATCGCGCGAAAGTACTTCGAGCGCTACTCCTTCGACCTGATCTATGCCCGTTCGCCGGACCAGACGCCGGCTCTGTGGCGCGCCGAACTCGAACTGGCGATCAGCCACGCCGCCGAGCATCTCTCGCTCTACCAGCTCACCATCGAACCCGACACCGCCTTCGAGCGGCTGTTCAAGGCCGGTAAGCTCGCCATTCCAGACCATGAGGCGGGCGCAGTGCTCTACGAGATCACGCAGGAGATCACGGCCAGGCATGGCCTGCCGGTCTACGAGATCTCGAACCACGCCCGGCCGGGCGCGGAATGCCGGCACAACCTCGTCTACTGGCGCTACGGCGAATATGCCGGCGTCGGACCGGGCGCGCATGGCCGGCTGGTGACGGGCGACGGCCGGATGGCCCAGTCCACGGAGAAGCGTCCCGAGGCGTGGCTCGCCAGCGTCGAGGCGGAAGGCCACGCTCTGGTCGAGGTCGAACTGCTCAACGCCGAGGCGCAGGGCGACGAGTATCTGCTGATGGGCCTGCGGCTGGTCGAGGGCATCGACCCGACGACCTTCTCCGCGCTGTCGGGGCGGGAACTTAAGGCGCAGCGCGTCGAAAGCCTGATCGACGACGGGCTTCTGACCGCCAAGCCGGGCGGCAAGCTCGCCTGCACGCCCGACGGCGCGCTGCTGCTCGATGCGGTGGTGGCGGATCTGGCGGCGTAAAAGCCTACTGCGTCCGCGGCCCCAGATCGCGCGGGGCGGCGTTGACGGTGACGATCTGGCCGTTGCGCAGTTCGAGCACGGCGAGACCGCGCTCGACGCGTCCGTCCGGGCGGAAGCGGAAGACGCCGTCCGCGCCGGCAAAGCCCGACGGGTTGGTCAGGACGCTCTCGGAAAAGCGCTGTGAGCCCTGTGTGCGCGCGAGCGCAGCCGCCAGCGAGACCGCGTCATAGGCGAGCGTCGCGGTCCGGGTCGGGGCGCTGTTGAAGCGCTGCTGGTAGCGGCCGGCGAAGGCGTTGAAGCCAGCCGTGTCGGGCGAAGCGAACCAGCCGCCCTGGATCGCCGGCACGCGCGCGATATTGGCGTCATTCCAGACGCCGGTTCCCAGCGGTTTGACCTTGGCGGGATCGTAGCCGCCCTGCTGCAAGGCGAGGCCCAACGCCGTCATGGCGTCGGCGGCGGCCGGGACGAAGAGCGCATCGGCCTGCGCGAAAGCGGGGCCGAGCCGCGTCACCGCCGCCCGCATGCTGTTGGCGTCGGAGCCGAAGCGCTCGATGGCGACCGCGCGCGCGCCGCGATCGGCCACTGCCTGCCGGAAGGCCGCCTCGACGACGCTGCCATAGGCGGTGTCGGGAATGAGTGCCGCGAAGGATTTCCGCCCTTGCGCCGAGGCGTAGGCGATGACGCGGTTGACGTCGTTCTCCGGCGGGAATGAGAGCAGGTAGACGTTGCGGCCGGCGACGTTGCTGTCGCTGGAGAAGGCCATCACCGGTTTGGCCCCGCCGCGCGCGACCTGCGCGGCTGCCTGCACGGAGGGGGCGAAGAGCGGCCCGATGATCAGTTCGGCCCCTTCCGCCAGCGCCTCCTGGGCTGCCGCCTGCGCGCCCTGGGGCGTGCCGCGATCGTCCTTGACCAGCAGCGTCAGGTCGGCGCCGGGAAATTCGGCCAGCGCCATTTCGGCGGCGTTTTTCAGCGCATTGCCGACCGTCGCGCCCTGACCTTCGGCCGTCAGCGGCAGGATGAGCCCGACCCTGACCTTGCCCTGCCCTATGGTCTGGCCGGTGGGCGCGGTCCCGCCAGGAGGCTGGGCCTGCTGGGTGTCGAAACCAGGCAGGCCCGATGTGCCGCCACTGCAGGCGGCGAGCGCCAGCGAAAACGCGAAAGCGGGGGCGGCCAGCCTGACGGCCGGCACGGAGAAGACCGAGACGCGATTCCAGCGACGCAACACGGGTGATCTCCAGTCCTGGGTCAGTCGTTCCATGCCGGTCGGCACGAAGCCCCGACAGCGCAGTCCCCCGACCGTGAGGCTTTCCTGCCAGTCCGGCATGGTATTTTCAAGTTGTTAACTCTGGGTTGCGATCGCGGCAAGGCGGCTGAACGCACGCGATGCCGTGGCGCGGGCAACGCGGCTGTGGCAGTTTGCGTCGATGTCGAGCCCCCCGCCTGCCACCCGCCAGCCCAGCTACACCGCCTTCGGGCTCAAGGCGGAGGCCGAGCCGCTCGCTCCAGGCCTGCACATCGTCGCGACGCCGATCGGCAATCTGCGCGACATCTCGTTTCGTGCTCTGGCGACGCTTGCCGCGGCCGACGCGGTGCTCGCCGAGGATACCCGCACCTCCAAGACGCTGCTGGCGCATTACGGCATCTCGACGCCGCTCTATCCCTATCACGAGCACAATGCCGAGCAGATGCGGCCCAAGATCCTCGGCAAGCTGCGCGAGGGCGGCAAGCTCGCGCTGATCTCGGATGCCGGCACGCCGCTGGTCTCCGACCCCGGCTACAAGCTCGTCGCCGAGGTCGTGGCGGAAGGGCTGCCCGTCACCGGCATTCCCGGCCCCTCGGCCGTGCTGGCGGCGCTGGTGCTGGCGGGCTTGCCGACCGACCGCTTCTTTTTCGAGGGTTTTCTGCCGCCCAAGGCGGCGGCGCGGCGCGGGCGGCTGACCGAACTCGCCGCGATACCCGGCACGCTCGTCTTCTTCGAATCGCCGCGCCGGCTGGCCGAGATGCTCGCGGACGCGGCGGCCGTACTTGGCCCGCGCCCGGCGGCGGTGGCGCGCGAACTGACCAAGTTCTACGAGAACGTCCGGCGCGGGCCGCTGGCCGAACTTGCCGCCCACTACGAGAGCGACGAGGAGCCGCGCGGCGAGATCGTCGTGATCATCGGCCCGCCCGGCGCGACCGAACTGGTCTCCGCCGGCGACGCGGTCACCGAAAAGCTGCAAGCCGCCCTCGCATCCGTCTCGCTGAAGGAAGCGGTCGCGCAGGTCGCCGCCGAAACCGGCCAGCCGCGCCGGAAGGTCTATGCCCGCGCGCTCGAACTGACGCGGGAGCCTTGAGCAAGGCGGGCCGCAGCGACCGGGCCAGACGCTCCGGCAGGGTCGGCCGGCGCTCCGAATGGCTCGCCATCGCCTGGCTCTCGCTCAAGGGCTACCGCCTGCTGGCGCGCCGCTTCGGCGGCAAGGGCGGCGAGATCGACCTGATCATGCGGCGCGGGCGCAGCGTCATCTTCGTGGAGGTCAAGCGGCGCGGCATGATGGAGGAGGCGCTGGTCTCGATCACGCCGAAGAAACGCCGGCTGGTCTCAGGGCGCGTCAGGCAATGGCTGGCGCAAAATCCCTGGGCGATGGACCATGATTTGCGATTCGATGCCGTGTTTCTGGCGCCGCTGCGCTGGCCCAGGCATGCTGCGAACGTGTTTCAGCTTGTCTTGTGAACGCCGCGCTCCCACTTGCCGATGCGGCGCGCGCCGGACCATAAGAGCGCGCAAATGACCGGAGCGCTCCCATGACCCTCACCGTCGCCATCCAGATGGACCCTATCGAGCGCATCCGGATCGCCGGGGACACCGGCTTCTCGCTGATGCTGGAGGCACAGGCGCGCGGGCATACGCTCTACACCTACACGCCCGACAGGCTGACTTTGCGCGACGGCAAGGTCACCGCCCGCATCCGCCCCGTCACGGTGCGCGACCAGGAAGGCGACCATTTCACGGCCGGGACAGAGGAGCGGGTCGATCTCTCGACGCTCGATGTCGTGCTGCTGCGGCAGGACCCGCCCTTCGACATGGCCTATGTCACCACCACGCATCTGCTCGAGCGCATCCACCCCAAGACGCTGGTGGTCAATAACCCGTCCGAAGTGCGCAACGCGCCCGAGAAAATCCTGGTCACACATTTCCCCGAGCTGATGCCACAGACGCTGATCACCCGCGACAAAGCCGAGATCGAGGCGTTTCGCGACGAGTTCGGCGAGATCGTGATGAAGCCGCTCTACGGCCATGGCGGCGCGACCGTGTTCAAGACCGGCAAGGACGACCCGAATTTCGGCTCTCTCTACGACCTCTTCGCCGGCATCTTCCGCGAGCCCTGGGTGGTGCAGCGCTTCATGAAGGAGGTCTCGGCCGGGGACAAGCGCATCATCCTGATCGACGGCAAGGCTGCAGGCGCGGTCAACCGTGTCCCGGCCGAAGGCGACCTGCGCGCCAACATGGTGCGCGGCGGTGCAGCGCGGCCGACCGACCTGTCGACGCGCGAACTCGAGATCTGCGAGGCGATCGGCCCGACCCTGCGCGAGCGCGGCCTGCTTTTGGTCGGCATCGACGTGATCGGCGGTAACCTGACCGAGATCAACGTCACCGCCCCGACCGGCGTGCGCGCGATCAAGAAGCTCGGCGGGCCGGATCTGGCGGCTCAGTTGTGGGATGTGATCGAGGCGAAGAGGTGAGGGGCTTCGGCGTTTCAACGGTCGTCAATGGACGGAAAGATGGCAAAACCGGATACGGATCCGATGCCGGGCTCTGATGAATGGCAGCCGCCTTTGGTGATCGGCCAGGAACTCGTCAGCCGGGTCGCGTTCACGCCGGATTCGGTCAGCGCCTTTGCCAGGCTGACGAACGACACCAATCCGCTCCATCACGATGCGGACATGGCGGCAGCGACCCGCTTCGGCGGACTTATCGCCAGCGGCACCCAGACGACGGGAATATTGCTCGGAAGCGTCGCCAATCACCTCTTCCCCGGCAACGCCTCGCTCGGCCTTGAGTGCTCTTTCAAGCTCAGAAAGGCCGTGCCGGCACGCAGCGTGATGACGGTGCGCTGGACAGTGCTGACGATGACGCCGAAGCCATCGCTCGCGGGCGTCATCGTGACGCTGCGGGGCGGTCTTTATGACGAGGCCGGTATCGCCGCGGTGGAGGCGAACGCGACGATCCTGGTGATGCCGCCCGACGCCTTGCGACGCGCGCCTGCGGCCACGGGCTAGGCTTGTGATCTCGAGCAGCGGCTTGGCGGCTCGGCAACCGGCCGGCCCTTACCCCCCGCACATACCCCTTCCAGCACGCTCCCAGCGCAATCTCCCGCCGCCCGGCCGTCGCCTCGGCATAAATCCCCCTCAGCGTCTGGTTCGCTACCGTCAGCGGGCAGAGCGGATACAAGATCAGGTCGGTCTCCGCGATCGCCGCGCGCGCGGCTTCGTTCGGTGGCGGCACCGCACGCGAAGGGTCGGCGCCGATCGGCACATGCCGCACGCCCGTCCGCTCCATCAGAGAGGGAAACGGATTGGCGAAATTCAGGCTCATGATGGTCTCGAAGCGCGCGCCCGTCCGCGCTTCGGGCTCGAGGATCGCGGCGATGCCGGCATCGACCGCCATCAGCCAGCCGGCCTGGAAATCGAGTTCGGCATAGAAGGACTGGCTCGGCAGGAGACCCTTGTCGGAGATCGCCTGGAAGGTCGCGGGATGGGCGGCGTAGACCGATTGCATCGCCGTGGCGCGGGCGATCACCTCGGGGATGCTGCGAGATCAGGCCAAGGCGGCCGAGATGGTGTGTGGCAGCGACAGATAGTTCGCCTGCGCCAAAAGCGCCCGGCCGGCGCGCTGGACGACTGTTTCCAGCGGCGGAATGGCGGTGGCGGCGACCAGGGCGCAGATGACGAGCGCGCCGGGCCGGCCCGAACCGAGCCAGCGCAGCAGGGTCGCGAGCAGCACGGGCCAGGCGAAGATGAAGGCCTGCCCGCCCGTGTTCTGCGTCTCGAAGAACAAGCCGGCCGCCAGGGCAGCCGCGAGCCAGCCGGCGTCGCGATCGGCCAGCCGGCTGAGCGCCGTCCATGAACGCTCGCGCCGCAGCGCGGCGAAGGCCAGACGCAACTCCTGCCAGCCGAACACGACGAGCGCGAGGATCAGGCTGCTGCCGGCCGCGACGATGTCGAGATGCAGCGAGCCGGCCTGGAGGAAGCGCGGCAGGATGCTGCGCGCATTCATCGCCACCAGCGCGGCGATGCTGGCGGCATAGGCCGAGACCATGCCGTTGAAAAGTTCGAGCGCGAGCAGGGCTGCGCAGGCGACGCCGACGGCGACGACGGCGTGCCGCCAGTCGAGCCGCCCGGCCAGCACGGCGAAGGCGACGACGACGCCGCCGGCCAGGAAGCCGGTGACCTTGAGCAGCAGCAGGGCCAGCAGCGTCCAGGCCAGGATGGCGACGAGAACCGTTCCGCCGCGCAGGAAGACCAGCGCCGCCGTCAGCACGTAGAGCACGATGCTGACCTGGCGGTTATAGATGCCGAATCCGTCCAGCCCCGGAAAGAACGAGTACTGCTCGACATTGATTGGCAGCAGTTGGAAGACGAGAT
>JBKJSB010000140.1:0-3723 GCA_046593015.1 Allobosea sp.
AGCTGATCGCGAAAGGCTCCTTCATCGACCCCGTTCCATCGCCAGTCCCGCCCATCGCCGTCTCAGACCTGTCGTGGCGACAGCGCCCCATCGCCGAAGAAGCCGCCCGGCCGCAGCGCCAGCACCACCGCCAGCAAGGCATAGACGGCGATGTCGCGCTGTTCGAGCGGCATGGTCGAGGACCAGAGCACTTCGAACAGCGCGATGCAAAGTCCGCCCAGCGCCGCTCCCGAAACCGAGCCTATGCCGCCGAGAACGGCCGCCACCAAGGCCTTCAGCCCGAGCGAAAAGCCGCCTGCAAACCCCATCCCGCCATAGATCGCGGTGACGATGACGCCGGCGACGCCGCAGGCGGCGCAGGCCAGGATCACCGCCTTGTCGAGCACGGCGCGCGCATCGACCCCGAACAGCGCAGCGGTGCGCGCATCGTCCGAGACCGCCCGCCACGCCCGGCCATACGCCGAGTGCCTGATCAGCAGCACGAGCCCCAGCGCGAGGCAAAGGCCGATCGCCGCCAGCGACAGGCCCAGCGGCGTCGCGGTGACGACGAAGCTCCCCGAGCGCGCCAGCGCCCAGGGCTGATTGAACACCGGCGGCAGCCAGCGCAGGTCCGGCCCCTGCGCCAGCCGCAGATATTCCGACAAGGCGATGGCGAGCCCGATCGTGGCGATCAGCACCTGCTGGCCGCTGGCGCGACCGAGCGGGCGCAGCACGAAACGGCTCATCGCGAAGCCGTGCAGCGCGCAGACGAGAACCGCCACGATGAAGGCGACGACGAGGCCGGACGCCGGCGTCGAGACCGCCAGCGACAGCATCAGCGCGACGCCGACGACGCTGGCCAGCGCACCCAGCGCCGCAAACTCGCCGAAGCTCAGGATGATCCGCCCGGTCAGCCCGTAGACCAGCGCGTAGGCGCAGGCGAGCAGCGCGTAGATCGCGGCCGAGGGCAGGGCGGCCAGGCCCTGCTGCAAGCCATAGGCGAGGCCGGGCGGCACTTCGGGCAGGGTTTCGGGACGCTCCGCGCCGGGGTCGGGCGGCGGCTCCGCGCGGTTCTCCAGGTAGAAGCGCCGCATCAGGTAGAAGCTGGCGTCCGGCATCGGCCGCCCGTCCGAGGCGACGCCAATCAGTTCGCCGCGCCGCAGGCTCCGGCCTTCGCCGGCAAAGAGGCAGTCGATGACCCGACGCTGCGGCGCGCCGCCCCATCGCTCGATCCGGTAGGGAATGCGCAGCGTGTTCGGCAAAGGCCCGGCCTCGGGCGGGTCGACCACGATACGGGCCCCGGGCGAATTGAACGGCAGGATCGCCTGCCGGCAGAGCCGCTGCTGATCGGTGTCGAAGCGCTCGCCGCAGGAGGCGAGAGCCAGAAGTAGCAGAATCGTCGGAAGGAGGCGCATTGCGGGCAAGGCTAGCAAGAGAACGAGACCGTTGAAACGCGAAGACGGCCGTCTCATCATCATCGTCGGCCCCGTGAGACGTAAAGAATGCAGCGCGGGGTCCCATCGGCCGGCGGATGCGGACTGGAGCCGCAGGGGGCAATGGCATGCAGCAGGACGAGATATGGGACAGCGACACCGCGCAAGCCTACGACACGCCGGGAACCGGCATGTTCTCGCCGGAGGTACTGGAGCCGACGGTCGAAAAGCTCGCGCAACTCGCCGGGGGCGGCAGAGTGCTGGAGTTCGCGATCGGAACCGGTCGCGTCGCCGTTCCCCTCAGCCGGCGCAAGGTCCCCGTCACGGGGATCGAAACATCGCCGGCGATGGTCGCACAACTGCGGACGAAGGCCGACGAGGCGACCATTCCCGTCATTCTCGGCGACATGGCGACAACGCTCGTCCCCGGCGAGTATTCGCTCGTCTATCTCGTCTACAACACGATATCCAACCTGCTCACGCAAGCCGAGCAGGTCCTGTGCTTTCGCAACGCCGCACGCCATCTGCTGCCGCGCGGGCGTTTCGTCGTCGAACTCTGGGTGCCGGAACTGCGCAAGCTGCCGCCGGGACAACAGGCGGTGATCTGGCGAGCGGATGACGACTATGTTGGGCTCGATACCTATGACACGCTGCGCCAGCAGGTGGTGTCACATCATTTCAGGCTGAGCGAAGGCCGGCAGGCCGAGGTCTTCCGCACCCCGCATCGCTATATCTGGCCTGCTGAACTCGACCTCATGGCCCAACTCGCCGGCTTCGAGCTGGAGACCAGACATGCCGACTGGGCCGGAGGGCCATTCACCGCCGATTCGCGTTCGCACGTCTCCGTCTATCGCCTGTGCGACGGCGAGAGCATTGGCCCGGACGGTGGCATGCGGCTTTCGTGAAAGGCCGATGCCGCAGGCCGCGATTCCGGGCCAGGGATCGATGACGGCCGGCAGGCGGGGGAGCAGCGATCTTTGCGCAGCCACGGCGGGCCGGCATCCGATCAGCCCATGGCCTTCAGCTTCGCCGCCACCATCGGCGCGAAATAGCTAAGCACCCCATCCGCGCCGGCGCGCTTGAACGCCATCAGGCTCTCGACCATAGCCTTGTCGCCGTCGAGCCAGCCATTCTGGGCGGCGGCCATGATCATCGCGTACTCGCCCGAGACCTGGTAGGCGAAGGTCGGCACGCGGAAATGGTCCTTCACCCGGGCCACGATGTCGAGATAGGGCAGGCCGGGCTTGATCATCACCATGTCCGCGCCTTCCTCGAGATCGAGCGCGACCTCTGCGATCGCCTCGTCGGAATTGCCCGGATCCATCTGATAGGTGCGCTTGTCGCCGATCAGCGTCGCGTTGGTGCCGATCGCGTCGCGGAATGGGCCGTAGAAAGCGGAGGCGTACTTCGCCGCATAGGCCATGATCTGGACGTCCTCATGGCCCGACGCGTCGAGCGCCGCCCGGATCGCGCCCACACGCCCGTCCATCATGTCCGACGGCGCGATGACGTCGGCCCCGGCATCGGCCAGAGCCAGCGCCTGCTGGGTCAGGATGCGCACGCTGGCGTCGTTGAGGATGCGCTCGCCCGCCATCACGCCGTCATGGCCATGCGAGGTGTAGGGGTCGAGCGCCGCGTCGCAGATGATGCCGATCTGCGGCACTTCGGCCTTGATCGCCCGCACCGCGCGGCACATCAGGTTGCGCGCGTTCAGCGCCTCCGAGCCGGTCGCGTCGCGCAGGGATTTCTCGACGAACGGAAAGGGCGCGATCGCCGGAATGCCGAGTTCGGCGGCATGGGCGGCCTGACGCACCGCCTCCTCGATGTTGAGGCGATCGACGCCGGGCATCCAGGCGACGGGCGAGCGCGCCTCGCTCGAATCGACCAGGAACAGCGGCCAGATCAGGTCGGCGGTGGTCAGCACGGTCTCGCGCACCAGCCGGCGCGACCAGTCCGCCTTGCGGTTGCGCCGCATGCGCCGCGTCAGCCCGAGCGAGTCGACCGCTTTCTGCACCGCCTCGTCCTGCCGCGCCTGCGGCGTCGGCAGGGAGTGGGGAAAGGGCTGTACCACCCGAGATGCCATGCTTGCCTCCGCCCCGCCTGTCGCCACTCGTTCGGCGGCAGTTCGATTTCGAAGCATGCTAACACATCGCGACCGCTCCAAAACAAGCGCGATCGTCGCAAGTCGCGCCTGCGCGGGACGCTTTTGGCCGCAGGGCAATCGCTCGAAGCGCCGACATGTCCCCTTCCCCCCGCTTGCGGTGGGGAAGGGCTAGGGATGGGGGGCCGCACGACCGGGTGAGCCGATAAT
>JBKJSB010000271.1:0-4697 GCA_046593015.1 Allobosea sp.
AGCTCTGGCTCGGCCATTTCGACCTGTGGAGTTCGGAGAACGTGGTGATGTATCGCCACGCGCTGCTGCTCTCGGGCGGGGCGGAGCCGACCGATGAGCAGGCTGCGGCCTTGATCAAGGCGGCGATCGACGCCTGCGAGCGCTATTTCCAGGCTTTCCAGTTCGTGGTCTGGGCCGGCAAGACGGCCAGGGAAGGGCTTGAGGGCGCGATGCTGGAGACCGTCGGCGAGGCGTGAGCGGCGTCCCCGGCGTCGCCCTGTCCGTCATGGTCGGGCTTGTCCCGAGCATCCCGGTCTTCGGTTCAACCCGCCGCAGCGTTGCAAGACGTGGATGCTCGGCACAAGGCCGAGCATGACGGCAGAGATGCCTGGCTTGCCCCGATAGGAGCCGCGCCTTAGGACGGTGTCACCGCCACCGAACGCGAGAGCTCGCCCATGTCCGCTTCCCTGCCGAAAACGCTCGTCCTCATCGGCGCGGGCAAGATGGGCGGCGCGATGCTGGAGGGCTGGCTCAGGATCGGGCTCGATCCCGCTGGCATCAGCCTGATCGACCCCAAACCCTCCGACGAGATGGTCGCGCTCGCCCATAAGACGGGCATGGCGCTGAACCCCTCGGCCGATGCGATCGCGCCGGCCGATGTGCTGGTGCTCGCGACCAAGCCGCAGATGCTCGACACGGCCGCGCCCGCCGTGCAGGCCTTCATCCATCCAAACACGCTGCTGATCTCGGTGCTGGCCGGTAAGACGCTGGGCGATCTGGCGGCGCGGCTGCCCAATGCGAACGCAGTGGTGCGGGCCATGCCAAACCTGCCGGCTTCGGTGCAGCGCGGCGTCACGGCGGCTGCGCCCGGTCCCGGCGTCAGCGCGGTGCAGCGCGCCATGACCGACGCGCTGCTCGGCAGCGTAGGCTCGGTCGAATGGCTCGACGACGAGAACCTGATCGACGCCGTCACGGCCGTCTCCGGCTCGGGGCCGGCTTATGTCTTCCATCTGGTCGAGGCCCTCGCGGCGGCGGGCGCGGCTGCCGGCCTGCCGCCCGATATCGCCCAGCGGCTGGCGCGCGCCACCGTCGAGGGCGCGGGCGAGATGCTGTTCCAGTCGCCGCTGTCGCCGGCGACGCTGCGCCAGAACGTGACCTCGCCGGCGGGCACCACGGCCGCCGCGCTCGAGGTTCTGATGGCCGATGACGGCCTGACGCCGCTGATGCTCAAGGCCGTGGCTGCCGCCAAACGTCGCGCCGGCGAGCTTTCGGGCTGAGCGGCCTTTCATAGGCCGCGATTGCGGCCTAGTTTCTTCTCATTGCGTCGCGAGAGGAGATCTCACATGGCCCGCAAACCCGTTTCCGCCAGTCCCGCAGAACCTGCGGCGAAAGCCGCGCCCGTCGATCCGCGCAAGGCTGCGGTCGAGGCGCTGATGCGGCTCGCGGCCTCCCGGCCGTGGGACCAGATCGAACTCGGCGACATCGCTACGGAAGCCGGAATTTCGCTGGCGGCCCTGCGCGGCCTTTTCCCCTCCAAGCTCGCCATGCTCGGCGGGGTGGCGCGCATCGTCGACGACGCCGTGATGGCTGGCGCCTCTGATGATCTCGCCGCCGAGCCGGTGCGCGAACGGATGTTCGACCTCGTGATGCGCCGGCTCGATGCGCTCGCCCCCTACAAGGAAGGCCTGCGCCGGATCATGCCGGTGGTGAAGCGCGATCCGCTGACGCTGGCGGCGCTCAATCGCGGTGCGGTCAATTCCTGGCGCTACATGCTGGCGTCAGTCGGCATCGCCACCGAGGATGCGCTGGGCTCGGTCAGGGTGCAGGGCGCGGTCCTGTTGATGGCGCGCGTCACCGAGGTCTGGCTCGACGATGACGAACCCGAGATGTCGAAGACGATGGCAAAGCTCGACCGGGAGCTGAAGACCGCCGGACGCATCATGGCCCGTGTCGAGGATGTCCACCGGCTGACCGCGCCGCTGCGCGGGCTGGCGCGCGCCCTTTGCAGCGGCCGCCGGCCGCATATCCGCCGCCGCGAGCGCACCGATGACCGCTACCGGGGCGAGGACCGCGACGACTACGCGCCTGCCATCTGAGCCGAAAGGCGGCCGACCAAGCCAAACGGGTTAAGCCTTTTGGCCGGGCGTTAAACGAACATTAGCCATTTTCGACGGATTGTGCGGAATCGCACGCCGTCGGGGGCCGTTTATGTCCGTTTTCCAGAAACTCAAGGTTTTATCGATCGGCCGCTCGTTCGGTCTTGTGGCCGCATTGGCGGTGATTATCGCCGTCGGTGGTGTCGGTTACACGCTAACCGAGGCCCATGACCAGATGATCACGCTCAAGCGTGCCGAGATCAGGAACGCGGTCGAGGCTGCGACATCGACGGTGAACGCCTATGTTGCGCGCGCCGAGAAGGGCGAGTTGAAGGAAGCCGACGCGAAGAAGATGGCCATCGACGCCGTCGCCAATGCGCGCTTCGACAGCGGAAACTACTATTTCATCATCGATTACAACGGCATCAGCGTCTCGCACGCCAACAAGAAGATCGAGACGACGGATATGAAGCCGCTCAAGGATTCGAGCGGCAAGTTCTTCGTGCAGGACATGGTTGCGATGGCCAAGGGCAAGGGCGCCGGCTTCATCGACTATGGCTGGACCAAGCCGGGGGACAAGGACCCCTCGCTGAAGATTTCCTATGTCACCTCGATCCCGCAATGGCAGTGGACGCTGGGCTCGGGCCTGCATGTGCATGATGTCGACGCTGTCTTCATGCATCTGATCGGCGAGGTCGCCAAGGTCCTCGTGCCGCTCGGCCTGCTGATGCTGGGCCTGGTGATCTGGCTGAGCCGCCGCGCTTCGTCCATGCTGGCTTCGCTGTCGGGCACGATGAGCGGGCTTGCCGCCGGCGACCTGCAGGTCAAGATCTCCCATCAGGACCGGCCCGACGAGATCGGCGCGATGGCCCGCTCGCTCGTGGTCTTCCGCGACGCTGCGCTGGCCAAGGGCGAGATGGAAGCCGACCAGGAGCGCGTCGAGGCGCAGGCCAATTCCAGCCGCGAAGCCGCCGAGGCCGAGCGCCGCCGCAACGAGGCCGATCGCGCCGATCTCGCGCGGATGCAGGAGGGCGTGGTGATGTCGCTCGGACATGGCCTCGAGCGTCTGGCCGAGGGCGACCTGACCTACCGCATCGACGAGGCGTTCAGCGAGGACTACGCCAAGCTTAAGGACGATTTCAACGCCGCGATCGGCAAGCTGCAGGAGACGATGCGGCAGATCGCGACCAACACCGAGAGCATGAAATCGGGCTCGATCGAGATCAGCCAGGCCGCCGACGATCTCGCCAGCCGCACCGAGCAGCAGGCCTCCTCGGTCGAGGAGACGGCGACCGCGCTCGACGAACTGACCGCGACCGTGCGCCAGACCGCCGAGAGCGCCCGCCTCGCCAGCCAGGCGACGAGCCAGGTCAAGGGCGAGGCCGAACAGTCGACCACGATCGTGCGCGACGCCGTGCTCGCCATGGGCGGCATCGAGAAATCCGCCGACGAGATCTCGCAGATCGTCGGCGTCATCGACGAGATCGCCTTCCAGACCAATCTGCTGGCGCTCAACGCCAGCGTCGAGGCGGCCCGCGCCGGCGACGCCGGCAAGGGCTTTGCCGTCGTCGCCTCCGAGGTGCGGGCTCTGGCGCAACGCTCGGCCGAGGCCGCCAAGGAGATCAAGGGCCTGATCGCGGCCTCCAATGTCGAGGTCGAGAAGGGCGTCACGCTGGTCGGCCAAACGGGCAGCGCGCTGCAGCGCATGGCCGAGCAGATCACCCGCGCGACCTCGCTGGTCGCCGAGATCGCCGGCGCGGCGCAGGAGCAGGCGGCCGGCCTGCAGGAGGTCAACACCGCCGTCAACGAGATGGACCAGGCGACGCAGCAGAACGCGGCCATGGCCGAGCAGTCGACCGCCGCCGCCCATTCGCTCTCGCAGGAGGCCGACCGGCTCGGGGCGCTGATCGCACGCTTCAGCCTCGGCAGCGGCACGGCCGGGCTGAAGGCTGTTGCGCAGACGATGCGCGCCGCCGTGACGCCGCGCCCGGTCAAGGCGGCTGCGGCTGCGCCCGCGCCGGTCTATGCGGGCGGTGCGGCCACGGCCCGCAAGCTCGACCACGACAAGGGCTGGTCGGAGTTCTGAGCGCGCGACCATGAGCGATTCTGCCGAGCCCGCCGCCCCGATCGGCTTCGACGATTTCCTCAAGGTCGACATCCGCGTCGGCACCATCGTCGAGGCCGCGCCATACCCGGAGGCGCGCAAGCCCGCGATCAAGCTCACGATCGATTTCGGCGGGACGATCGGACGGAAGAAATCCTCCGCCCAGATCACGAAGCACTACGGCTGCGAGGACCTGCCCGGCCGGCAGGTGCTGGCCGTGGTCAACTTCCCGCCGCGCCAGATCGGCAAGTTCATGTCCGAGGTACTGACGCTCGGCATGCCGGACGAAGACGGCGAGGTTGTGCTGATCTCGCCGGGGTTGCCGGTGCCGGATGGCGGGCGGATGTTTTGAGGCTGCCATTGGGGCGACTTGGATTGCGGTTGCGATGGACGCGCGCGATCCGATGACTGCTTCCGACCCATTGCGGGCATTGCAAAACCTCACGCGGCACGGCCATTTCAAACGGATAACCGCCATTTCGGAGTGGTCGCCATCGCACGGACGGGAACCCGAGGCA
>JBKJSB010000133.1:0-11702 GCA_046593015.1 Allobosea sp.
AGGATGTTTGCATCATCGCCGTCATCCTGGACAAGCGGCGCAGCCGCGCAGCTCCGGGATCCATCCTAAAGCACCGTCGATCGCTATGATGGATCCCGGGACGACCTTCGGTCGCCCAGGATGACGACGATATTTTTCCCATAGGACCGTGGTGGTCCGGGTGCCGCTCAGCCCTTTCCCGCCGGCAGTTCGATGCGCGCCTTGATCGGCAGGTGGTCCGAAGCGATGCGCGCCAGCGGCGTGTCATGCACCGTAACCGTTGCGATCAGCTCCGGCGGATAGGTCACGATCCGGTCCAGCGCCAGCACCGGGAACCGCGCCGGAAAGCTCGGGACCGAGGCCTGCACCGGCCCGAAATGCGGTGCGAGCCCATGGAGGCTGGAGCGCCGGCCGACGCGCCATTCGTTGAAATCGCCCATCAGGACGATCGGCCGCTTGTCGCCGTCATGGGCCGCGGCCATCAGCTTCTCGATCTGGCGCGAGCGCGAATGCCGCAGCAGGCCAAGATGCGCCGCGACCACGCGCACGCAGCCGCAGGGCAGATCGAGATCGACGATCAGCGCCCCGCGCGGCTCCAGTCCCGGCAGCACGATCTGCGTCGTCGCGGTCGCGCTGCCTTTACGGATCAGCACGACATTGCCGTGCCAGCCATGGCGCGGCCCGGTCTCGTGGACGCGTACCGGAGCCAGGCCCGTCTCGCGCAGCAGCGTGGTCAGTTCGAGCAGACCGGCGCGCGTGCCGAAGCGCTGGTCGGCCTCCTGCAGCGCGACGACGTCGGCGTCGATCTCCTTCAGCACCGCGACGATCCGGTCAGGGTCGAAGCGCCTGTCGCGGCCGATGGCCTTGTGGATGTTGTAGGAGGCGAAGAGCAGTTCGGCGTTGGCTGGCCGCTGCGATGGCTGCTCCTGCGGCCGCGCCCCATGGGCGCGCTCGCGGCTCCAGCCGGCCGAGCGCAGGGCGCGCAGCCGCCTGATCCGGCCCAGCGGCCGCCCATCCATGTCCAGCGCCGCCTCGCGCCGGAAACTCATGCGCCAGCGCGTCTTCCAGTCGTCGGACACAGTCAGCCAGCCCTTGTCTCGTTGCATGCGAACCCGAAGACATCCGCCAGCGACGGACATACGTGACCGACATTCAACGCGCGTGCCAGCGCCCCGGTTCGTTTTGCCTGCCCAGGATCGATGACCTGCAGGAGATTGAACGATTTGGCTCGAAGCGAATTGATTATGCTCAAGGGGGTCGATTGCGTTTCCAATGTCATGGCTGATTGGTCTTGTTGTCCTCGCGGCGCTGGCCGCCGTCGCGGTCGCCGGTGTCTCCTCTTATGGACGCCTTGCCCGCCGCGCCAGCGGTCCGCCCGCGCATGCGCTCATCGTCGGCGATGACGAAACCGCGATCGACCGTATCGTCGCCCCGCTTCTGCACGGCCGGGACGGCCAGTCCGGCGTCGTGCTGCTCGCCGACAATCTGCAGGCTTTCACGCTGCGCGCGGCATCGGCTCGTCAGGCCGGCCGCAGCCTCGACCTGCAGTACTACTACTGGCTCGACGATCTGACCGGCGGCCTGCTGCTGCGCGAGGTGATCGCGGCTGCCGATCGCGGCGTGCGCGTCCGCATGCTCATCGACGACATCAGCATGCGCTGCCGCAACCGCCTCTATCGCGCCGTCGATACGCATCCCCATATCGAGATCCGCCTGTTCAATCCCAGCCGCAACCGCAGCACCGGCTTCAGGCGCGGCCTCGAATTGCTGGCGCGCTTCGTCACCGCGACGCGGCGCATGCACAACAAGGCCTGGATCACGGACGGCCGCATCGCCGTCATCGGCGGACGCAATATCGGCGACGCCTATTTCGACGCCGCCGCCGATTCGAACTTCCACGACATGGACCTGGCTCTGGTCGGCGAGGCGCTGGCGCCCGCGCAGGCGATCTTCGACGAGTTCTGGAACAGCGCGGTGGCCGTCCCGATCAATGCCCTGTACCGCCGCCGCCTGCGCCTGACGCTCGATGATGTCCGCGCGCGGCACGAGACGCTGGTCGCATCGCCGAGGGCCGAGCCCTATCTCGACCGCGCGGGCGAGCAGACCGGGCTGGCCGAATGCCTGCGCGGCGAGAGCCTGCGCTGGGTCGACGAGGTCGAGGTCATGTCCGACAAGGCGCGCAAGGCGCTGGGCGCGAACAACGGCAACCGGCTCGCCCACCGCATAGGCGACCTCGTGATCTCCGCACGCCGCGACCTTGCGATCATCTCGCCCTATTTCATCCCCGGCGACGACGGCCTGGCGGTTCTGGGCGGGCTCACCGCGCGTGGCGTCAGGATCTCCGTCCTGACCAACTCGCTGGCGGCGACCGATGTCGTCGCCGTCCACGGGGCCTATGCCGGCTATCGCAGGCCGCTGCTGAAGCTCGGCGTGGCCCTGTACGAGTTGCGCCCGGAGCTGACCCCGGCGCGCGGTTCGCTCTTCGGCTCGAAAGGCGCGAGCCTGCACACCAAGGCCTTCACGGTCGATTGCGAGATCGCCTTCGTCGGCTCGTTCAATTTCGACCCGCGCTCCCGATCGCTCAACACCGAGATGGGCGTCATCGTCCACGACCGCGAGCTGGCCTGCCAGATCGACCGCCATTTCCGCGAGCAGACCGGGCCGGATGCATCCTATGCCGTGACGTTGCGAGACGGCGGGCTCCGCTGGGGCGAGGATCCGGGCCGCGAACCCGGGGCCAGCCTGCGGCGCAGATTGGCGGCCTTCCTGATCGGCTGTCTGCCGGTCGAATCGCAGTTGTAGGCGTCAGGCGGCTTCCGTGGTCGCCGCGCTTGCGCCCACCAGCCGGCGCGCCTCGGCCGCCGTCATCGGCTTGCCGAAGATGTAGCCCTGCGCGTAGTGGCAGCCGAGCTGGTAGAGTTCGATCGCATCGGATTCGGTCTCGGCCCCCTCCGCGACGACGTCCATGCGCAGATCGGCGGCAAGCTGGACGATCGAGCGCAGGATCACCGGCGGCTTGCCGTTGCCCATCTGGCGCACGAAGCTCTGGTCGACCTTGATCGTGTCGAAGGGGAAACGCTGCAGATAGGACAGCGAGGAATAGCCCGTGCCGAAATCGTCGAGCGAGAGGCCGGCGCCGAGATCGCGGATGCGGTGCAGCATCTGGGCGGCGTATTCCGGGTTCTCCATCACCAGGCTCTCGGTGATCTCCAGCTTCAGCGTGCCCGGCAGCACGCGGCGGCGGCCGAGCACCGTCTTCACGTCATGCAGCAGGTCGTGACGCAGAAGCTGCCGGCTCGACACATTGACGCTGGCGAAGATCGGCGGATCGACCTCCAGCGCTGCCTGCCAGGCTTCGAGTTCGCGCGCGGTCCGGTCCATCACATACACGCCGAGATCGACGATCAGCCCGGTCTCCTCGGCGATGGCGAGGAAGTCCTGCGGCATCAGCCGGCCCTCGCGCGGATGGTCCCAACGCACCAGCGCCTCGAAACCGGCGATGGTGCGGTCCTCCAGCCGGACGATCGGCTGGTAGAGCACCTGGATCTCGCCGCGCTCGATGGCGCGGCGCAAATCGCTTTCCAGCGCCAGGCGGTCGTTGCGGTCGGTCCGCATCGCCGGCACGAAGACCTCGATCTTGTTGCCGCCCTGGCGCTTGGCATGGGCCATGGCGAGTTCGGCGTTCTTCAGGCAGTCGTCCTTGCGCGCGGCGGGCGCGGGGTCGAACAGCGCCAGACCGATCGAGGGCGTCAGGAAGATCTCGCGCTCCGACAGCGTGATCGGCGTCGAGACGGCGCGCCGCACCAGTTCCGCCAGTGCGAGGATCCGCTCCGGATCGCGCTCCGAGACGAGGATCATGGCGAAAGTGTCGCCGCCGATCCGAGCCAGCGTATCCTGCGCCCGCAGCAGCCGGCCGAGCCGGCGCGCCAGCGTCAGCAGGATCGAATCCCCCGCCGAGAAGCCGACCGATTCATTGACCTGCTTGAAGCGGTCGACGTCGATCACGATCACGGTCGGGCGGATGTTGTCGTCGGCCCGGCAGAAGCCGAACACGGCGGTCAGCCGGTCCTGGAACAGCTTGCGGTTGGGCAACCCGGTCAGATTGTCGTGGACGGCGTCGTGCAGCAGGCGTTCCTGCGCGGTGCGCTGCTCGGTGACGTCGGACAGCGTGCCGATGACGCGGATGACCTCGCCGTCGGAGCCGATGACGGGCCGCGCCTTGACGTTGAACCAGTGATAGGTGCCGCTGCCGGCGCGCAGCCTGACATCGAGATTGAGCTTGCCCCGGCGTTGCTCCAGCACGGCGTCGAGCGTGACGCGGTAGCGGTCGCGGTCGGCGACATGCATATGCTCGAGCCAGCGCGAGGCCGACCCTTCGAGCGCGCCACGGCTCAGGCCCAGCAGCGCCTCGATCTGCGGCGAGACGAAGATCTTGTCGGCGCTGACATCCCAGTCGAAGACGAGGTCGCCCGAGCCCGCCAGCGCCAGCGCCCGTCGCTCCGTCTCCGAGACCAGCCCCTGCGACAGCCCTCCGCCGGCAAAGGCGTGCTGGATCACGGTGAAGCCGATCAGCAGCACGATCAGGACGAGCCCGCCGAGCAGGGCCGGCGCGACGAGGTCGCGCGAGAACTGCCCCGTCACGGTGAAGCCCGCCGCCGTCACCCAGACCGCGAGCAGGAACCAGGTCGGGATCAGCATCACGGCGCGCTCATAGCCATGCGTGGCGAGATGCAGGATCAGCACGAAGCCGACCGCCGCCACCGCCGCGATCGAGATGCGCGCGATGCCCGAGGCCATCGGCGCGTCGAAGACGGCCAGACCCACGAGGCCGGCCAGGCCCAGCATCCAGACGAAGGTGACGTGGCTGTAGCGCACATGCCAGCGCGCGAGGTTGAGATAGGCGAAGAGGAAGACGAGCAGCGTCGCCGCCAGCACCACCTCCGCGCCGGCCCGGTAGATCCGTTCGATCGCCGGCGTCAGCGGGAAGATGCGCTGGAAGAAGCCGAAATCGAGCCCGGAATAGGCCAGCACCGCCCAGGCCAGCGCGGCGGCGGCGGGAAAGATCACCGCGCCCTTGACCACGAAGATGATGGTCAGGAACAGCGCCAGCAGGCCGGCGATGCCGATGATGATGCCCTTGTAGAGCGTCAGCCCGTTGGTCTTCTGGCGGTAGGCTTCCTGCTCGTAGAGATAGAGCTGCGGCAGGTTCGGCGATTTCAGCTCGGCCACGAAGGTCACCGTGGCGCCGGGGTCGAGTGTGATCAGGAAGACGTCGGCGTCGGGGCTCTCCTCGCGCTCGGGGCTGAGGCCCTGGCTCGCGGTCACCGCCTCGATGCGCCGGTCGCCGAGATCGGGCCAGATCACGCCCGAGCCGATCAGCCGGTGGAACGGCGCGACCAGCAGCCGGTCGATCTGCTCGTCGGAATCATTGGTCAGCGCGAAGACGATCCAGTCCGGCCGCGCGCCGGATTCGCGCGCCCTGACGGCGATGCGGCGCACGATGCCGTCGGGCCCCGGCGCGGTCGAGATCTGGATGACGTCGCCGTCCGACTTGTTGCGTTCGACGACGTTGGTCAGGTCGAGCACGGAGGAATCGACCGGCACCCGCACGGCCTCGACCGCGAAGGCGGGCGCTGCTGCCGCCACAAGCCAGAGCAGCAGGCCGGCGACGGCGCAGCCAAACCGGAAAAGTCGGTCGGGAATGGACAAGCGCGGCTCGATGCTTGGACGGGAGGTGATCATTCGGATGTGGAGGTCAGTCCTAGCGAGGGCTCATGGCGAGGGCAAGGCACACTGCGCCGGCTCAGCCCGCGCCGCCCGGCAGCCTGTCGCTCGACAAGGCCGCATAGAGCAGATGATCGGCCCAGGCCCCGTTGATCCGTAGGTAGGCCCGCGCCATGCCCTCGCGATGGAAGCCGACGCGTTCCAGCAGGCGGCGCGAGGGCTCGTTGGCGGGCAGGCAGGCGGCCTCGACCCGGTGCAGAGCGAGATCGTTGAAGGCAAAGCGCAGCGCGCCGCGCACGGCCTCCGTCATATGGCCCCGGCCGGCATGGCGCTGGCCCATCCAGTAGCCCAGCGTGCAGGCCTGCGCGACGCCGCGCCGGACGAGCCCGAGCGTCAGTCCGCCGATCAGGACGTCGCTGCGCTGATCGACGATGAACAGCGAATAGGCCTCGTCGGTGGCGATCTCGCGGGCGGCGCGCTTCACCCGCAGCCGGAACGAGGCCCGCGTCAGGTCGTCCTCGTTCCAGACCGGCTCCCATGGCGTCAGGAACTCGCGGCTCTCCATGCGCAGCACGGCCCACGCGGCGTAATCGGTCGCCGCAGGCGCGCGCAGGACGAGGTTTTGCGTGCGGATCAGCGGGCGCGAGGGCGGATCGGTCGCGAAACGGAACAGCGCCATGGCGTCAATCCGTAGCGCGGCTGGCGTATTTCAGCCCCTTGGCCAGTGGCAGGCCCTTGAGCGGGCCGACGGCCGCGATCGTCGGCTGGTGGCCGAGCAGGGAGCGGCCGGCCGCACGCACGTCGTCGAGCGTCACCGCATCGAGCCGCGCCGCCAGCTCCTCGCGCCGGATCGCCCGGCCGAAGATCAGCACCTGCCGCGCCATCTGCTCCAGCTTGCCGCCGGGGCTCTCCAGCGAGGCCAGGAGCCCGACCTTCATCTGCGCCCGGGCGCGCGCCACTTCGGCCTCGCTGACATCCTCCGCCGCCTGCCGCAGGCAGGCCAGCGAAACGTCGATCAGCTCGGCTGCATCCTCCGGCGCGGTGCCGGCGCTGATGCCGAAGACGCCGCAATCGGAAAAGGGCCAGTGGAAGGCGTCGACCGCATAGGCCAGCCCGCGCTTCTCGCGCACCTCCTGGAACAGCCGCGAGGACAGCCCGCCGCCGAGCACCGAGGAGAAGATCTGCAGCGGGTAATGCGCGCCCTTGCTGAAGGGCTGGCCTGGAAAGCCGAGCACGAGATGGACCTGTTCCTCGTCGCTCTTGATCCGCGCCTCGCCGCCGCGATACTCGCCGCCCTCGCGCGCAGCTTCCGTCTTTGGCGAGGCCGGCAGCGCGGCCAGATGCTTCTTCGCGAGCACCACGAGTTGCTCGTGATCGACCGCGCCCGACGCCGCCAGCACCATGTTGCCGGCGTGATAATGGCGCGCGAGATACGCCCGGATCGCGTCGGGCGTGAAACTCTTCACGGTCTTGGCCGTGCCCAGGATCGGCCGGCCGAGCGGCTGGTCGGGAAAGGCCGCCTGCAGGAAGCGGTCGTAGACGAGGTCGTCGGGCGTATCCTGAACGGCGCTGATCTCCTGCAGGATCACGCCCTTCTCGCGCTTCAGCTCCTCGTCGGTCAGGGCAGGCGAGGTCAGGATGTCGGCCAGGATATCGACCGCGAGTTCGAGGTCCTCGCCCAGCACGCGGGCGGTGTAGCAGGTGTACTCGACGCTGGTCGCAGCGTTGAGGTCGCCGCCGACGCTCTCGATCTCCTCGGCGATCTCCAGCGCATTGCGCCTCGCCGTGCCCTTGAAGGCCATGTGCTCCAGCAGATGGGCAAGCCCGTGCTCATGGGGCAGCTCGTCGCGCGAGCCGGCCCCGATCCAGATGCCGAGCGAGACGGTCGCGGCATGGTCCATGCGCTGCGAGACGATGCGCAGGCCGGACGGCAGCGTGGTCAGCCCGACATCGGGGTCATGCTCGCCGGCGTTCGGCGCGGCGATGTCGATTTCGTCGCCATGCTCGCTCATGCCGCAGCTCCACGCACGGCGCGCGCATGCTGGCGGATGAAGCTCTCGAGCCTCGTCTGGTCATTCGGCATTGGGGTGAAACGCTCCTTGCGGTCCATCAGATCGGCGAGATGCGCCGGCAGCACCGGCGTAACGCCGCTGGCGGCTTTCACGGCGGCGGGGAACTTGGCCGGATGGGCGGTGCCGAGCACGATCATCGGCGTCGCCGGATCGCGCTTGAGCCCCTCGCGGGCTGCCGCGACGCCGATCGCGGTATGCGGATCGAGCAGGTAGCCGGCGTCCCGCCAGGTCGCGCCGATTTCGCCGGCCACCCTCGCCTCGTCGATCGCGGTCGCGTCGAACTCGGCCCGGATGCGCGCGAGCGGCTCGGGCCCGATCTCGAAGCGGCCCGACTGCTTGAGCCCGTCCATCAGGCCGCGGATCGCCGCGCCGTCGCGCCCATGCGCGTCGAACAGCAGCCGCTCGAAATTCGACGAGATCTGGATGTCCATCGAGGGCGAGGTCGTGGCGTGGACGCCGCGCATCTCGTAGACGCCCTCGGTCAGGGTCCGCGCCAGGATGTCGTTGCTGTTGGTGCCGATCAAGAGCCGCTCGATCGGCAGGCCCATGCGCTTGGCGACGTAACCGGCGAGCACGTCGCCGAAATTGCCGGTCGGCACCGCAAACGAGACTTGGCGCGCCGGCGCGCCAAGCGCCACGGCCGAGGTGAAGTAATAGACCACCTGCGCCGCGATCCTTGCCCAGTTGATCGAGTTGACGCCCGACAGGCCGATCTCGTCGCGAAAGGCGTGGTGGTTGAACAGCGCCTTGAGCAGGTTCTGGCAGTCGTCGAAGGTGCCGTCGATCGCGATGGCATGGACGTTGTCGGCCTCCACCGTGGTCATCTGCCGGCGCTGCACGTCAGAGACGCGGCCCTGCGGGTAGAGGATGAAGACATCGACGTTCTTCAGTCCCTTGAACGCGTCGATGGCGGCCCCGCCGGTGTCGCCCGAGGTCGCGCCGACGATGGTGGCGCGCGCCCCGCGCAGCGTCAGCACATGGTCCATCAGCCGCCCGAGCAACTGCATCGCCACGTCCTTGAAGGCGAGCGTCGGGCCATGGAAGAGTTCGAGCACGAACAGGTTGTCGCCCAACTGCGTCAGCGGGCATACGGCCGGATGCCGGAAACTCGCATAGGCCTGCGCGATCATGGCCGACAGCGCCTTGCCCTCGATATCGCCATCGCTCAGCGCGCCGAGCACGCGCTGCGCCACCTGGGCATAGGACTTGCCGGCGAAGCCCGCGATCTCGTCCGTGCCGAGCGTGGGGAAACGCTCGGGGATGTAGAGCCCGCCATCGCGGGCAAGCCCGGCCAGCAGGGCGTCGGAGAAGGAGAGGGCGGGGGCCTCGCCCCGTGTGGAGATGTGAAGCACGGCGGAAGGGTCTCGGGTTGGCTTGGGGTTTGCTATAGGCTGGTCGGCGGCGCAGGGCAAAGCGGCCAGCCTATCGCTTCACTCGGTGCGACGGACTCTCGCCCCTCGAGCCGCCGCGTCGATCGCGTACCAGCGGCGCCGCAACTCGGCAAAGTAGCGCGGCGGCAGGAAGCCATAGGCGAACTGGCGCGGCGAGCGCTTCGGAACTGGACGCAGATCAGGGCCGGGCCAAGGGAAAACGTTGCTCTCGTTCAGGATAACCCAGGGCGGCTCATCGTCGAGCCCGAGCAGACGCTTGATCGCGGGAGGGATGCTCAACGCGATGTCCGGTTGCGCCGGAGGGCGATGCGTGATCGGGACGACGAGCACATCGCCGAAATTCTCGGCGATGACGATCGCGCAAGGTCTGTCCTTGCCGCCTTCTTCCTGGCCTTGCGCGGCCTCTCCCGTCCAGAGATAAGCGTAGTGGATGACGAGGCCGGGTTCCGGCCGTGGCAGCGTCACGGCCGCCAGTCTTCGATCAATGCGTTGAGATGATCGTGACGTGGATCCATCTCGGCCTTTTCAACCGCAGCCAAAATCGATTCTGGAACTTCGCCAGCACGGTAAACGCGCCGATCGCTCGACCTCAGCCTGCTGTATTCTTCAGCCGAGATCATCACCGTGCGGTCGCGCCCGTTGCGCGTCACCATAACGGGCTCGACCAAAGCTGCGTCTTGAAAGCGGCCGACCTCGCGTTGAAACTCTGTCGAAGACACCCGGATCATATCTGCCTCTCCTTGGCTAAGATACGGATAATACGCATGGTCCGGATCGTCGTCCAGCACGACTAATTCGCGGTCGTCCCTCGCCGCCCCTGCCACGCCCACGCCCCGAACACCCCGATCAGCGTCAGCGCCAGCCCGAACCAGGTCAGCGCATAGGACAGATGGTTGTCTGGAATGCGCCCGATCAGTTCCTTCGCATCGACGCCGGCCGGCGGCGTCATGCCGTCGCCGACCCGCTCGGCCTCCAGATAGAACGCGGCCGCCGGCCCGATGCCGAGCGAGGCCGCGATTGCCGCCGGATCGCGCGTGTAGAACTCGCGCTGCGCCGGCAGGTCGGCGGGCGTGAAGGAGCCGCGCGCTTCGGGCGCGCGCAGATAGCCGGTGATCGTCGCAGGCCCCGTCGCGGGCGACATCTGCCCGAACCGGTTTTCCGGCACGAAGCCGCGATTGACGAGCACGACGCCGCCATCTTCCAGCCGGAAGCCCTGGAAGATCCAGCGGCCGAAGCCCGAGAGCTGGCGCGTGCCCGGCCCGCCCGAGGCGATGGTGGTGCGGACGCCGGCGAAACCGGATTCGATGAAGACGCCGCGCACCTGAACGCGCGTCAGGTCGAGCGCTGCAGGGTCGAGGCCGGGCCAGGTTGCAACCGCGGGCATCGTGGCGGGCGCGCCGGCGGCCTGCGCCTGCAAACGGTCGATGAAGACGCGCTTCTCCTCCATCCGCGTCAATTGCCAGCCGCCCAGCGTGCACAGCACCGCTACGCCGATGACGGTCAGCAGCGCCGGCCAGAGCAGGCGGGGGCGGCCGGGAGTGGCCTTGGTGGAGGCGGCGGCTTCGCTCATCGCTTGTCCAGCCGGCCTTCCTCGGCCTTGTTGGCGTATTGCAGCGCGACCGCGAGGCCCTTCATCGGCCGCAGCATGGCCAGACAGACGATGGTCGACAGCGGCAGCCAGATCGCCAGATGCAGCCAGATCGGCGGCTCATAGGCGATCTCGACATAGAGCGCTGCGCCGAGCACGCCGAAACCCGCGATCAGCATGATGAACACGGCTGGCCCGTCGGCCGAATCGGCAAAGGAAAAATCGAGGCCGCAGGCGTCGCAGCGCGGCCTGATCTTGAGGAAACCCTCGAACAACTTGCCCTCGCCGCAGCGCGGGCAGCGGCCGGCGGGGCCCGTCTTGAAAGGCGAGGGCAGGGTCTGGTGATGATCGGCCATGCCGGCCTCCATAAAGCGGAAAGGCGGCCTCGCGGCCGCCTTTTTTGGGATCGCGGGTCGGCGATCCGTCAGTGCGCCGCCGCAGCCATGCTGCCCGCGCCCCAGACATAGATCGAGGCGAACAGGAACAGCCAGACCACGTCGACAAAATGCCAGTACCAGGCCGCGAACTCGAAGCCGAGATGCTGCTCCGGCTTGAAATGGCCGAGATAGGCCCGGTAGAGACAGACGGCCAGGAAGATCGTGCCGATCAGCACGTGGAAGCCGTGGAACCCCGTCGCCATGAAGAAGGTCGCGCCATAGACGTGGCCTTTGAAGGCGAAGGCCGCGTGCGAATACTCATAGACCTGGCAGGCGGTGAACAGGATGCCGAGGATGACGGTGAGCCAGAGGCCCTGATTCAGCCCGTCGCGGTCGCCATGGATGAGCGCGTGGTGGGCCCACGTCACCGTCGTGCCCGAGGTCAGCAGGATCAGCGTGTTCAGCAGCGGCAGGTGCCAGGGATCGAAGGTGGCGATGCCCTTCGGCGGCCAGACGCCGCCGGTGAACTCCTGGCGGGTGTAGTTGATCGCCTCGCTCGCATAGAGGCTGG
>JBKJSB010000176.1:0-6582 GCA_046593015.1 Allobosea sp.
AGACCTCGTTGATGACTTCGGTGACGCGGGCGTCGGGCTTGTCGACCTTGTTGATCGCAACGATCGGACGCAGGCCGAGCTTCAGCGCCTTGGAGACCACGAACTTGGTCTGCGGCATCGGGCCCTCGGCCGCATCGACTAGCACGATGGCCGAATCGACCATGTTCAGGATGCGCTCGACCTCGCCGCCGAAATCGGCGTGGCCCGGCGTGTCGACGATGTTGATGCGCGTGTCCTTCCAGACGACCGAGGTCGCCTTGGCCAGGATGGTGATGCCGCGCTCCTTTTCGAGCTCGTTGGAATCCATCACGCGCTCGATGATGCGCTGGTTGTCGCGATAGGTGCCCGACTGCTGCAGCAGCTTGTCGACGAGCGTGGTCTTGCCGTGGTCGACGTGGGCGATGATGGCGATGTTGCGCATGGACATGCGGAAAGGGCCTTGTTCATGGCCACAGGCCGGCGGGGTGAAGACCCGGCCGGCGCAGCCCGTTCATGAGGAATCTGAATTTCGCTGCGCTGCACATAAACGCTGGCGGCCGTTTGGGCAACCTTGCAGCCATGCGCAAGCGAGAAAGGTCTATGCCTCCGCCAGCAGCCTCTGCCGCTCGGCCACCGCCCGTCCGACCTGATCCATCACCAGCCGGTAGGCGGCCAGCCCCGAGCCGTCGAGATCGCCCCTCGCATAGTCGCTGAGCACGCGAGTCAGGATCGTGTCGGCCTGATTTGCAAAACCGGCGAGGTCGCCGTGGCGCTCGCAGGCGCGGATCGCAGGCAGAAGCGCCAGCAGTTCGTCGAGCCCCGTCATCGCCTTTCGCCGGCGGAGCGCGCTGTCGCGGCCGAGCAGTCCGGCCGTGCCGGTGCCGAGCAGCGACAGCCCCATCACGCCGAGATAGAACCAGTCGCCATAGCGCTCGAAGAAGGTTTCCTGCTCGCCGTCGATGAAGGCGGCCGCGCCGGAATGCACGGAGAGGGGCGCATCCTTGTCGGTAGACGGGGCTTCCAGCCCCTGGATCGCCGGCAGTTCGGCCGCAAGCGTCAGCCTGAGCGCGAGCAGGCTCTTCACCACCTCGCCGACGACATTGTCGTCGAGGCTCTGGGCCGCCATCAGCCGGGATGTCACCGAGATCGTCGGCAGGTTTTCGGACGGCCTCGGCGGGTCGCCGCCGAGCGCGCCGCGCACGATCTCGCCGGTCTCGATCGCGCGATGGCGCGCCTTGATCGCCTGCGCCTCGCGGATCGGGATCAGCACGGGGTCCTCGCCCCAGGCCGCGCGAAGCCGGTTCAGCCCCTCATTGTTGGTCAGCGCCCCCACGGCGTTGATCGAGAAAAAGGCGTCGATGCGTCCTTCCTTCGTGGCCGGCACGATCTCGTCGGGCGCAAGCGCGACGACCGTCACCTCGTCGGGCGCGACCTCGTACTGCTCCAGCACCCGCTTCAGCAGCGTGAAGTTGCCAGCCGGATTGCGGACAACGCCGATCCGGCGACCGCGCAGATCGGCGATGCGCCCGATCGCGCTCTCCTTCGTCGTGATGATGAAGGGGAAGGACCGGCGCGTGATCAGAGCCGTGTCGGCTTGGCCCGGCAGCGCGATGTCGGGCCGCAGGATGGCGAGGTCGGCCCTGCCGTCGTCGAGACGTTTGGCGCTTTCCTCTGAGCCCTCGGTCAGGACGAGGCGCAGGCGAGCCGAGGATTTCTCCCGGTTCAGACCCTGCACGAAGCCAGCCGCCATGCGTGCATCCTCTGAGCCGAGCGGCCCGACCGCCAGGCGCAGCGTTTTAGGTTGGGTGACGAAGTAGAACACGGCCGCCGTGATCCCGAAGACCGCCAGCAGCCCCGCCAGTATCGTGAAACCGCGTCGCCCCATGCCCCAACCGCTTCCCGCATGCGCGCGCCGCGCCATAGCTCATGCCGCCAGGTCTCACGGCGCCAGGTCTCATGACGCCAAGTCTCATGGCGCCAAGTCCCGCAGCTTGGCTTTACCAGCCATCATGTCGCAAGTGCGGCGGCGCGCGCGATCATGCTATAGGCCGCCCATGATGACGTTGACATCCGGTATCGAGGTGAAGATCTGCGGGCTGTCCACGGGCGAGACGCTCGAGGCGGCGCTGGCCGCCGGCGCGGACATGGTCGGGCTCAACTTTCACCCCAAGAGCCCGCGCTTCGTCACGCATGAGCGGGCTCTCGCTCTGGCGGCGCAAGCGCGCGGCCGGACCCAGGTCGTCGCGCTGGTCGTGGACTGGAGCGAGCGGCAGGCCGTCGAACTGGCCCAGACGCTGAAACCCGACTGGCTGCAGCTCCATGGCCGCGAGACGCCAGCCGATGTCGCCGCCATCAAGGCTGCGACCGGTCTTCCCGTGATGAAGGCGCTCGGCATCGCCGGCCCGGACGACCTCGCCGCAATCGAGGGCTATCGCAGCGTCGCGGACCTGATCCTGCTCGACGCCAAGCCGCCGAAGGACGCAGCCTATCCCGGCGGCCACGGCCGGCCCTTCGACTGGACGCTGCTGGCGAGCCTCGACCCCGGCTTTCGCTTCATGCTATCGGGCGGGCTCGAACCGGGAAACGTCGCCGACGCCATACGCATTGCGAGGCCGGCCGGCGTCGATGTCTCGTCTGGCGTGGAAAGCGCGCCGGGCGTCAAGGATATCGGCAGAATCGGGGATTTCATCGCGGCGGCGCGCAAGGCTGCCCAGGTAGAGAACGAGAAGGCTTAGCCGAACATGAACGCGCCCCAGAACCCCAACACCTATCGCAGCGGTCCCGACGAGAACGGCCGCTTCGGCCTGTTCGGCGGCCGCTTCGTCGCCGAGACGCTGATGCCGCTCGTGCTCTCGCTGGAGCAGGCCTATGAGGCCGCCAAGGTCGACCCCGGCTTCCAGAAGGACATGGCTTCCTATCTGAAGCACTATGTCGGCCGGCCCTCGCCGCTCTATTTCGCCGAACGCATGACCGACCATCTCGGCGGCGCGAAAATCTATTTCAAGCGCGACGAGTTGAACCACACCGGCGCGCACAAGGTGAACAACGTGCTCGGCCAGATCCTGCTGGCGCGGCGCATGGGCAAGAAGCGCATCATCGCCGAGACGGGCGCGGGGCAGCACGGCGTCGCCACCGCGACGCTCTGCGCCCGCTTCGGCCTCGAATGCATCGTCTATATGGGCGCCGTCGATGTCGAGCGACAGAAACCCAACGTCTTCCGCATGAAGATGCTGGGAGCCGAGGTCGTGCCGGTGCAGTCCGGCACCAAGACGCTGAAGGACGCGATGAACGAGGCCCTGCGCGACTGGGTCACCAATGTCGCGACGACCTTCTACTGCATCGGGACGGCGGGGGGCCCCCATCCCTATCCGGCGATGGTGCGCGATTTCCAGTCCGTGATCGGCAAGGAGACCCGCGAGCAGATGCAGGAAGCCGAGGGTCGGCTGCCGGATTCGCTGATCGCCGCGATCGGCGGCGGCTCCAACGCGATCGGCCTGTTTCACCCCTTCCTCGACGATCCGGACGTGAAGATGTGGGGCGTCGAGGCGGCCGGACACGGCCTCTCATCGGGCCTGCACGCGGCCTCGCTGACCGGCGGCACGCCCGGCGTTCTGCACGGCAACCGCACCTATCTGCTGATGGATGAAGACGGGCAGATCAAGGATGCGCATTCGATCTCGGCCGGGCTCGACTATCCCGGCATCGGCCCGGAACACGCCTGGCTGCACGATTCAGGCCGCGTCAGCTACATCTCGGCGACCGATGACGAGGCGCTGGAGGCGTTCCAGCTCTGCTCCAAGCTCGAGGGCATCATCCCGGCGCTGGAGCCGGCCCATGCGCTGGCCAAGGTGATGCAGCTCGCGCCGAAGTTGCCGAAGGACCATCTCATGGTGATGAATCTCTGCGGCCGCGGCGACAAGGACATTCCGCAGGTGGCGGAGATTCTGGGCGGGATGTGAAGGTCAGCGCGGATGCGCCAGCGCATCCGCCAGCAGCGGGTGCATCGGCTCGGCGAAGGGATTGATCACCGTCACGCCGCGATGGACGAAGCCGTGCTGCATGGCCTCGGAAAGGAGGGCAATGCAGCCGGCGTCGGCGGCGGTGCATAGGATGACCGCATCCCAGATTTGCAAGCCGGTCGCCGCCGCGAGTTCTATCGCATCCCGGAAGGTTTGATCGGTCGCTGCAACCGCTTCAATGCTGTTCAGCCAATCATCGCATAGCGCCTGTACCATCTGGGCCGGCTTCAGATATTTCCGCGTCAGCACATTGTAGAATTCTCCGACCGCCTGAAGCGGCAGCACGATCCGGTTAGGTCCGAGCTCCGTCCGAAGCTGCTTGGCTCCGATTTCCCGAACCGGATCGTTCAAGCCTTCGGCGTAGACGAGTATGTTGGAATCGAACGCGAACAGCGTCATTCATACATGTCCTCGCGCGTCGCGCGCGGCAGGTTCTGCGCAGTCTGACGCTCCAGGCGGCGGGTCATTACGTCGAACGCTCTCTGTCTTCGCACCGCCTCATCGTCAATATCGCCCGCGGGTACGAGCTTGATCTTCGGCTTCCCGCGGGAGGTCACGACAACCTCCTCGCCGCTCTCGACGAGCTTCATCAGCTTCGAAAACTCGCGATTGGCTTGGGCCGCAGACACTGTGGTCACCATGCCCACCTCCTGATGTAGTGATATCACTACATTTATAGGACCAGCCTTACATCGGCAAGGCCAACTGCTTCCGGGGCCGGCGCTGAGGAGTTAGTGTTTACCGCATGCCCCTCCGCATCGTCCGCCTCGGCTCAGCCCGCCACCCAGACGAGGGCACGCGCATCGGGACCGTCCGACGTCCGCCGCGCGGCGTGCGCAAGGAGCGTTTTGCGACTGAGGACTGGTTCGACGTCTGGTATCCGGAGCTGGCTCCGAGCGCCGAACTGGTCGCGAGCGCACAGGCCGCGCGGACGGAGACGGAATGGGCCGGCTTCGTGCGCGCCTTCAGGGCTGAGATGGCGCAGCCGCCGGCGAGCCGCACGCTCGATCTGCTGGCCGCGCTGTCGCATCGGGCAAATCTCTCGGTCGGCTGCTATTGCGAGGACGAGGCGCGCTGCCATCGCTCCGTGCTGCGCCGACTTCTGGCGGATCGGGGCGCGGCGATAGCCTGAAGCGCAGCCCCTCTCGCCAAGCCGGCCCCCGCCATGCTAACCGCACGCTCATGACAACGACCGGCTCCACCCGCATCCAGACCCGTTTCGCCGCCTGCGCTGCTGAAGGCCGCGCCGCGCTGGTGACCTTCGTCACGGCTGGCGACCCGGATTTCAACACTTCAAGCGCCATTCTCCATGCACTGCCGGCAGCCGGGGCCGACATCATCGAGCTCGGCGTGCCTTTCACCGACCCGATGGCCGACGGCATCCCGGTCCAGCTCGCCGGCCAGCGCGCGCTGAAAGCCGGCCAGACGCTGAAGAAGACGCTGGCCATGGTCGAGGCGTTTCGCGCCAAGGACAGCGACACGCCGATCGTGCTGATGGGCTACTACAACCCGATCTATGTCTACGGCGTCGAGCGCTTCCTGCAGGATGCGAAGACGGCCGGCGTCGACGGACTGATCGTCGTCGATCTCCCACCCGAGGAGGATGTCGAGCTGTGCCTGCCCGCGCTCGCGGCAGGGCTCAACTTCATCCGCCTCGCCACGCCGACCACCGATGACAAGCGGCTGCCGAAGGTGCTGCAGAACACCTCGGGCTTCGTCTATTACGTCTCGGTGACCGGCGTCACCGGCGGCGCCGTCGGCGACTACGACGCGGTCGGCGAGGCCGTGGCGCGGATCAAGCGCCATACCGATCTGCCCGTCGCGGTCGGTTTCGGCGTCAAGACGGCGGCTGATGCGATCGCCATCGCCAAGGGCGCGGACGGCGTCGTCGTCGGCTCGGCGCTGGTCGAGCGCCTGCGGTTGTCGCTCGATAGCGACGGCAGGGCCACGGAAAAGACCGTTTCAGCCGTCACCTCGCTGGTCGCGGAACTCGCGGCCGGCGTCCGCCAGGTGGCGAAGGCCGCGGCGTAAGCCCGAGCGACTACGGCAGAACCGTCAGGATCGAAGCGATGAACTGGATTTCCGAAGTCGTCCGGCCGCGCATCAAGACGCTGTTCAAGCGCGAGAGCCCGGAGAATCTCTGGATCAAATGCCCCGATTCCGGGCAGATGGTCTTCCACAAGGACGTCGAGGCGAATGGCTTCGTCATTCCCGGCTCCGACCATCACATGAAGGTCACCGCGCCCGACCGGCTGCGCATGACGTTCGACGAGGGCAAATGGCTCGACGTCGCCTTGCCCGAGGTCTCGGTCGATCCCCTCAAGTTTCGCGACGAGAAGCGCTATATCGACCGGCTCAAGGACGCCCGCGCCAAGACCGGCGCACAGGACGCCTTCAAGGTCGGCTATGGCCGGGTCAAGGGCCTGCCGATGACGCTGGCCGTGCAGGATTTCCATTTCATGGGAGGCTCGCTCGGCATGGCGGCCGGCGAGGCCTTCATCAGGGGCGCGGAGACCGCGCTGGAGAAGAAGACGCCTTTCGTGGTGTTCGCGGCGTCAGGCGGCGCGCGCATGCAGGAGGGCAT
>JBKJSB010000005.1:0-12700 GCA_046593015.1 Allobosea sp.
AAGCCGAATGCCACCGTCTCGTTGCTGCTGCGGTCGATCAGGATGAAGCCGCCGAGCTCGCGGCTTTGCGCATAGGACAAGGCGACCAGAGGCCGGTCGAGCCGCAGCGTGACGAGCCCGATGCCGTTCATGCGCAGGCTCTGGGCGGGGACCGGCCTGAAACCCTCGATATCGATGCTGTGATGCAGGGTCTCCAGCGTCGCATTCGCTCCTTGCGTCGCGAGCTTGACGAGAAACTGGCCACCCGCGATCAGCGCGCGCTCGCCGGTCCAGAGCAGGCGGGCGCGCAATTCGCGGGTCGCCGCGATCCCGCTGCCGGCGGAGACGATGACATCGCCGCGCGAGATGTCGACCTCGTCTGCGAGCGTCAGCGTCACCGCCTGCCCGGCCACGGCCTGCCGCGCCTCGCCGCCTGAGCCGATCACCCGTGCAATCGTGCTGGCGCGGCCCGATGGCAGCGCCACGACGGCGTCACCGACGCGGGCGCGGCCGGCCACCGGCGTCCCGGCATAGCCACGAAAATCGAGATCGGGCCGGTTGACCCATTGCACCGGCAGGACGAAGCCGGCCTTGTCGGCACGCTTTTCGTCGATCGCGACCGTTTCCAGCAGCGGCAGCAGGGCCTGTCCGCCATACCAAGGCATCAGGGCAGAGCGGCGCAGCACGTTCTCGCCGTCGCGGGCCGAGACTGGCACGAAGGCGATGGAGTCGAAGCCGAGCCCGGAGACAGCCGCGCTGTAGTCGGCGGCGATGCGCGCGAATACGGCCTCGTCATAGCCGATGAGGTCCATCTTGTTGATGGCGACCACGACATGGCGCACGCCGACCAGCGAGACGATGAAGGAGTGCCGCCGCGTTTGCGGCAGCAGACCCTTTCGCGCGTCGATCAGGATGATGGCGAGGTCGGCCGTCGAGGCGCCCGTCGCCATGTTGCGGGTGTACTGTTCGTGGCCCGGCGTATCGGCGACGATGAAGCTGCGCTTTTCCGTCGCGAAATAGCGATAGGCGACGTCGATGGTGATGCCCTGCTCCCGCTCGGCGACAAGCCCGTCGACCAGCAGGGCGAAATCGGGCTGCGCGCCTTGCGTGCCGAATTTGCGCGACTCGGCGTCGAGCGTCGTCAACTGGTCGTCCAGCACCGCGCCGACCTCGTAGAGCAGGCGGCCGATCAGGGTCGATTTGCCGTCGTCGACCGAGCCGCAGGTGATGAAGCGCAGCAGCGAGGGCTGGCCGGCCTCGGCGGCGACGACCGGATCACTGGCCGCCGGGAGGCTGGCGGCATCTGTGGGGCGGATCGCCCGGGCGAGCGCGCTCATCGGAAAGAGGCCTGCATTAGAAATAGCCTTCCTGCTTCTTCTGCTCCATCGAGCCGGTGCCGTCATGGTCGATGACGCGGCCCTGGCGCTCGGAGGAACGCGAGGCGCGCATTTCGGCGATGATGTCGGTCAGGTTCGTCGCGTCGCTCTCGACCGCGCCGGTCAGCGGGTAGCAGCCGAGCGTCCGGAATCGGACCATCCGGGTTTCGACGACCTCGCCCGGCAGCAACGCCATGCGCTCGTCGTCGCGCATGATCCAGGCGTCGCCCCGGCGCACGACCGGGCGCGGAGCGGCGAAATAGAGCGGCACGACCGGGATGTTCTCGAGCGCGATGTAGTCCCAGACGTCGCGCTCGGTCCAGTTCGAGAGCGGAAACACGCGAAAGCTTTCGCCCTTCGCCTTGCGGGTGTTGAACAAGGCCCAGGGCTCGGGCCGCTGGTTCTTCGGGTCCCAGCGATGCTCGGCGGAGCGCAGCGAGAACACGCGCTCCTTGGCGCGGCTCTTCTCCTCGTCGCGACGCGCACCTCCGAAAGCCGCGTCGAAACCGTGCAGGTCGAGCGCCTGCTTCAACCCTTGCGTCTTCATCACATCGGTATGGACGCGCGAACCCGAGGCGAAGGGGCCGATCCCGGCCTGCACGCCCTCCTGGTTGATATGGACGATCAGGTCGAGCCCGAGCCGCGCCGCCGTGGCGTCGCGAAACGCGATCATCTCGCGGAATTTCCAGGTCGTATCGACATGGAGCAGCGGAAACGGCGGCTTTGCGGGATAGAACGCCTTCGTCGCCAGATGCAGCAGGACGGCCGAATCCTTGCCGATCGAATAGAGCAGCACCGGCTTGTCGCAGGTGGCCATCACCTCGCGGATGATGAAGATCGCCTCTGCCTCGAGTTTCTGCAGATGGCTGAGCTGGATCATGCCTGCGTCTCCGCGAGCCCGGGTTGGCCTTTGCGCTGGAGCTTGCCGTCCGCGCCGACATGCAGGCCGCATTCTTTCGCCGCGTCGTCTTCCCACCACCAGCGCCCGGCCCGCTCGGGGTCGCCCGGGGCGATCGCACGGGTGCAGGGCTGGCAGCCGATCGAGACGAAACCGCGCCCGTGCAGCGGGTTCAGCGGTACGGCATGGGCTTGTGCGAAGGCCAGCGCCTCATCGCGAGACCAGTCGAGCAGCGGGTTGACCTTGACCAGCCCGCGCGCGGCGTCGAACTCGGCGAAAACCGCGCCGCCGCGCGCCGCCGACTGGTCGGCGCGAAGCCCCGTGATCCAGATGCCGGCGCCGGCGAGCGCGCGGCCGAGCGGCTCGACCTTGCGGATGTCGCAGCAGCCTTTGCGCGCGTCGCGCGAGCCGTAGAAGCCGTTGATGCCGTTCTGGTGGACGAAGAGTTCGAGCGCGTCGTTGCGTGGATAGAACGGGCGGATGACGATGCCGTAGCGCGCCTCGGTTTCAGCCCAGAGCGCATAGACCTCCGGAAACAGCCGGCCCGTGTCGAGCGTGACGAATGCGACGGGCAACCCCGCCGCGACGATCAGGTGGGTGAGAACCTGATCCTCCAGCCCGAAGCTGGTGGTGAAGACGATGCGGCCGGGCGCGGCGGTGGCGAGCGCTTTCAAGCGGCCGGCGACGTCCGTTCCGGCGAGCCTCCGGTCCAGCGCGCCGACGTCAGGCACGTCCAAAATTTCCACGGCCATGATCGCCTCGGACGTTCGGTAAATCGAACGCTTCAGCTATAACCGCAGGCCCGAATGATCAATTCACAGCCGGTAGCGTGGTTTTTCTTATTTCACTTCCAATGGAGAAGAACGTTCCTGTGAGGCATTGTCTGCTCCCACAACCCTCATCCTGAGGAGCGGGCGGAGCCCGCGTCTCGAAGGATGCTCCAGTTCGCACCGGAAATATCTTGCGCTTCCTTCGAGACGCCGCTCGCGGCTCCTCAGGATGAGGGCTGTGATCGTTTCGGGATGCTCAAATCCCTCGCGTCGCGCCGCCATCGATGCGGATCTTCGCGCCGGTGACGTAGCTCGCCCGCTCGCTGGCGAGGAAGGCGACGACGTCGGCGAATTCCTGCGCGGTGCCGTAGCGGCCGGCTGGAATGGTGGCGCGCGACGCCTTGGCGGCCTCTTCCGGCGTGGTTCCTGTCCGGTCGGCTGCTGCCTTGTCGAGCTGATCGACGCGCTCGGTATGGATGCGGCCGGGCAGCACGACATTGACGGTGACGCCCTGGCTCGCGACCTCGGCCGAGAGCGTCTTGGACCAGCCGATCACCGCCGAGCGGATGCCGTTGGAGAGCGCCAGCCGCGGGATCGGCTGCTCGACGCCCGACGAGGCTATGGTGATGATGCGGCCAAAGCCGCGCTCGGTCATGCCGGGCAGCAGGCCCTGCGCCAGATGGAACAGGTTGGCCGCCATCGCCTCGAAATGCTTGAGCCAGTCGTCGCGCTTCGCCTCGCGGGCCTCGGACGGCGGCGGGCCTCCGGAATTGCCGATCAGGATATCGACGCCGCCGGCGTCCTTGAGCACGCCGACAAGCGAGTCGACGGAGGCGAGGTCCGACAGATCGAGGCTGGCTGCAAAGACGCGGCCCCGCGCTTCCTCCGGGAGTTCGGACACCCAGGCGTCGGTGGCGGCGACGTTGCGGGCGGCCGCGATCACTGTCGCGCCCTCGCTCGCCAGCGTGCGGGCGATGGCCGCGCCGAGCCCGCGGCTCGCGCCGAGCACCAGAGCGCGCTTGTTGTGAAGACCGAGATCCATGATGTGCCCTGTCGGTTTGGCGGCGCGGGCGCGCTGCTCTCCGCCCGCCTGATAGCGGTTGGGACGGCGCAAGGGAATGGCCTGACGCTGCCGGCCTGTTCAGTATACAGCGATCGCCCAATTGCTGCGCTGCAGCGACGATTTTATTTGACGAATTCCAGTATGGCGGCATTCTCTGTATACCGAACGGAGGATGACGCGATGGCCGACGCACCTCGCTTCCCGCTCAACGCCTGGTATGCCGCCGCCTGGGACATCGATATCAAGCGCGCCTTGTTCCCGCGCACCATCGCCGGGCGGCACATCGTCTTCTACCGCAAGGGCGACGGCGCGGTGGCGGCGCTGGAAGACGCCTGCTGGCATCGTCTCGTGCCGCTCTCGCGCGGCCGGCTCGACGGCGACACCGTCATCTGCGGCTATCATGGGCTTGCCTATAACGCGCAAGGCCGCTGCACCTTCATGCCCTCGCAGGAGACGATCAATCCGTCGGCCTGCGTGCGCTCCTACCCCGTCGCCGAGAAGCACCGCTTCATCTGGGTCTGGCCGGGCGATCCGGCGCTGGCCGACCCCGCGACGATACCCGACCTGCATTGGAACCAGGACCCGGATTGGGCCGGGGACGGCGGCACGATCCACGTCAAATGCGACTATCGGCTCGTGCTCGACAACCTGATGGACCTGACCCACGAGACCTATGTCCACGGCTCCAGCATCGGCAACAGCGCGGTGGCCGAAGCGCCGTTCGAGACCACCCACAGCGAGCGCACCGTCACCGTGACGCGCTGGATGGAGGGCATCGAGCCGCCGCCGTTCTGGGCCGGGCAGCTCGGCAAGCCCGGCCCGGTCGACCGCTGGCAGATCATCCGCTTCGAGCAGCCCTGCACCATCGCGATCGATGTCGGCGTGGCGCCCGCCGGCACCGGCGCGCCAGGCGGCGACCGCTCCCAGGGCGTCAACGGCTATGTGCTGAACACGATCACGCCAGAGACCGACGGGACCTGCCATTACTTCTGGGCCTTCGCCCGCAATTACCGGCTCGCCGACCAGGCGCTGACGACGCAGTTGCGCGAGGGCGTCTCCAGCATCTTCAAGGAGGACGAAGAGATTCTGGAGGCGCAGCAGATCGCGATGGAGGCCAATCCGGGCCGCGTTTTCTACAACCTCAACATCGATTCAGGCTCGATGTGGGCGCGCCGGCTGATCGACCGGGCGATCGCGGCCGAGGCCGCCCCGAGCCAGCTCCAGGCGGCGGAGTAGGCCATGTCGCTCGCGCTCGACCGGGAGACCGACAAGGGCGGCTCGCAGACCGTCAAGGCGCAGCTCGCCTTGCGCGAACTCGTGCTGAGCGGCGCGGTCTCCTCCGGCGAAAGGCTGACCGAGCAGGGCATGGTCGAGCGGCTCGGCGTCTCGCGCACGCCGATTCGCGCCGCGCTGTTGCTGCTGGCGGAGGAAGGCCTGCTGGAGCCGCTGCCGAATGGCGGGTTTTCGGCGCGCGCCTTCAGCGAGCGCGAGGTTCTGGATTCGATCGAGATGCGCGGCACGCTGGAGGGGCTGGCGGCGCGGCTCGCAGCCGAGCGCGGACCCAGCCACTATGCGCTCGAACAGATCAGGCATGGGCTCGACCGGATCGACGCCGTCGTCGAGCAGGCGACGACCTCGCTTGCCGCCTTCTCGGCCTATGTCGACCTCAACGCCGCCTTCCACCGCCAGGTCATCGCGCTGGCCGGCAGCGGCACGCTGGAGCGCCAGATCGAGCGGGTGATGACCCTGCCCTTCGCCTCGCCCAGCGCCTTCGTGATGGCCCAGGCCGACATGCCTGGCGCCGGAACGGTGCTGATCGTGGCGCAGGACCAGCACCGCTGCATACTGGAGGCGCTCGCCGCCCATGAGGGCGCCCGCGCCGAGCATGTGATGCGCGAGCATTCGCGGCTCGCCGGTCGCAACCTCAGCCGGGCGCTGCGCCATCGCGAGGCGCTGGCGCTTGTGCCGGGCGCGGCGCTGATCCGCACCCTGCTCGACGTCTGAGGGCCGAGACCGATGCGCTTTGCCACGATCTGGGGAGAAGCGGAGATCAGGGCGGTGGCCGATGTCGCCGAGGGTATCCGCGAGATCGCGATCGCCCCGCTCGGGCGGCCCGTGGCGCGCTTCCGGCCCGGCGCGCATCTCGACATCGCGCTCGTCATCGGCGAGCGACCCGACACCCGCTCCTATTCGCTGGTCGGGCGACCGGGCGAGCCCTGCTATCGCATCGCGGTCAAGAAGCGCGCCGACAGTCGCGGCGGCTCGCAGGCGATGTGGCGCATGCAGCCCGGTGCAAGGCTGAGCATCTCCGAGCCGATCGACACCTTCTCGGTCGAGCCTGGCCGGAGCGCCTATCTGCTGGTCGCCGGCGGCATCGGCATCACGCCCCTCGTGGGCATGGCCGAGGAGCTTGCCGCCAGTGGCGCCGATGTCCGCCTGCTGCATGCGGTTCGCCATCCTCAAGAGGCTGCCTATGCTCAGCGGCTGGGCGCCTGCCTCGGTGCGCGCTACCGGCTGCACGCTTCGGCGCAGGGCGATCGGCTCGACCTCGCCCAGGCCTTCGCCGTGCTTGCGCCCGGCGGACTTGCCGCGATCTGCGGGCCGATGCCGATGCTGGACGCGGCGAAACGGACATGGGCCGCGCAAGGCCGCCCTGCCGCCGACATGCGCTGGGAAACCTTCGGTTCCAGCGGCAATCTCTCGACCGAACCCTTTGTCGTGAAGCTGCCGCGCTTTGGCCGCGAGATCGCGGTGCCGGCCTCGCGCAGCCTTCTGGAGGCGCTGGAGGAGGCCGGGCTCGACGTGATCTCGGATTGCCGGCGCGGCGAATGCGGGCTCTGCGCCGTCGATGTCCTGGCTTGCGACGGCGCGATCGACCATCGCGACGTGTTCTTCAGCGCGCATCAGAAGCAGGAGAACCGCAAGCTCTGCGCCTGCGTCTCGCGCGCGCATGGGACTCTGACCATCGACACCGCCTGGCGACCAGATTGACAGCAACGGTCGCACAGCAAAAACTGTGCGAATTCAGAATAATAGTGCGATAATCGCACATATTGGGAGGTTACCATGACGCACACGACAACAGCAGTTTCCCGTCGCACCGCGCTCGCCTTGGGCGGTTCGGCGCTGGCGCTGGGCCTGTCGGGATTGGCCGCACAGGCGCAGCAGGTCGTCAAGATCGGCCTGGTCCTGCCGATGACCGGCCCCTTCGCCTCGACCGGACGGCAGATCGAGGCCGCCGCCAGGCTTTATGTGGCTCAGAAGGGCGCGAGCGTCGCGGGCAAGACGATCGAGCTGATCGTCAAGGACGACACCGGCACGCCCGACGTGACGCGCCGGATCGCGCAGGAGCTGCTGATCAACGACAAGGTCTCGTTCCTCGCCGGCTTCGGCCTGACGCCGCTGGCCTTCGCGGTCGCTCCGCTGGCGACGCAAGCGAAGACGCCAACCATCGTCATGGCGGCCGCCACCTCCTCCATCACCGAGCAGTCGCCCTTCATCCTGCGCACCTCCTTCACGCTGCCGCAGGTGACGATCGGCATCGCCGACTGGGCCGCCAAGAACGGCGTGAAGAAGGCGATGACGCTGGTCTCGGACTATGGCCCCGGCCTCGATGCCGAAAAGGCGTTCAAGGAGCGGCTGACGGCGGCCGGCGGCGAGGTCGTCGGCGACATCCGCATCCCGCTGCGCAATCCCGATTTCTCGCCCTTCCTGCAGCGCGTCTCGGAGACCAAGCCCGATGCGCTGTTCGTCTTCGTACCCTCGGGCGTCGGCTCGCAGTTCATGAAGCAGTTCGTCGAGCGCGGCCTCGACAAGTCCGGCGTGCGCCTGATCGCCACCGGCGACGTCACCGATGACGACATCGTCGATGGCATGGGTGACGTCGCGCTGGGCACCATCACCGCGCATCACTACTCGGCCGCCCACCCCTCGCCCGAGAACAAGGCCTTCGTCGAGGCCTTCCGCAAGGCCGCCAACACCCGGCCGAACTTCATGGCGGTCGGCGGCTGGGACGGCATGCACCTGATCTACGAGGCGCTGAAGAAGACCAATGGCGCGACCGACGGAACGGCGCTGGTCGAGGCGATGAAGGGGCTGGCCTGGACCAGCCCGCGCGGGCCGATCTCGATCGACGCCAAAACGCGTGACATCGTCCAGAACGTCTATGTCCGCAAGGTCGAGCGGATCGACGGGCAGCTCTACAATGTCGAGTTCGCGACATTCGAGGCCGTGCCCGACCCGGTCAAGGCGGCGAAGCCATAGGCCGACGACGCACACCCCGTCATCCCGGACAAGCGGCGCAGCCGCGCCGATCCGGGATCCATCCCAGGGCGACATCGTGCTCGATGATGGATTCCGGAGCTTCGCTTCGCTCCGTCCGGGATGACGGCGCTCTTCCACCCCATGGCCTCTCCCGGAGCACCCTCCCTTGCTGACCATCCTGTTCGACGGGATCGCCTATGGCATGCTGCTCTTCGTGCTGGCGGCCGGCCTTGCCGTGACGCTCGGGCTGATGAATTTCGTCAACCTCGCCCATGGCGCCTTCGCCATGGCCGGCGGCTACGCCACCGTCGTGTTGATGAACCGGCTCAGTGTACCGTTCCTGGCCTGCCTGCCGCTTGCCTTCCTTTTCAGCGCGGCGCTTGGCCTCGTCTTCGAGCGCACCCTCTACCGGCACATGTATGAGCGCAGCCATCTCGACCAGGTGCTGTTCTCGATCGGCCTCGTCTTCATGGCGATCGCCGCCACCGACTTCCTGATGGGCTCGCAGCAGCAGAGCCTGCGCCTGCCGGCCTATCTGCAGGGGCGCTTCGAGGTGATGGGCGTCGGCATCGGCGTCTACCGACTGTTCATCGTCGTCATCTGCGGCCTGCTGGCGCTCGGCCTGCAATGGGTGCTGGCGAACACGCGCTTCGGCGGCCAGTTGCGCGCCGCCGTCGACGACCGGCGCGTGGCGCGCGGCCTCGGCATTCCGGTGGTCAGGGTGTTTGCGATAACCTTTGCTTTCGGCTCGGGGCTGGCGGGCCTTGGCGGCGCGCTGGGCGCGGAGATCGTCGGGCTCGACCCGACCTTTCCGCTGAAATTCATGCTCTATTTCCTGATCGTGGTCACGGTCGGCGGCACGTCGAGTTTGACCGGGCCGCTGCTGGCGGCGCTGCTGCTGGGCGTCGCCGATGTGATGGGCAAGTATCTCGTGCCGCAGCTCGGGGCGTTCATCATCTACGCGATGATGCTGACGATCCTGATGATCAGGCCCAACGGCCTGTTCGCGCGGGGGCGTTGAGTGATGCTGGACAAGACTCCCGAACGCGTGGTGCCCGCCGACGCGGCCCTGTCACCAGCCGAGTTCCTGCGCCGGAAAGCCGCCTGGCGCTGGCCCGAATTCCTGTTCTGGGGCAGCGCTTTCGCGCTGGTTCTTCTGTTGCCGAACCGCCATCTCCTGCTCAACGAGATCGCGATCCTGGGGCTGTTTGCGCTCTCGCTCGACCTGATCCTCGGCTATGCCGGCATCGTCTCGCTCGGCCATGCCGCCTTCTTCGGCGTCGGGGCCTATGCGGCGGGCCTGCTCGCCAAGAACGGCATCTCGGAGCCTGTGACCGGGCTCGTGTTCTCGGGCGCGATCGCTGGCTGCGTCGGCTTCGTCGCCAGTTTCATGATCCTGCGCGGCACCGACCTCACCCGCCTTATGGTGACGCTCGGCGTCGCGCTGATCCTGCACGAACTCGCCAACCGGCTCGACTGGATCACCGGCGGCGCGGACGGGCTGCTCGGCATCTCGCTGGGGCCGATTCTCGGCCGTTTCGAGTTCGATTTCACCGGCACCACGGCCTATAGCTACAGCCTCACCGTGACCTTCCTGCTGTTCCTGCTGGCCCGGCGGCTGGTCCATTCGCCCTTCGGCCTCTCGCTCAAGGCGCTGAAGGAAAACCCGCTCCGGGCCGCCACCATCGGCATCGCGCCGGCCCGCCGCATCGTCGCGATCTACACGGTCGCGGCGGTCTATGCCGGCATGGCCGGCGCGCTCCTGACCCAGACCACCCAGTTCGTCTCGCTCGAGGTGCTCGATTTCGCCCGCTCGGCCGACACGCTGCTCGTGCTGGTGATCGGCGGCTCGGGCTATCTCTATGGCGGGCTGATTGGCGCGATCGCCTTCAAGCTGATGAAGGACACGCTGTCGGCGATCACGCCGGCCTACTGGATCTTCTGGATGGGCGCGATCCTGGTGATCCTCGTGCTGATCGGCCGCGATCGGCTGATGGAACAGCTCGCCCGCTCCTTCGCGTCGCTGCTGCGCCGGCTTGGAGTGCGCAAGCCAGAAGAGCGCAAGTCATGACCGCGGCTCTCCAGACGACCGCACTGAGCAAATCCTTCGGCGGCTTTAAAGCCAACACCGACGTCTCGCTGACCGTGAAGCCCGGCGCGCGCCACGCGCTGATCGGCCCCAACGGCGCGGGCAAGACGACCTTCATCAATCTGCTGACCGGCGTGCTCCCCGTCACCTCGGGCTCGATCTCCCTGCATGGCGACGATGTCACCGCTGTCAGCCAGCAGGGCCGGGTCAGGCGCGGCATGGCGCGCACCTACCAGATCAACCAGCTCTTCATGGAGCTGACGCCGATCGAGGCGATCAGCCTCGCCATCGCCGAACGTCAGGGCTCCGGCGGGCGCTGGTGGAACCGAGTCGGGCGCGATTCGGGCGTGATCGACGAGGCCGAGGCGCTGCTCCGGCAAATGAAGCTCGGCGAGTTGATGACGCGGCGGACGAGGACCCTGCCCTATGGCCGGCAGCGCCTGCTCGAACTTGCGCTCGGCATGGCCTGCAAGCCAAGACTGCTGCTGCTCGTCGAGTCGGCGGCCGGCGTGCCCGAGGACGAGCGCCACGACGTGCTCGACGCGGTCGCCGCCCTGCCCGACGACGTCACCGTGCTGCTGATCGAGCATGACATGGAGCTGGTCTTCTCGTTCGCCGACCGGATCTCGGTGCTGGTTCAGGGCCAGCTCTTCGCGGAGGGCTCGGTCGACGAGATTTCGACCGACCCGCGCGTGAAAGCGGTCTATCTCGGGGAGGACACGCATGTCTGACCTTTTGGAGATCGAGGGCCTCGTCGCCGGTTATCGCGACGCGGTCGTCATCAACGGGCTGTCGCTGTCGCTGGCACAGGGACAGGCGCTCGCGCTGCTCGGGCGCAACGGCGTCGGCAAGACCACGCTGATCGACACGATCATGGGGTTGACGCGGCATGTCGCCGGCAAAATCCGCTTCGACGGGGCCGACATCACCCGCCTCGCGCCCGAAAAGCGGGCGGCGGCCGGCATCGGCTGGGTGCCGCAGGAGCGCAACATCTTCCGCTCGCTCAGCGTCGAGGAGAACCTGACCGCCGTGCAGCGCGGCACGGGCTGGACCGCCGCGCGCGCCTACGATCTGTTCCCGCGGCTGGCCGAGCGGCGGCGCAATCTCGGCAACCAGCTCTCAGGCGGCGAACAGCAGATGCTGGCCGTGGCGCGTGCGCTGATGCTGGACCCGAAGCTCCTGCTGCTCGACGAGCCGCTGGAGGGGCTGGCCCCGATCATCGTCGACGAATTGCTGGCGGCGATCGCAAAGCTCAACCGCGAGGACGGCCTGACCACCATCCTGGTCGAGCAGAAGGCGCGAAAAATCCTGCCATTTACCGACCGGGCGATCATTCTGGAGCGCGGCGCGATCGTACATGCGGCCGACTCCGCAGATTTGCTGGCAGACGAAGCGGCAATGGCGGCCCACCTCGCCGTCGCTGAACGACCGGCGCGAGTCCGGCGCGGACTGCCTTCGACCCATCACGCATGAACACGCCAAAGACCGAACCAGGGATAACGATCATGATGACCACCAAGCCCCCGTTCCGCGCCGACATGGTCGGCAGCCTGCTGCGCTCGCAGGCCGTCGCCGATGCTCGTGCGAAGCGTGCGAAAGGCGAGATCGACGCCGCCGCGCTGAAGGCCGTCGAGGATACGGAGATCCGCAAGCTGATCGCCAAGCAGGAGGCGGTCGGCCTGAAGGGCGTGACCGATGGGGAGTTCCGCCGCGCCTACTGGCATTTCGACTTCATGGAGGAGCTCGACGGGATCGATGCGATCACTGCCGATTCCGGCATGAACTTCAAGGGCGGCGTCGGCATCTCGAAGTCGCTGCGCATCACCGGCAAGATCGGTTTCAGCAACCATCCGATGACCGAGCATTTCAAATTCCTGCGCGACCATGTCGCGCCGGGCTCGACGCCGAAGATGACGATTCCCGGCCCCAGCATGCTGCACTACCGAGGCGGCCGGAAGATGATCAACATGGGCGTCTATCCGGAGATGGACGCGTTCTACGGCGATGTCGGCAACGCCTACAACAAGGCCGTGCACGCCTTCTACGATGCCGGCTGCCGCTATCTCCAGCTCGACGACATCTCGTTTGCCTATCTCTGCGATCCCGAGCAGCGCGAGATGCTGCGGGCGCGCGGCGACGATCCGCAGCACCAACCGGAAATCTATGCCGGCATGGTCAGCGCCGCGCTGAAGGACAAGCCGAAGGACCTCGCCGTCACCATGCATCTCTGCCGCGGCAACTTCCGCTCGACCTTCATCGCGT
>JBKJSB010000077.1:0-6240 GCA_046593015.1 Allobosea sp.
ACGCGGATCTTCATCGGGTTGACGAAGTTGCCGTTGACCAGAACCTCGTACCGCGCGGCCGCGAGCTCGACGGCCGGACGCTGGTCGAGTTCAAGCGCCAGCGCGAAGAGATCCAGAGCCTGATCCAGCGCGCCGGCGGCACGGTCGCGCAACTGCGCTGAACGCATGACGAGGCGCTAGGTGATGCGCAGAGCCGCGCCTGGCGCTTGACTCTCAGCCCCGCTTCGGCACACCGGAGGGAGACTTTTCCGTCCCGCCAGCGTGATCCCGCCATGCTCGCCTCACTGCTCGTCGTCCTGCCCGTCTTCGGCCTGATCGCGCTCGGCTATGGCGCGCGCTGGCTCAAGGTGGTGCGCGAGACCACAGGCGAGGGCCTGTCCGATTTCGTCTTCGTTCTGGCGGTGCCCTGCCTCTTGTTCAAGACCCTGGCGACGGCCGCCATTCCCGCCGTCCAGCCCTGGGGCTACTGGATCGCCTATTTCATCGGACTTGGCATCGTCTGGGCGCTGGCGATGCTGATCGCGCGCCGGGTCTTCGCCCGCTCAGGGCCGGAACTCGTGGTCTCGGGCTTTGCCGCCGCCCAGTCCAACACCGTCTTCGTCGGCATACCGATGATCCTGAAGGCCTATGGCGAGGCCGGCGCGGTGCCGCTCGGGCTGCTGCTGGCGGTCCATCTGCCGGTCACGATGACGGCCGCGACCTTGCTGGCCGAGGGCCGCTCCGCCTCGCTCGGCATGCTGGTGAAGCGCCTCTTCACCCATCCGATCATCATCGGCATCCTGCTCGGCTCGGCGGCCCGCCCCATCATCAGCCTGATCCCCGCGCCGCTCTGGACGATCGTCGATCTTCTGGCCGGCGCCGCCGTCCCCTGCGCCCTGATCAGCCTCGGCATTGCGATGCGACGCTACGGCGTGAAGTCGGGCATCGGCCTGCCGGCGGTGCTGAGCGGCCTCAAGCTCGGCCTGCACCCGCTGATCGTCTATGTGCTTGCAACGAAAGTCTTTTCGATGCCGCCACACTGGTCCGGCGTCGCGGTGCTCTTCGCCGCCTGCCCCTGCGGCATCAACGCCTATCTCTTCGCCGAGCGCTACCGGCAGGGCGTGGCGGACGCCTCCAGCGCGATCGCCCTCTCGACCATGCTCTCGCTCTTCACCACGGCGGCGTGGCTGACCTGGCTCGGAGTCTGACGGAGATCAGCCGAAGCCGAGCCGCGTCCTGATCTCGCCGGCCGTCACGCCTCGCGCCCGCAGGTCGGCGAGGTTCTCCGAGCCCTTGCTCTTTGCCAGCTTGTCGCCGTCATCGTCGTGCAGCAGTGGATGGAAGTGGTAGAGCGGCGTGGCCAGGCCGAGCAGGCGCTGCAGAACGACATGGATATCAGTCGCGGCCTCGAGATCGCGCCCGCGCACGACATGGCTCACGCCCTGCAGTGCGTCGTCGACGACGACGGAGAGGTGATAGCTCGTCGGCGTGTCCTTGCGCGCCAGCACGACATCGCCCCAGCGGGCCGGATCGGCAGTGACGGGCATGGTTGCGCCGCCCGTGTCGAAGACCCTGTAGCCGACCGCACCCCCGACTGCCGCGATCGCCCGGTCCATCGCCAGCCGCAGCACATGCGGCGCGCCCGCCGCTACACGCCGCGCCGCCTCGTCCGGCTCGAGCGCCCGGCAGGTGCCGGGATAGAGCGGCGCATTGTCGGGATCGACCGGCCAGTTGCCGCTGGCCGCCGTCCGCCTTGCCGCTGTCGCCCGCTTCACCTCGCTGCGCGAGCAGAAGCAGGGGTAGACCAGCCCCCTCGCCTGCAACTTGCCGAGCGCCGCGGCATAATCGGAAAAATGCTCGGATTGCCGCCGCGCCGCGCCGTCGAAGGCGATGCCGAGCCAGGAGAGATCGTCACGGATCGCCTGCTCGAACTCCGGCCGGCAACGCGTCGCGTCGATATCCTCGATCCGCAGCAGCAGCCTGCCGTCGAGCTGCTGCGCCATGCGCTCATTCGTCAGCGCCGACAGCGCGTGGCCGAGATGCAGCCGGCCATTCGGGCTGGGGGCGAAACGGAGGACGGGCATTGCCGAAGCAGGGGAGGTTTTCGTCATCGCTGTTGTCTATGATCTGCATCGCAAAGAGCCAAGCGGCGCGATCCTGACAGGCCCCGGCGCGGCATTGGGCGACAGACCACGGACCATGCAGATCATCAGCTGCCCGATCATCACCTGCGACGCCGATCTGGAGGAAGGCATGGCGGCGCTTGCCGCCCTTCAACCGGCATGGCGCGACGTCATCGTGAAAACCGGCCTGCCGCCGCTGCGCCGCCGCGCCTCCGGCTTCGAGGCGCTGGTCGGCATCGTCATCGGGCAGCAGCTTTCCGTCGCGAGCGCCCGCGCGGTTCTGGCCCGCGTCGAAAGCGTGCTGACGCCGCTGAGGCCTGAACGCATTCTGGCGGCGACCGACGAGGAGATGCGGCTTTCGGGGCTGTCGCGCCCCAAGCAAAGGACCTTGCGCGCCGTTGCGGCCGCGATCGACGCAGGCCAACTCGACCTCGCAATGCTGGAGGCCGCCTCCCCGGAATTCGTCCACGAACACATGACCGCCGTCAGCGGCATCGGTCCCTGGACGGCCGACATCTATCTGCTGTTCTGCCTCGGCCATCGCGACGGTTTTGCCGCCGGCGACCTCGCCATCCAGGAGGCCGCGCGCGTCGCCTTCGGGCTCGCCGCCCGGCCGAAAGCCGCCGAGTTGACCGCGATGGCGGAAGCCTGGCGGCCCTGGCGCGGCGTCGCGGCACGCCTGCTCTGGGCCTATTACGCCAGGCTGAAAGCCCGGGAGGGCGTCACCCCCTGACGATCTTCAGCGCCGTCTGCGAGGCGGTGCGCAGGAAGGCCGTGTCGCTCATGACGGTGACGAGCTTTGCCCCCATCGCAACGAAAGCCTTCGCCCGCTCGGCCGACTGCGCATAGATCGCGACGGGCTTCTTCGCGGCCGAGGCGCGCGCGATGATATGCGCGATCGCCTCGTCGACCTCCTTTGCGGTCGCATCGACCCGCGCCCCGCCCGTGAGCGCGATCGAGAGATCCGACGGACCGACGAACACGGCGTCGATGCCGTCCAGCGCCAGGATGTCGTCGAGGATCGCCATCGCCTCCCGCGTCTCGATCATCGCAAAGCTCATCGAGAAGCGGTTGGCCTCCTTGAGATAGGCGTTCGGGTCGAGACCCGAGGCGCCGAGGCCGCCATAGGAACCCCAGCTCCGCTCGCCCATCGGCGGGTATTTGGAATAGGCTGCGAAGGCCTTCGCATCGGCCATGGTGTTGATCATCGGCGCGATCACGCCCGAGACTCCGGCGTCGAACAGCCGCGAGACGTTCTGGAACTCGCCGACCGGAATGCGCGCCAGCGCTGGCTTGCCGGCCGCGTTGATCAACGGGATCGCCCGGATCACGGAGCCGAGCGTGATCGGCCCGTGCTGCATGTCGAGCGTGACGGCGTCGAAGCCCTCATGCGCGATGAGGCCGGAGATGCTGGGATCGTCGATGCCGAGCCAGGCGGAGAGGATCGTGTCACCCCTGGCGAGACGGTCGGCGAGGGAGGACAGGATCGTCGGCTTGGCCATGGCGCTTCTTCCGGTTGCCCCGCTCTCATGCATCGTCTGCGGCGGGTGTTCCGAACTTGGACCGCCATGGCCCGGAAATGCAAACGGGCGCCCATGCGCCCGTCACAAAGTTGCCCTGCGTCCAGCGGCGAGAGCGATGACGTTTCGAACCGACGCGCTCAGCGCCCGGCCTGGATCTCCTCGGCGGCCCTGATCAGCAGTTCGCCCATCACCCGGCGGATCTCGTCGTCGCCCACAGTGACGCCGCCCGACGCGAAATCGCCCTTGACCTTGCGCAGCACGTCGTCGTCGCCGGCCTCCTCGAAATCGGCGATCACCACCGCCTTGGCGTAGGCGTCGGCGTCCGGCCCGGTCTTGCCGAGCTTCTCTGCGGCCCAGAGCCCGAGCAGCTTGTTGCGACGCGCCGTCGCCTTGAAGCGGAGCTCCTCGTCCAAAGCGAACTTGCTCTCGAAGGCATCCTTGCGCTGATCGAAGTTCGACATGCGGTTCAAGTCCTCTTGCGGGCCAGCCCTGATGCGGGCGTCTCGGGAAATCGGCATCGACCTCCGCCATATAAGATGAGCCGGGCCGCACGGCCAGCGTGATCTGGGACTTCCGTTGACCTTTGGGAGCGCGCGCGGCGGGCGCAGAATGCGGATTTGTTGCGTTTGCAGTGCAGAAGGGCCATATAGCGGGCGCGCAGGCGGCCTCCCCGGCCGTCATCGCATTGAGCCGGCCGGCGCTGCGGTCTAGGCTGATTCGGTTCGCGCCGGACGCCAGGACCAGAGACCGCAAAAAATCGGCCGATCAGGGGCCCCGATCCCGCCGCGGGCGACCGCGACCAGAGAAAGGCCGATCATTTGGATTTCCTCAAGCCACGGTACATCCCCATGAATCGCCGCCGTCGCATCTACGAAGGCAAGGCGAAGGTCCTCTATGAAGGACCCGAGCCCGGAACGCTGATCCAGCACTTCAAGGATGACGCCACCGCCTTCAACGCCAAGAAGCATGAAGTGATCGACGGCAAGGGCGTTCTCAACAACCGCATCTCCGAGCACATCTTTTCGAACCTGAACGACATCGGCGTCCCGACGCATTTTATCCGCCGGCTGAACATGCGCGAGCAGCTCATCCGCGAGGTCGAGATCATCCCGCTCGAGATTGTGGTCAGGAACGTCGCCGCCGGCTCGCTTTCGACCCGGCTGGGGCTGGAAGAGGGCACGCAGCTTCCGCGCTCGATCATCGAATTCTACTACAAGAACGACGCGCTGAACGACCCGATGGTCTCCGAGGAGCACATCACCGCCTTCGGCTGGGCGACGCCGCAGGAGATCGACGACATCATGGCGCTGGCGATCCGCGTCAACGACTTCCTGTCGGGCCTGTTCCTGGGCGCCGGCATCCGCCTCGTCGATTTCAAGATCGAATGCGGAAGGCTCTGGGAAGGCGATATGATGCGCATCGTCGTCGCCGACGAGATCAGCCCCGATTCCTGCCGGCTCTGGGACATCAAGTCGAAGGACAAGATGGACAAGGACCGCTTCCGCCACGACATGGGCGGCTTGATCGAGGCTTATACGGAGGTGGCTCGACGCCTCGGCATTCTCGGCGAGAACGAGAAGGCAGGTCCCGCCGGCCCAAGGTTGGTGCAGTAGACTTGGCTGGTGCAGTAAGCGCCGGACCTCGTCCCGTGAACCGGACGATACAGCGACGAAACGAGACGATGCGGGAGCGCTTGCGCTCCCGTTTTCGCGTCGGGATGCTGGCCTGCGGCCTCGCTTTGCTGTCGGGCTGCAGCAATCATTTCGGCCCGGGCATCGCCGGGCTTGCCGCCAGCGATGGCTGGCAACCCCTGCCGATCGGCTCCTGGGTGCTGAATGACGGCCTCGCCGTCGAGGCGATGTCGTTCTGCCCGCGCGCGACTTGCGCGCAGCAAGGCTTTGCCGCCCTGCTGACGCTGGAGGGCCGCGAGGCCGATGCGCTTGAACGGCAGTTCGCCAGCGACCCGGCCCGCCTCGCGCGCGATTTTGCAAAGCCCGCGGCAGCGCCTGCGACGAAAGCAAAGACAAAGCCTGCACCGCGCCCGAAAACCACGACGACGGTCGCGCGCTTCACGGAGAGCGACGCCGGCGGCCTGCTGGTCGAGATCAGCGCCGACGCGACCGGCAAGCGCGCCGCAACCGCGATCCTGTTTTCCCGCGAGCAGGGACGGCTGCGCGTCGCGCTGGCGGTCGGTTCCGAGGCGGCGCGCGCGCGCGCCGAGGCGCTTGCGACCTGGCGCAGCCGCTGATTCGCGGGCGTATTCCATGACAAGAGGTTGAGCCGACGGCGATTCGTCGCTAAGCCACGGCCCACCAGCCCCGGAGAGCCCCATGAAAGCCCGCGTCACCGTGACCCTGAAGACAGGCGTGCTCGATCCGCAGGGCAAGGCGATCGAGGGCGCGCTGAAATCCCTCGGCATCGAGGGCGTTGGCTCCGTCCGCCAGGGCAAGGTCTTCGACATCGAACTGGCCGGCAGCGACAAGGCCGCCGCCGAAGCGGCGCTGAAGACAGCGTGCGACAAGCTGCTCGCCAACACCGTGATCGAGAACTACCGCGTCGAGATCGGGGCGTAATCCGATGAAAGCCGCCGTCATCACCTTTCCCGGCTCCAACCG
>JBKJSB010000120.1:0-10520 GCA_046593015.1 Allobosea sp.
GACAGCTCCCATGGCTAGTGTCGGCAATCCATTCGCCGACCGACCGCAGGATGTCTCCGTCCCATGAGCCAGTTGTTCTCGCCCTTCCAGCTCGGCGGGCTTGCGCTGCCCAACCGCATCGTCATCTCGCCGATGTGCCAGTATTCAGCCCAGGACGGCCTGACCAATGACTGGCACCTGATCCATCTCGGGCACATGGCGCTGTCGGGGGCCGGACTGCTCTTCGTCGAGGCGACGGCGGTCGAGGCGGCCGGGCGGATCACGCCCCAATGCGTCGGGCTCTGGTGCAACGAGACCGAGGCCGCGCTGGCGCGCACCATCGCCGCAGTGCGCGGCCAGTCGCCGATGGCGCTCGGCATCCAGCTCGGCCATGCCGGGCGCAAGGCCTCGGCCGCGCAGCCCTGGCATGGCGGCGGGCAGCTCGGGCTCGATGCCGGCGGCTGGGAGGCGGTGGCGCCGTCGGCGATCGCTTTCGACGGGCACGCCCGCGCGCCGCGCGCGCTTGGCGAAGACGAAATCCTGCGACTGGTCGAGAGCTTTGCAGCCTCGGCCAAGCGCGCGGTGCGGATCGGTTTTGACGCGATCGAACTGCATGCCGCCCATGGTTATCTGCTGCATCAGTTCCTGTCGCCGCTCTCCAACACGCGCGAGGACGGCTTGGGCGGCGCGCTGGAGAACCGGATGCGCTTTCCGCTCGCGGTGTACGACGCCGTGCGCGCCGTCGTGCCGGCGCATGTTCCGGTGGGTATCCGCGTCTCGGGCAGCGACTGGGTCGAGGGCGGCTGGGACATAGACCAGACGATCGTTTTCGCGCAGGCGCTGAAAGAGCGCGGCTGCGATTTCATCGACGTCTCGGGCGGCGGCATCTCGGCGGCGCAAAGGATTCCGCTCGGACCGAGCTATCAGGTGCCGATGGCGCGCGCGGTGAAGGCTGCGACCGGCCTTCCCACCATCGCGGTGGGGCTGATCACCGAGCCCGACCAGGCCGAGGCGATCATCGGCACGGGCGACGCCGACCTCGTCGCGCTGGCGCGCGGCATGCTCTACGATCCGCGCTGGCCCTGGCATGCGGCGGCCCAGCTCGGCGCGACGGTGAAGGCCCCTCACCAATACCTGCGCTCGCAGCCGCGCCAGTACCGCAACCTGCTGACCTGACCCGGACCCGACGCGCCCATGACCGCCTATTCAAGCCTCACCGCCCATTACGGCCGCATCGCTGCGCTCGGGAACGCCATCGGCATCCTGCAATGGGACAACGACGCGATGATGCCGACAGGCGCGGCGGAAACGCGGGCCGAGAGCATGGCGCTGCTGCAGGTGATGCGGCACGACCTCGCCACCGCGCCGCAGATCGGCGACTGGCTCGGCGAGGCGGACGCGCAGGGCGGTCTCGGCGCATGGGAGCGCGCCAATCTGCGCGAGATCAGGCGGGTCTGGACGGTGGAGACGGCGCTGCCGGCCGATCTGGTCGAGGCGTCGAGCAAGGCCGTCTCGGCCTGCGAGATGCGCTGGCGGCAGGCGCGGGCGGAGGCCGATTTCGCAGGGCTGCTGCCGTCTCTCGCGGAGGTCTTGAACCTCCAGCGCCAGATCGGCGTCGCCAAGGGCCAAAAGCTGGGCCTGAGCGCTTATGACGCGCTGCTGAACGACTACGAGCCCGGCGGACGTTCCGTCCGGATCGACGCGCTGTTCGATGATCTTGCGGCTTTCCTGCCCGGCTTCACGCAAGAGGTGCTGGCCGTGCAGGCGCGACGGCCGGCGACACCCGAGCCACAAGGCCCCTTCCCCGTCGAGAACCAGCGCGCGCTGGGCCTCAGGATGATGGCTGCGCTCGGCTACGACTTTTCGCGCGGGCGGCTGGACGTCTCGACCCATCCGTTCTGCGGCGGGGCAGACAACGATGTCCGCATCACCACGCGCTATGACGAGGCCGATTTCGACAAGGCGCTGATGGGCGTGCTGCACGAGACCGGGCACGCGCTCTACGAGCAGGGCCGGCCGCAGGCCTATCTGAACCAGCCGGTCGGGCAGGCGCGCGGGATGAGCCTGCATGAGAGCCAGTCGCTGCTGGTCGAGATGCAGGCCTGCCGCAGCCGAGAGTTCCTTGCCTTCGCCGCGCCGCTGATGCGCGAGGCCTTTGGCGGCTCCGGCCCGGCCTGGAAGGTGGACGCGCTCCATCGCCGCTTCACCCATGTCGAGGCCGGCTTCATCCGGGTCGATGCCGACGAGGTGACCTATCCCTTGCATGTCATCCTGCGCTACCGGCTTGAGCAGGCGCTGATCGCGGACGCGATGCCGCTTTCGGCCCTGCCCGAGGCCTGGAACGAGGGCATGCGCTCGCTGCTCGGCATCACGCCGCCCGACGACAAGCTCGGCTGCCTGCAGGACGTGCATTGGCCGAGCGGCGGATGGGGCTATTTCCCGACCTATACGCTGGGCGCGATGACGGCGGCGCAGCTCTTCGAGGCGGCGTGCAAGGCCGAGCCCGACATCCTGCCAAGCATCGCGCGCGGCGATTTCGCTCCGCTGGTCGGCTGGCTGCGGAGCAATATCCACGAGCAAGGCTGCCTGCTGGAGACCGACGGTCTGCTGACGCAGGCCACGGGCAAGCCGCTCGACGCGGGTGTGTTCAAGGCGCATCTGCGCCGGCGCTATGTTGCGGAGGCCTAAGGCGACCGGCCAAGCCGCGCATTGGGGCCATGCCTTGCCCGCGCATTGACGCTCCCGGAGGCGGCCCCGATAGTCGCCGCCCTTCGTCTGCGATCCCAAAAGCCCATGCCTCGCCCGACGCCGTCCTCCGCCTTGAACCGCCTGCGCGTGCTCGATCTCTCGCGCGTCCGTGCCGGGCCGACGTGCGCCCGCATCTTCGCCGATTTCGGCGCGGATGTGATCAAGATCGAGAGCCCGCCGGGCCTCGACCCCAACGAGAACATGAGCGGGCCGCGCCATGGCTACGACATGCAGAACCTGCATCGCAACAAGCGCTCGCTGACGCTCAACCTGAAGACCGCGCAGGGCAAGGCGATCCTAAACAGCCTGATCGGAACGGCGGACCTGCTGATCGAGAATTTTCGACCAGATGTGAAGGATCGGCTCGGGCTGGATTTCGCGACGCTGCACGCGCTCAATCCGCGCCTGATCCTGGTCTCGATCTCCGGCTTCGGCCAGAGCGGCCCCTACCGGACGCGCGCCGGCTTCGACCAGATCGCCCAGGGCATGGGCGGGCTGATGTCGGTCACCGGCCTGCCCGGACAGGGCCCGGTCCGCGCCGGCATCGCAGTGGCGGATTCGGCCGCCGGGCTCTATGGCGCGGTCGGGGCGCTGGTCGCACTGCAGGAGCGCGAGGCATCGGGGCTCGGGCAATGGGTGCAGACCTCGCTGCTCGAGGCGCAGATCGCGATGATGGATTTCCAGGCCGCGCGCTATCTGGTCGAGGGCAAAGTCCCGCCGCAGGCCGGCAACGACCACCCCTATTCGACGCCGATGGGCGTCTATGCCGTGCGCGATGGCCACATCAATATCGGCGTCGGCGCGGAGGGCCACTGGCGCTCCTTCTGCGGCGCGATCGGCCGGCCCGACCTCGCGGACGACCCGCGCTATGACGACATGGACAAGCGCTTCGCCGCGCGGCCGGAGTTGCGGGACCTGATCGAGTCGATCCTGACGACGCAGGACGCCGGCCATTGGCTCGACGCCTTCGAGGCGGCCGGCGTGCCGGCCGGGCCGATCTACACTGTCGATGCGATGTTCGAGGACCGCCAGGTCAAGCATCTCGGCATCGCGCAGCCCGTCTCTCATCCCGTCATCGGCGATTATCGCGTTATCGGCGAGCCTGTCGGCCTGTCGCGCACGCCGGCCGGCGTGGCGACGCCGACGCCTGACGCCGGCGACCATAACGACGAAATCCTGGCCGAACTCGGCTACGACGCGGCCGCGATCGCAGCCCTGCGCGCGAGCGGCGCGATCTGAAGGAGCCCGACCCGATGGACAATGAGATCCTCTACGACGTGAAGGACGGCATCGGCACGATCACGCTGAACCGCCCGCAGGCGCGCAATGCGCTGACCTTCGCCATGTATGAGCGGATCGCCGCCATCTGCGGCGACATCGCCGGCCATGGCGCGCCAAAAGTGCTGGTGCTGACCGGTGCGGGCGAAAAGGCCTTTGCGGCGGGCACCGACATCTCGCAGTTCCGCGCCTTCGAGAAACCAGAGGACGCGCTCGCCTATGAGAGCAGGATCGACCGCATCCTGACCACCATAGAGAGCTGTCCGATCCCGACGATCGCGGCGATCGCTGGAGCTGTCACCGGCGGGGGCGCGAGCATCGCCTGCGCCTGCGATATGCGGATCGCGACGGCGAACGCGCGCTTCGGCTTTCCCGTGGCGCGCACGCTCGGCAACTGCCTCTCGGCCAGGAGCTATGCGCGGCTCGTCGCCCTGCTCGGCCCGGCCCGGGTCAAGGATGTGGTCTTCACAGCACGGCTCGTCGAAGCGCCGGAGGGCGAGCGCGCCGGGCTCTACAACGAGATCGTCGCCGACCATGCCGCGCTGCTGGCGCGCGCCTCCGAACTGGCTGCGACGATCGCCGGACACGCGCCGCTGACCTTGCGCGCCACCAAGGAATCGCTGCGCCGGCTTGCCGAGGACGGCAGCCATGCCGAGACCGACGACCTGGTCGTGATGTGCTACATGAGCGCTGATTTCCGCGAGGGCATCGAGGCCTTCCTCGGCAAGCGGCCGCCGAACTGGACCGGGCGGTAAGCACCGTCGCCGCTCCCGGGGAGGTCTCATGAAGGTCATCGACCTGTCGATGCCGATCGAGCCGCATTTCCGCTGGCCGGCCGACCTGACGATCAAGGGCGACATCGCGGCCGGCGACCAGTTCCGCGTCTCGAAGCTGAACACGCCCTGCCACGGTTTTTCGCATGTCGACGCCATGGCGCATTTCGTCGCCGGCGCGCCGACGATCGAGGCGACGCCGCTTTCGCGGGTCGTCGGCCCCTGCCGCGTGCTGAACCTGAGCGGCCGGCCCGACAACGCCGCGATCGAGCCCGAGCATCTCGCTGCGGCCGACCCCGGCGGCGCCGAGGGCGAAATCCTGCTGCTGGCGACACATTGGGCCGACCGGCGCAACTACCGCGAGAAGGAATTCTGGACGCAGGCGCCGTGGCTGACGCTGGAATCGGCGCTGTGGCTAGCCGCCCGAAAGCCGACCGCGGTCGCCTTCGACTTCCCGCAGGATTTCCCGATCCGGCTGCTGCTGGAGGGCAAGGAGGCGCCCAAGCCGGAGCATGTCACGCACGACGTTCTGCTCAGCCATGGCGTCACGCTGATCGAATACGTCGTCAACACCAGCAAGCTCAGCGCCCCGCGCAATCTGTTCTCGGCAGCGCCGCTGCTGATCCCCAACGCCGACGGCGCTCCGGCGCGCATCTACGCGATCGAGGGGCTCGGCGTCTGAGCCCAGGTCTTCACCGGCGGCGTACCTTGGGTGTGAACGCTTTCGATCGTCTTGAGCCGCCAGACCTGGCCGCTGCGCTTTTCGGCGCGGCCGTGGTGATCGGGCCTGGTCAGCCCTCGGGATCGTCGCGATAGACTAGGCCCGCTTTGGCCAGCCCCTCGCGCATGCCGTAGATGTCGAGCCCGAGTTCGCCAGCCGCGAGCCTGCGGCGCTTGTCCTCCTCGTTCGCCTCGCGCTTGGCGCCGGCCTCGGCCACGCTTGCGGCCTCCAGGCGCGGCACGACCACGACGCCGTCATCGTCGGCCACGATCACGTCGCCGGGATGAACCAGCGCGCCGGCGCAGACGACCGGCACGTTGACGCTGCCCAATGTGGCCTTGACCGTGCCCTTGGCCGAGATCGCCCGCGACCACACCGGAAAGCCCATCCGCGTCAGATCGCGGATGTCGCGCACGCTGGCGTCGATGACGAGGCCCAGGCCCCCGCGCGCCATCACCGAGGTCGCCAGCAGATCGCCGAACATGCCGTCGGTGTTGTCGGTCGTGCAGGCGACGACGAGGATGTCGCCGGGCTTCATCTGCCGGCGATCCGCGCGCCGGGATAGATCGGCCGCATAACCCGCAAGGTCCGCAAGCCCAACCGGGAATCCGCCTGCCCGCGCACCAGTGGCGCGGCGAAGGAAAGGCAACGAGGCGAGATGTAGGGAATGGCGGAGACGGAGGGATTCGAACCCTCGATACCCTTGTGGGGTATGCTCATTTAGCAAACGAGTGCCTTCAGCCTCTCGGCCACGTCTCCGTTGGAAGCTCTATGCCCGATCGCCAGTCGATTTGACAAGCGCCGGCCGGGCGATTTGCGTGAATTCCCTGCGCCGGGGATTTCGCCGCTGCCAAGCGCGACGTGCTGGGGGGACCGCCATCAGTTGCCGTCGCGCAGCCGGTCGAGTTCCTCGATCCAGGCCAGGGCTTCCGGCAGCGTCTCGAAAACGGGGCCCTTGAGCAGTTCGTCTTCGACGTCGCTCGAATCGAAGCCCTGCTCGTCGCGTCTGATGGCGATGACATGAGGAATGGAGCCGGGACTTTGGAAAGGGGCGGAGGGCGTCGCGTGAAACATGGTCGGGATCCCGGGCAGCGAAGATCAGATCGGCCACGGCCTCCTTCAGGACCTGCGCCTCGCTACGCAGGTCCTTCACCTCGTCCGACGTCGCCGCGCGGGCCGTGTCAACGGCGAGACGGCGCTTGCCGGCGTCGAGGAACTCCTTCGACCAGCCAGATTACATCGACGAGGCGATCCCCTCGCGCCGGCACAGCTCGGCGATGCTCTCCTCGCCGCGCACGTCTTCCAGCACGATGCGGATCGTCTCTTCGGCCGAGAACTGCCGGCGCGTCGCTCGCCGGATATCCTTCACGACCTGCTCTGCCGGTGCTTTCTCCGGCCCGGAGTTCGCTGGCGCGGTCCTTCGGTTCTGTCTCATCTGCGCTCCTGAATGGCTGCGATGATCCAGAAATCCTCCCTTCCCGAAAACCCCTAAATGGTCTCGAGAGCGCTGACGGCGGACAGGCTTAACCGATAGCCTGGCTGGCCAGTGCGATACGGCGCGGACCGGCGCTAGACCGCGGCGAGAATGGCGCCCGCCCCAGTCCCATCGACGTGACGCTGTCGTGGATTTGCATGCCGCTCCCGACCAGGAAGTTCGTAAAGACGGTATCGCTAGCCGGGGTATCGGCGCGCAGGAAGCTTCCCGCATGGGCCTCGACATGAGGGTACGAGACGGCGATCGCATCGTCCTCGTTCGCCGCGACGACGGGGCCGATGACATGCCCCCTGCCGAAAGGCCGGCACAAAGCGAAGGCGACGATCTCGTCGTTCCGAACGAGGACTTGTCCCCGTGACACAGGCAGCAAGGCCCGGTAGGCAAGGGAGCGATCATGACCTGTTGCGGCATGATCGAGCCGCAAAAGACTGTCGTGGTCGCTTACATCGGCAGGGCGAACCAGCCCCTCCACCTTGGACGAAGGTTTGGCCATTCCTGGAGCCAATGCATCCAGCGTCGCCTCTCCCTGGCACCGCAGAATCTTCTGCTCATAACTGTATCCGAGCGAGCGATAGAGTCGCTTGGCCTCTCGCGTCGCGTTGAGGCCAAAGCCGGCCCGCATGTTCAGTTCTTGGGCCTTTTCCATGAGCCAGCGGCCTGCCCCCTGCTCCTGGAGCCGAGGCAGCGTGATAAGCATGCAGATCATGGCGAAATCCGCGCCGTAGCGCAGCCACATCACGGTTCCGACCACCCGCCCGATCTCGTCGACAGCGGCGAGTCCCTGACCCAGCTTGAGCAACATCTGCCAGTCGCTGTCCCGATGCGGCCACCCCACCGAAACGGAAAGGGCGTGCAGCAGCTTGGGATCGACCTCCTTGATGTCGCGCAAGGTGAGCTCGAACGTATCGATATGCAGTCGAGCGATCGTCTCCAAAGCGCGGCCTCCTCAGCGTCCACGACTCTCTGCCAGCTATGAGGCTCCGGCCGGTTTACCGATCCGTTGTAAACCAATCCCGCAACAGGAAGCACCGTTCTTCCCGGCCATTTCGGCAGGGAAGTGCACCAGACGACGGCGAAAACGATCCGGCCACCAGCGCGTCGCGGCTATTCTGCTGCGAGCGCAGCTGGAACCGGAGCCGTCCGTGACGCCCGAAGAGATCCTGAAGACACTGGTCCAGTTCCCCTCCGTGGTCGGGCAGCCCAATGCCGCCATCGCGGGGTGGATCGCACGATATCTCGGCGGGCTCGGCATCGAAGCGCATCTCCTCACCGGCCCGGAAGGCGATCGGGCGAATCTTTTTGCCACGATCGGCCCGCGCGACGTGCCCGGCCTCGTCCTGTCCGGCCATATGGACGTCGTTCCGGCGCAGGAGCCGCAATGGAGTGCCGGTCCGTTCGTGCTGCGGACGGAGGGCGACAGGCTGTTCGGCCGCGGCACGAGCGACATGAAGGGCTTTCTTGCCGCAGCGCTCGCGATCGTTCCGTCGCTCATTGCGCTGAACCCCGCCCGGCCGATCCATCTCGCCTTCTCCTATGACGAGGAGGCGGGCTGCCGCGGCGTTCCTCATCTGATAGCTGCGCTGCCTTTGCTGTGTGCCCTTCCCGCGGCAGCCGTGATCGGCGAGCCGAGCGGACTTCGGCCGATCCTGGCCCATAAAGGCAAGGCGGCCGCGCGCGTGGAGATCAAAGGTCGGTCCGGCCATTCCTCGCGCCCCGATCTCGGCCTGAACGCCATCCATGCGATGGGACGGGTGATCGCGGCCGCGAGCGACGCTGCCGCGAAGCTGAGCGGCGGCCCGCTCGATCTCGTCTTCGAACCGCCCTACTCCACCATCCAGATCGGCACGATCCGCGGCGGCGAGGCGCTCAACATCATCCCGGAAAGCTGCTGCGTCGAGATCGAGGCGCGGGCCATCGCCGGGGCTTCGCCGTCCGCTTTGCTCGAACCGGTGCGCGAGGCGCTCGATGCCCTGAGAGCCGAGGGCCTCGCAGTGGGGTGGCAGCCGATCGCCGGCTATCCCGCCCTGTCCCTTCCCGCCGACGCGCCGATCGCCCGCTTGATGACCCAGATCACCGGCGAAGCGCCGCTGGCAGCGGTCAGCTACGGCACGGAGGCCGGGCTATACCTGGCGGCAGGGATCGACGCGATCATCTGCGGACCCGGCGACATCGCCCGCGCCCACAAGCCGGACGAGTACATCACGCGTGGAGAGCTCGCGGCCTGCGTCGATATGCTCGAACGCCTCTGCACGCGCTTCGCGCAGGAAACGCCCTGATCTCCCGGCCTCTAGGAGCTCGCCTTGACCTTCCTTTTCAACTCGACTGACGAGCGTGCGCGGGTGTTCGCGGCGCGTTTTGCCCAGGAGCTGCCCGATATCCGCTTCATCAGAGGCAGCGATCCCTACGACCCAGCCGAGATCCGCTACCTGATCACCTGGACGGCCCCGCAGAATCTCGACCGCTTCTCCAATCTGGAGATACTGTTTTCGATCGGTGCCGGCATCGACCAGATGAACACGGATGGCTTGCCCTCCGACGTGCTCGTCGTCCGCATGGTCGAGGAAGGCATCACCCGGATGATGCAGGAATACGTCACGCTCAGTGTGCTCGCCCTGCATCGGCAATGGCCGCTCTACATCGCCCAGCAGAATGCTGCGCACTGGAAGCCCTACGACATCGTATCCGCCCCCGACAGGCGGGTCGGCATACTGGGGCTGGGCATGATGGGCGCGGCGGTCATCGCGCGCCTAACGCCCTTCGGCTTTCCGATTTCCGGCTGGAGCCGCTCGCCGCGAACGATCGACGGGATTCGCTGCCTTCACGGAGAGGCGGGCCTCGCCACCCTGCTCGCTGAGACCGACATCCTGATCTGCCTGCTGCCGCTGACTCCGGAGACATCGGGCATTCTGAATGCCGAGCTCTTCGCGCAACTCCCTGCCGGCGCCGGTCTCGTGCATGTCGGTCGCGGCCAGCACCTCGATCACGCTGCTCTTCTTGACGCTCTCGACGGCGGTCATCTTTCGGCCGCCGTTCTCGATGTCACCGAGCCCGAGCCGCTGCCGGCGGACCATCGCCTGTGGAGCCATCCCAAGGTGATCCTGACGCCGCACATCGCCAGCAAGGTCGAGGCCGCGCCCGCGGCCAAGGCCGTGATCGAGAACCTGCGCCGTCACCGCTCCGGCCTGCCGCCGATCGGGCTGGTCGATCGCAGCCGCGGCTATTGAAACGCTTCAACTCTGAACGAAAGGCTTTCCCATGTCCCTCCTCATCAAGCTCGACCTTGCTCCCACTGGCGAGCCCAAGCACGCTACGGCTGCCCCGGACCGGCTGATCTCCGGCGATCCCTCGTTCAAGACCTGGGCCCAGGACCAGTCCCGCGACGAGCCCGTTCGCACCGGCGTATGGGAAGCGACGCCCGGCGAAACCCGCTCGATCAAGGGCGAGACGATGGAGTTCTGCTACATCCTCTGGGGCGTCGTCGAACTGACCGAGGACGGCCAGCCGCCGCAGACCTTCCGGGCCGGCG
>JBKJSB010000149.1:0-11408 GCA_046593015.1 Allobosea sp.
TCGCCGAAGCGGATCTCGCCGCCCTTGCGCGAGCACTGGATGTCGACCTCGACCGAGGGTTCGGTGAAGGGGAAGAAGGACGGACGGAAGCGCATCTTGACCTCGTCGATCTCGAAGAACGCCTTGCAGAACTCCTCCAGCACCCATTTCAGGTGCCCCATATGCGCCTCTTTGTCGATGACGAGCCCCTCGACCTGATGGAACATCGGTGTGTGGGTCTGGTCGGAATCCATCCGGTAGGTGCGGCCGGGGCAGATCACCCGGATCGGCGGGGCCGAGGCGATCATGGTGCGGACCTGCACCGGCGAGGTGTGGGTGCGCAGCAGCTTGCGCTCGCCGTTGGAATCGGGCGCGAAGAAGAAGGTGTCGTGCATCTCGCGGGCCGGATGGCCGACGGGGAAGTTCAGCCTGGTGAAATTCAGATCGTCGGTCTCGACATCGGGGCCCTCGGCCACCGAAAACCCCATGTCGCCGAAGATCGCGGTGATCTCGTCTATGACCTGGCTGATCGGGTGGATGCGCCCGCGCTGTTCCGGTCCCTCGCGCACCGGCAGCGAGATGTCGATGGTCTCGGCCGCGAGCCTTGCGTCCAGCGCTGCATTGCCGAGCGCGTCCTTGCGGCTTGCGAGCGCGCCCTGCACCGTGTCGCGCAGGCCGTTGATCAGCGGCCCCTTCTCCTTGCGCTCGTCGGGCGTCATGGCGCCGAGCGTCTTCAGCAGGGCCGAGATCGAGCCGGCCTTGCCGAGCGCTGCGATCCGGATCTGCTCCAGCGCTGCCTCGTCCTGCGCCGCCGCGATCTCGGCGAGGAGACTCGCGCCCAAGTGATCGATCTCGTTCATGCCTGCTCTGGTCCGTTTGCGAGGCATCTTCTAGGGTGTCGCCAACGGCGATGCTAGAGGCATCGTGCTGGCAAAGCATTGCGCGGACGGTGAATCCCGTGGTCCGACGAGGGGTGGACGCTCCAAGCATGACAAAGATATTGCAGCGCGCCGTTCTCTGGCTGGTGACCGTTCTTGCGGTGGCGGCTCATGGTCCGAATCACAGCCTCGCGCAGGAGGGCCGCCGCATCACCATCACCGGCGAAATCAGCGATACCTGGTGCTCGATCAGCGGGCTGATGTTCGCCAAGGGCACGGCGCATCACCAATGCGCCATCTGGTGCGCGCTCGGCGGCATCCCGGTCAGCATCCGGGATGCGAACGGCGCGCTCTATCTGGTCCTGAAGATCGGCGACGACGAGGACAGCGCGGCCAACCCCCGTGTCGCCAGGATGGCGACGCATGAGGTCGTGGTCGAGGGCGAGTTGCTGGAGCGCGACGGCGTGAAATATCTGCTGGTACCGCATCGCCGACGACAAGGGCGTCATCCTGATGACCCATGACGAGCACGGCATCCAGCCGTTCGGGAACTGAGGCGATGGGCAAATTCTCAGCCCTCATCCTGAGGAGCGCGCCGCAGGAGCGGGTCTCGAAGGGTGCTCCAGAAAACTCCGGACGCATCTGGACGATCCTTCGAGACGCCGCTGCGCGGCTCCTCAGGATGAGGGCGGTGGGGTTCGGCCTCGCATTGTCGGCGGTCTCTGTCTGGAATCCCGCCACCGCCGCCGAACCCTGGAACATTCCGCACGAGAGGCCGGTCGTGCTCAAGGGGCGCGTCACCGACGCGCTCTGCCATCTCAAGGGCCGCTGCGCGCCCGATTGCGGCGGGGGCAAACGCCAACTGGGGCTCGTTCTCGCGGACGGCACGTTCCGGCTCGTCGGCAAGTCGAATGTCGATTTCGCCGGCGCGACCCACGACCTGATCGGCTTCTGCGGCCGCGAGATCGAGGCCGACGGCCTGCTGATCGAGAATCCGGCCGTGACGATGTTCTTCGTGCAGGGCATCCGCACCGATGCGTCCGCGCCCTTCACGCCCGCCGAACGCTTCAAGACGCAATGGGAAGCGCGGCACGGCAAGGCCGAGGAATGGTGGCGCGCCGATCCAGAGGCGAACCGGCTGATCGCCGAGGACGGCCCGCTCGGCGTCAGGGGCCTCGTGCCGAAGCCCAAGCCCTGAACCCAAGCCCGGCCGTTCACGGACGGCTCACGACACTGCAATCTCGCCTCACGCGCTGGTGAGACGATGCGCGCAGGCTGCGTGCTAGCGTGCCTCCCAAGAAAAGCCCGGAGGACGCCCGTGAGACGCATCTTGATCGCCGCAGCGCTTTTGGCGCTCGCCTGGCCCGCCGCGGCGCAAAATCCGGCCGCCGGCAAGCGCGTGCAGGTCTCCGGCGAGATCGTCGACACCTGGTGCGCCGTCACCGGCATCATGTTCGGGCTCGGCACGGCGCATCATCAATGCGCGGTCTGGTGCGCGGTCGGCGGCATCCCGGTCGCGATCAGGGACAAGGACGGCCAGTTCTACATGGTGCTGCGCATCGAGAACGAGGATGTCAGCGTCGCCTCGCCGAAGATCGTCAAGATCCAGACCCATGAGGTCACGGTCGACGGAGAGCTCTTCGAGCGCGACGGGGTGAAGTACCTGCTCGTCGACAAGGTCGCCGACGACAAGGGCATCGTGAATTTGACCCATGACGAGCACGGCATCGTGCCGTTCGGGGAGTGAATGCCATGCGCAGCCTGCTTTTGTCGCTCGCCATCCCCGCCGTGCTTTTTTCAGCGCCCGCATTCGCCGCCGAGGCCTGGGGCCTGAAGGACGAGAAGCTCGTCTCCTTCAGCGGCCAGGTGGTCGATGTCCTCTGCACGCTGAAGGGCGACTGCCCGACCGCCTGCGGCGGCGGCAAGCGCCAACTCGGCCTCGTCTCAGAGGGCAAACTCTACACCGCCGCCAAGAGCAACACGCTCTTTGCCGGCGCGACCAAGGATCTGCTGCCCTGGTGCGGCAAGACGATCGAGATCGACGGCCTGCTCGTCGAAAACCCGGCCATGCCGATCCTGATGGTGCAGGGCATCCGCGAGAAGGCCGGCCTGGGCGATTTCACGCCGACCGACCAGTTCGAGAAGGACTGGACCGCCGCCAACGGCAAGGCCGACGAATGGTGGCGCGCCGACCCGACCGCCAAGGCCGCGCTCGCCGAGAATGGCATTCTGGGCCGGAAGGATCTGAAGTGGCCGAAATGAGCGGAAGCCTCAGCCGCCGCGCGCTGCTCGCCGTCCTCGGGACCGGCATCGCCGGATCGGCGCTGGCGCAGGGGCCTCACGGCCATCACGGCGTCGCGGCACCCGCCAGCACCTCGCATGACCGGCTGGCGACGCAGTTCGGCGGTCCTTTCAGCCTGACCGAGCACACCGGCAGGCGCGTCACCGACGCCGATTATCGCGGCCGCTTCATGCTGGTCTATTTCGGCTTCACCCGCTGCACCGACACCTGCCCGGTCGATCTGCCGATCATCGCTCAGGCGCTCGACAAGGTCGGGCCGCTGACCGAGAAGGTCGCGCCGCTTTTCGTCACGGTCGATCCGGCCAACGACACGGTCGCCGTGCTGGCGGAGTATGTCGCGGCGTTCCATCCGAAGCTCGTCGGTCTGACCGGCAGCGAGGCCGAGATCGCCGCCGTCGCCAAGGCCTACAAGGTGCATCGCCGCAAGCTGACGCAACACCACCACGGCAAGGGCGAATACGCCGTCGATCACGGCTCGCTGACCTATCTGATGGGCAAGGAGGGTCGCTTCGTCACGCTGCTGCCGCATAATTCGGGCGCGGAGCGGCTGGCGGCGATCCTGACGAAGTATCTGGGGTAGGTTGGTAATGGCGCCGGAAGAACCCCTCTCCCGGATGGGAGAGGGGCAGGGGTGAGCGACCGCCGTTGGTTGTTGAACGACACGGAGCCGTTGCGCCCTATCTCTCCGACGGCAGGCCCTCATCCGGCCCTCCGGGCCACCTTCTCCCATTCGGGAGAAGGGAAGCGAGCGTAGCGCCAGCCGGCCCACCCCCTCGCTATTGATCAGGATTATGAAATAATCCGCAGGCGCAATCCCTGACGATACGGGCTAGGTCGCCTGTCATTGTTGCAAGCGTCTCAAGGCCTGATGACCCTCACCGAACTGACAGCCCAGGACAGCCTCTTCCCCGGCTTCCGCCTGCTCGACGTCGCGACGTCGGGCGCGCGCATCCGCGTCCGCACCGGCGGGGAGGGGCCGCCCTTGCTCCTGCTGCACGGCTACCCGCAGACGCATGTGCTCTGGCACAAGGTCGCCGCGCGGCTGCGCCACCGCTTCACGCTGATCTGCGCCGATCTGCGCGGCTATGGCGACAGCGACAAGCCCGCGACCGATGCGGAGCACTCCCCCTATTCCAAGCGCGCCATGGCGCAGGACATGGCGGAGGTCATGAGCGCGCTCGGCCATCGGCGGTTTGCCGTTGGCGCGCATGATCGCGGCGCGCGTGTCGGCCATCGCCTGGCGGTCGACCATGCCGATCGCGTCACCCGGCTCGCCACGCTCGACATCGCGCCGACGCGCGAGATGTATGCCGGCACGACCGACGCCTTCGCCCGCGCCTATTGGCACTGGTTCTTCCTGATCCAGCCCGCGCCGTTCCCGGAGAAGATGATCGGGGCCGATCCGGAAGCCTACTGGCTGAAGAAATGTGGCTCGGGCTCGGCCGGGCTGACGCCATTCGCGCCCGAGGCGCTTGAGCACTATCTGCGCTGCTTTGCCGATCCCGCCACGATCCACGGCAGTTGCGAGGATTATCGCGCGGCCGCCACCATCGACATCGCCCAGGACGACGCCGATGCCGGCCGCAAGCTGACCCAGCCGCTGCTGGCCTTGTGGGGCGAGCACGGCGTCATCGGGCGCTGCTTCGATCCGTTGGCGCTCTGGCGGCTGCGGGCGGAGGATGTGCGCGGGCATGCGTTGCCGGGTGGACATTATCTGGCCGAGGAGCTGCCTGACCTCGTGGCGGCGGAGTTCGCGGCCTTCTTCGGAGAGACATCATGAGCCGCACCAATCGCGTCTACCGCATCGCCGTCATCGCCGGCGACGGCATCGGCAAGGAGGTCATGCCCGAGGGCCTGCGCGTGCTCGATGCGGCCTCGAAGAAATACGGCTTCGAGCTCAGGCTCGACCAGTTCGATTTCTCCTCCTGCGACTATTACGCCAGGCACGGCAAGATGCTGCCCGACGACTGGAAGGACCAGATCGGAGGCCATGACGCGATCTTCTTCGGCGCGGTCGGCATGCCCGCCCAGGTGCCCGACCACATCTCGCTCTGGGGCTCGCTGCTGCTCTTCCGGCGCGAATTCGACCAGTACGTCAACCTGCGCCCGGTCCGGCTGATGCCCGGCGTGCCAGGCCCGCTGGTCGGCCGCAAGCCGGGCGACATCGACTTCTTCGTCGTGCGCGAGAACACCGAGGGCGAGTATTCCTCGGTCGGCGGGCGGATGTATGCCGGCACCGAGCGCGAGATCGTCATCCAGGAGACGATCATGAGCCGCGTCGGCGTCGACCGCGTGCTGAAATACGCTTTCGAGCTGGCGATGCGCCGGCCGCGCAGGAAGCTGACCTCGGCGACCAAGTCCAACGGCATCTCGATAACGATGCCGTACTGGGACGAGCGCGTGAAGGAGATGGCGAAGAGCTATCCGGACGTCACCGTGGACCAGTACCATATCGACATCCTGACGGCGCATTTCGTGCTGAACCCGGACCGTTTCGACGTCGTCGTGGCCTCCAACCTGTTCGGCGACATCCTCTCCGACCTCGGCCCGGCCTGCACCGGCACCATCGGCATCGCGCCATCGGGCAACATCAACCCGACCGGCGACCATCCGTCGCTGTTCGAGCCGGTCCATGGCTCCGCGCCTGACATCGCGGGGCAGGGCATCGCCAATCCGGTCGGCCAGATCTGGTCGGGCGCGATGATGCTCGACCATCTCGGCGAGCACGAGGCCGCCAAGGGCATCGAGGCCGCGATCGAGCGCGCCAAGGGCATCGAGGCCGCGATCGAGCGCGCGCTGGGCGACGCCCGCACCCGCACCCGCGATCTCGGCGGAACGCTCGGCACCGAGGCCGCCGGAAAGGCGATCGAGCAGGCGCTGGGTTGATTTCCGCAAGAGCCGCCGCCCACGCCTCTTGCCATCCATCGCCCGATCGGGGCACAGGAGGGGTCGAAACGACCCGCCATTCAAGGGATTGACCGCGACATGGATTTTGCATCCTCGACATTCTGGACATCGTTGCTCCAGATCATCTGGATCGACCTCCTGCTTTCGGGCGACAACGCCATCGTCATTGCAATGGCGGTTCGTTCGCTGCCTGAGAAGCAGCGCAAGGTCGGCATCCTGCTCGGCGCGGGCGCGGCCGTGGGCCTGCGCATCTTCTTCGCGGTGATCGTCAGCTATCTGCTGAACATTCCCTTTCTCAAGGTCGTCGGCGCGCTTCTGCTGTTCTGGATCGCGATCAAACTCGCCAAGGGCGAGGAGGAAGCTCATAGCGACATCGAGGCCTCGGACAATCTGTGGAAGGCCGTCCGCACCATCGCCATCGCCGACGCGGTGATGAGTCTCGACAACGTGCTGGCGATCGCGGCCGCAGCGCGCGGCCATTTCGAGCTCTTCATCTTCGGCCTGCTGCTGACGATCCCGCTCATCGTCTATGGCGCAAAGCTGCTCTCGGACGTGCTCGAGCGCTTCCCGATCCTGGTCTGGCTCGGCGCCGCCCTTCTCGGCTTTATCGCCGGCGAGATGCTGCTCAGCGACATCGCCGTTCTCCAGTGGCTGCAGGCCAACATGGCGAGCTGGGTGCAGGTCGTTCCGGTCAGCGACACCAACCCGGCCGGCCTCGCCGCCGAAAAGGTCCCGTTCTACGGCGCGGCGACGCTGGGTGCGCTTTTCGTGGTCGGCGTCGCCTACTTTCTCAAGAAGAAGCCCGTGGACGAGCCGGGCTGAGCGGCGCTTTCAGTCGAGCACGATCATCGCGGCGGCCAGGCTCACCTGGCCGCCGTTTTTGTCGATCAGGCCATGTCCCAGCGCCTGGGTGGGCCGCTCGCGATCGTCTATCGCGAAGCGGTCGCCGGCGAGCAGCGTGACCGAAAAGCTTTCCGGCGCGCGGATGAAGCCGGTGCCGAGCGCCTTCACATAGGCCTCCTTGGCCGTCCAGATCTGGGCGAAGGCGAGCGGCCGCGCGGATTCCGGCAAGGCGGCGAGGGCTTCACGCTCGTTGGGGTGCAGGCTCGCCAGCGGCGGCGCGACGGAGGGCTCGATGCGCTCGACATCGACTCCGACGGGCGCGCGCGCCAGCGCGACCGCGACCAGCCCCGAGCGTGTCGCGAGCGAGATGTGCAGCCCCGTGCCCGCCGGTCGGGCCAGCACGGGCCGGCCGGCCTCGTCATGCTCGATCGTCACCGCCTCTCGCGGCAGCGAGAACTGCCTTGCGATAAGGTCATGTGCGATGCCGCGCCGCAGCGCCGAACGCTCGGTCAGGTTGACCGGGTTGCGCCGCGAGGCGATCAGCCAGACGACGGGCAGGGCGGTCGCCGTCTCGTCGGGAGCATGGAGCCAGATCATGGTCGCAACTCTAGAGCGCATTGATTTCGCAAGGAAACACTCCGTCATCCCGGGCTTGCCCCGGGATCCACCATAGAGCGCCGTCGCTCCCCTATGATGGATTCCGGATCGGCGCGGCTTCGCAGTTTGTCCGGGATGACGGAGCGGTTCACGAGAGGTGGGGGTTCTGGCTGCCAGGGTCGGGATGTCCTTTGCCCTGCGCTGCGATCATGCGGCGGCGTCGCCTGCCCCGGTTGACCGGGGCGGCGCTTCGCTCTTGGAAAGGGCATGTCACTGGAACCGCCCAAAGCAGAGCCAGAACCCGTCTTCGCGCTGACGCTTGCCGGCGCGGCGCTCGGCCTGCGCAAGGTCTCGGTGCTGATGCCGGGCGCCGTCGTCTTCGCGGTGGCGTTCGGCGCGGCGGCCTCGGCCAAGGGCCTGAGCCTGTTCGAGGCCGTGCTGATGAGCGCGGCGGTCTATGCCGGCGTGGCGCAGCTCGTGGCGATGGAGCTGTGGCGGCCGGAATGGAGCTGGGGCGCGATCGCGGGCCTGGCCGTCGTCACCGCCACCGTGAATGCCCGCATGGTGCTGCAGGGCGCGTCCTTGCAGCCCTGGTTCAGGCACTATCCCGGCGCGGTCAACGGCCTGCACCTGTTCCTCTTCACCGACGCCAACTGGATGATCGGCACGCGTTATCATGCCGAGGGCGGGCGCGATCTCGGGGTGCTGGTCGGCGCTGGCGTGGCGCTCTGGCTGGTCTGGGTCGCCGCCACCGTGCCCGGCTACATGCTCGGCGCGCTCGTCGCCGATCCGCGCACCTATGGCATCGACCTCGTCATGCCGATCTTCTTCGCGGCGATGATCGTTCCGCTCTGGCGCGGCCGGCGCGCCGCCGTGCCCTGGGTCGTGGCCGGCCTGGTGGCGCTGGTCACCGCCCGGTTGATCGACGGCTATGCCTTCATCATCGTCGGCTCGCTGTCTGGCGCGCTGGTCGGAGCGTTCCGCGATGACGCTGCCTGATCCCGGCGCCTGGGGCGCGATCCTGGCCATTCTCGCCATGGCGCTGGCGACCTATCTCTGCCGCATCTCGGGCGTGGCGATGATGGCGTTCATTCCGCTGACGCCGCGGGTCCGGCGGGGTTTGGCCGCGCTGCCGGGCTCGATCGTGGTGGCGACCGTGCTGCCGCTGGTCGAGCGGCTCGGCTGGTCGGCGGCGCTGGCGCTGCTGGCGGCGGTCGGCAGCATGGTGATCCGGCGCAGCGAGCTGCTGGCGCTGGTCGTCGGCATGGCGGTGGTGTCCGGCGCGCGGGCGCTGGGGCTTTGATCGACCATCCATCACGCCTACCGATCGCTTCCATCACATCAGATCATCGCCGCCATGTTGACGTGGGTCTGTCGCGGGCAGACGGTGCGGGTCAGCATAACTGACCAAATCGGAGAAACGCGATGGCATGGTATTCCCAGACATGGAGCTGGTTCGACGGCAAGTGGCATGAGGGCAATCCCGGTTTCGTCGGCCCACGCACGCACGCGCTCTGGCAGGCCTCGGCCGTCTTCGACGGCGCGCGCTATTTCGACGGCGTCGCCCCCGACCTCGACAAGCACGCGGCCCGCGTCAACCGCTCGGCGCTGGCGCTCGGCCTCAAGCCCACGGTCACGCCGGAGTTCATCGTCGGGAAGACGCTGGAAGGGGTGAAGAAATTCGCTCCCGGCACGGCGCTCTACGTCAAGCCGATGTACTGGGCCGAGGCCGACGGCCCCTCGACGATCATCGCCGACGCCGAATCGACCCAGTTCTGCCTGTGCCTGTTCGAGGCTGCGATGCCGCCGGCCTCTGCGGGCTTCACGGTGACGCAAGGCGTCTTTCGCCGCCCGACCATGGAGACGATGCCGACCGATTCGAAGGCCGGCTGCCTTTATCCCAACAACGCCCGCATCCTGCGCGCCGCCAAGGCGGCCGGCTTCGACAATGCGCTGGTGCTCGACATGCTCGGCAACGTCGCCGAAACCGCGACCTCCAACATCTTCATGGCCAAGGACGGCGTCGTCAGGACGCCGGCGCCCAACGGGACCTTCCTGAACGGCATCACCCGCCAGCGCGTCATCGGGCTGATGCGGCAGGCAGGGATCACGGTCGAGGAGTGCAGCCTGCGCTATTCGGATTTCGAGCAGGCCGACGAGATCTTCACCTCGGGCAACTACTCCAAGGTGATGCCGGTGACGCGCATCGACGACACCACGCTCCAGCCCGGCCCGCTCTACCGCAAGGCGCGCGAACTCTACATGGACTTCGCCAAGTCGGCGGCGTGAGGGGAGAGGCGTTCGAGGCTCAGCGCAGCAGCCTGACCAGCCCGGCCGCCTTGAGCCCGAGGGCGACGACCACGCCATAGACCACGATCGCTGCAAGCCCGATGGCGGCGAGCGCGGCCAGCCTCGGCTCCCACGGCACGCTCCGCGCCAGAACGAGAAGCGGCGGCGCGACGAAACGCGCTGCCAGCCCCGCAAGCGCGGCGGCGGCCAGCACGATGGCGGCGAGCCCCGCCAGCCCCTGCGCGGGCTTCGTCCAGCCGCGTCGGACGCCCAGCGCGAACAGCAGCCCGACATTGATCCACGCCCCCGCCGCCGTCGCCAGCGCCAGACCGGCTGCGCCGAAATCGCGCCAGAGCAATAACTTCAGCGCGATGTTGCAGGCGATTGCCGTCAGCGAGACGAACATCGGCGTGGTCGTGTCGCCGCGCGCCTGAAAGCTCGCGACCTGGGTGCGGATCAGCACGATCGCCGGCAGGCCAACCGCATAGGCGAAGAGCACCGCGCCGGCCGCCTGGCTGGCTGCCGCATCGAACCGGCCGCGCTCGAACAGGGCCGATACGATCAGCTCGGGAATGGCGAGGAAGGCGGCCGCAAACGGCGCGGCTGAGACCAGTGTCAGCGCGACGGCCCGGTTCTGCGCCTTGTCCGATGAGGCGATGTCGCCGGCTGCGACGAAGCGGCTCATCGTCGGCAGCAGCACGGTGCCCACCCCGATCGCGATCACGCCGATCGGCAACTGGTAGAGCCGCTCGGCGTAATAGAGCGCGGCATAGGCCCCGGCCGGCAGCAGCGAGGCGATGATCGTGTCGGCGAAAAGCGCGATCTGGACGCCGGCCGAGCCGATCACGGCCGGTCCGAAGGCCTTGAGAAAGGCCTTCATGTCGGCATCGAGGCGCGGGCGCGTCAGCGCCGCCGCCACGCCGGCCCGGCGCGCGGCAAAAGCGAGCAGCACCCATTCGAGCAGCCCGGCGACGGCGACGCCCCAGGCCGCCGCATAGGCCGCGTTGGGAAACAGGAAGGCGATGGCCAGCGCCGCGATCAGGCTGATGTTGAGCAGGATCGGCGCGGCGGCAGCCGCCGCGAACTTGTCGACCGCGTTGAGATTGGCCGAGAGCAGCGTCACCAGCGTGATGAAGGTGAGATAGGGGAAGGTGATCCGCGTCAGCGCGACCGCCAGTTCGAAGCGTTGCGGATCATCGGCGAATCCCGGCGCGAGCAGCCTGACCACCTGCGGCATGAACGGGATCGCGACCGCCAGCAGCGCGACCTGCACGATGACGATCAGCGTGTAGACGCGGTTCGAGAACAGGGCGGCCGATGCCGCGCCGGCCTGCTGGCGGATGCGGGTGAAGCTCGGGATATAGGCCTGGTTGAACGCGCCTTCGCCGAAAATGGCGCGGAAATGGTTCGGCAGGCGCAGCGCCACCGAGAACGCATCCATCAACGCGCCTGCGCCCAATACGGCGGCCAGCACGATGTCGCGCAAAAACCCGCTCAGGCGCGAGAGCAGCGTGAACCCGCCGACGGAGAGGATTTTTCTGAGCATCGCGCGGTGTTGGCTTCTCTGGACACACCGCCGTCATCCCGGGTCTCCGCTTCGCTTCGCCCGGGAT
>JBKJSB010000161.1:0-10987 GCA_046593015.1 Allobosea sp.
CTGCGGCCCTCGCTCGACGCCACGCCGGAGCGCGCGGAGCCACGGCAGGAGCCGCGTCCGGAACCCCGCCAGGAGACGCGGCTGGAGCCCCGCCCTGCCCCGGTCGCGCCGCGCGGAGCCGCGCCCGTGCCGGAGCTGCCGCGTCGGCCGTCGCAGCCCGAGCCGCAGGCGCAAGCCCCCGCCAAGGCCGGCTGGCTCTCGGACCTGCTCAACCGCGCCTCCCGCGAGGACAAGGCGCCCGAGGCCAGCAAGCCGACCGCGCATTCGATCGAGCGGCTCGACTCGCTTTCGGTCGACATCGCCCGGATGATCGACCATGACGCGGCCGTGGAGCTCTGGGACCGCTACAAGCGTGGCGAGCGCAACGTCTTCACGCGCCGGCTCTACACGCTGCAGGGCCAGCAGACCTTCGACGAGATCCGCCGCAAATACCGCCGCGACGCGGAGTTCAAGGAGACGGTCGATCGGTATATCGACGAGTTCGAGCGCCTGCTCGGCGAAGCGGCCAAGGACGACCGCGACTCGATGGTCGCCAAGACCTACCTGACCTCGGAGACCGGCAAGGTCTACACCATGCTGGCCCATGCCAGCGGGCGGTTCGAGTAGGGCGGACTACGCCGACCGGGAGATCATGAAGGCCGCCCTTCGGGGCGGCCTTTTTCCTTGGCGATGCAATTGACCCGGCCCATGGGGCCGGCCCGATAAGACATGGGTCAGCCGCAAGGAGGTGATTCGTGAGAGTTTCCGCTGAAGTCCTGTCGCCATCGGAGGCCGCCCAACGGCTCGGCGTATCGGCAAAGGCCCTGCGGCTCTATGAGCAGCGCGGCTTGATCAGGCCCGCGCGCACCGCCGCCGGGTGGCGTGCCTACGGCCCGAAGGACATGGCCCGGCTCGGCGATATCGTGGCGCTGCGGGCTCTCGGACTCAGCATGGCCCAGATGGCGCGGGTGCTGGACGGAGACGCATCGGCTCTGGAGCCGGCGCTTGCCGCGCATCAGGCGGCGCTTGAGGTCAAGCGCCGACACATTGCCGAGACGATCGACAGGGTCAGCGCCATGCGCGCCGATCTGGGCCGGGGCGAAGCCCCCGCGCCAAAGGATATCTCACGCCTGCTGAGGCCGGCCGCTGGCGCGAGCGTCGCCTTCGCGCTGCCATGGCCATGGGGCGGGGAGCGTTTCGAGCTGCTCGGCATCAAACCGCTGACCTATATCATCGGGTCCCTCGGCAGCGGCAAGACGCGGTTGGCCCAGCGGCTGGCCGAGATGCTGCCGGATGCGTCTTTCCTCGGACTGGACCGTCTGGCTGGGGAGGGAGCGGCGGCGCGGTCGCGGCTCGCCGCCGATCCCGGCCTGAAGACGCGTATCGACCGGAGCCTGGCCTGGCTGGTCGAGGACGGCGCGACGATGTCGGGGGCGCTGACCTCGCTACTGACCGCGCTGGAAGCGGACAATCACGCCGTGCTTGTCATCGACATGGTCGAACAGGGGCTGGACCAGTCCACGCAGGAGGCCCTGATCGCCCATCTGCGCCAGCGTGGCGCGACCGGCCGGCCGCTGTTCCTGCTGACGCGCTCCTCGGCGATCCTCGATCTCTCCGCCATCGGCCCCGATGAGGCGATCATCCTCTGCCCGGCCAATCACGCGCCGCCAAGCCGCGTCGATCCACGGCCCGGCGCGCCGGGCTATGAGGCTGTGGCGACCTGCCTCGCCTCCCCCGAAGTCAGGGCGCGGACCGAGGGCGTCATCGCATGGCGGCGGCAGATCGCCTGAGCGCTGTGCCCCTGCGCCGCCCGGCATCGACGCCGGGACGACCTCGATTTGGCGACCTCGGCGGCTGTCAGCCTCAGATCTTCCCCTTCACGCCCAGCGAGACGTTGAGTGTCTCGGCGTCCGCGCCGGCTCCCGGCTTCGGGATGCGGAAGAACTGGCCTGTCGTGCCGTTGTGGATCCGGGTGCCGCCTCGCGCTTCGACATATCGGGTGTATTCGAGGCGCCCGGCGAGCGAGAGGACCGCGGTGAGCTTGTAATCGACGCCGAGGCTCGCGCCGACCATTCCGGTGGCGGAGAATTTGTCGGTGAAGAGCGTGTTGCGCAACGCATGAAAGTCCTCGGCGTGCCCGAAGCTGACCGGGCTGCCGTAGACTTCGGCCGAGACCGACAGGGTTTCCCCGCGATAATAGGCTCCAAGCCCGAGATAGGGCGTATCCCACTTTTGCCGATAGGAAATACCCAATCGGCCCGGATCGAAGGTTCCGGCGGTGTCGCGGAGAGCGTTCACCGAGTAGAGAAAGCTGCCGCCATAGGCCCGGTATTTCACGTCGTAACGCCGGAAACCTGCCAGGCCCGCGATCCCGACATCGCCCATATTCATCAGCGTGTAGGCTGCGCTGACATCCCCTTGCCAGGCTTTCGGCACCCGCGTGTCCGGATGGATCGATTGATGGGTCCAGGAGTCGGGGCCCTGATATCCGAGGAACCAGTCGCGATCGCGCATGTCGGCACCGGATGAGACGGCGGCCCAGAGACTGCCGCGCAGCGTCAGGCCCTCGAAAGGCTGCACGGCGGCGCGGCCGCCCAGCGTGACGGCGTCGGCCTTCCAGTCGAGCTGGCTGAGCTTGTCGGTTCGGTTGCCGGTATTGTAGACGTTTTCGGTCGATTTGGCCCCCAGATAGCCGATCGACGGGGTGAAGGAGAACCGTTCGCCCCCGCCGGGCGCCTCCATCGGCACCGGGTCCAGGGCCTGCGCCAGCACCGTGCTCGACAGCATAGCGAAAACCGAAGACGTCAGCGCCAGCCAAATTCCGCGAATCATGGTCACCTCCCAATCGGAGGTAGCAGACACGAATCATCTCAATGGCAGGTTAACCATACCGCTGTCGGCTGAACGGATGAGTTGCGGCCCCCTGCCGCCTTGCGACCGATAAGCGCGCCATGTCCGCGCTGACGTCCGGCCTTCCCGGGCGACTGCCCGACGACCGATCCGCACATTGGGTTACCGCGCCCAGCGCACGATCTCGATCAGCACCTGCGAGAGCGCGCGGTCGAGCGCCTGGGCTGCGGCCGGCCCATCGTTGGCGCTGGCCGGCACGCGGGCCTGGAACATTCTGGCGCGCTGGACCTTCCCGGTGCGGTCTCCCACCAGCTTGGCGGTGATCTCGACGACGGCCGCGCCGCTGGCCGCGTCGATGTTGAAGCTGCGGATGTCGGTGTTGAGCTGGAGGTCGGGCACGATCCGCTCGCCCGGCCTTGCCACCGCGCCGAGCCGGCTGCCGTTCTCGAAGGTCTGGATCAGCCGCGTCTGCACGAGCCTGGGCACCCGGTCGGCCCACTGCCCGCCGCCGAGGAAGGAGAGCGCGCCGGCTGAATCCTTGACGATGATGCGGTCTGAATCGAGCGTCTGCACCGTCGTGGGCTCGACAACGATCAGCGCCGCGCGCGAACCGCCGACACGGCCGAAGCCCGAGGGCGCCGAGAGGTCGAAGGTGGTCGGCGTCGCGCCGCCGCCGCAGCCGGCGAGCAGCGTCGCGGAGGCGAGCAGCAGGGGCAGCGCCAGCCGGCGCAGCCCGGCCGGGGAGATCGTTGTGTCGGTCATGAGCTAGCGCGCGCCATTGTACTGGGGGAGCGGCGGCTTGCCGCCGAAGATGAACTGCTGCGGGTTGCGCTCGAGATTGCGCAGCGTCCGCGCCAGGTCGGTGAGAGTGCGCCTTCCGTCGGCCGCGAGCGATTCGATGTCGCGCAGGCCCGGTCCGGTGAAGCGGTTGATGCCGGCGGTGATCGAAGCCGTGCGCCCGTCGAGATTGTCGGCCAGCGTCCGAATCGACTGCGCCGCCTTGGTGATCTCGGCGAAGGTGCCCTTGCCCTCTTCGCCCGCGGCCGAGTTCAGGAAGGCTTCCGCCCCCTTCAGCACGCCCTCGATCTGGTCGGCGGCGCGGTCGAGCTTGCCGGTGATCGAGGCGACATCCTTGACCGCCTTGTCGACGGAGGCGCTGTTGCCGCCCAGCGCCGCGGTGAACTTTTCGATGTTGTCGATGGCCGAGGCGATCTTGTTCTCCTCCAGAGTCCGGTTGAAGCGGTCGGCCAGCGCCGCAACATCGCGCACGGCGCGCGCGACCTCTCCGCCGGAACTGCCGAGCACCGAAGCGAAGGTCTGGATGTCGTTCAGCGTGGCCGCGAGCTTCTGGGCATCGACCGCGCCGTTGAGCTTCTCGGTCAGCGCCGCCGTCTCGCGGGCGGCCTTGGACACATCACCGCCGGATTCGCCGAGCGCGCGGGTGAATTTCTCGACATTGTCGAGCGTGTTGGTGATCTTCTGCTGGTCGATGGCGCGCACGACCTGCGACAGGTCCTCGCTCAGCGTGCCGAGCTTCTGGCTGAGCGGCGCGATCGTCTCGGCGATCTGACCGAAGCTCGCCATCAGCTTGCCGACACCCTCGGAGTTTTCGCCGAGCGCGGCGGAAAACTTGCGGACGTTCTCGATCGTCTGGTTGATCGGCGAGGCGTTGGTCTTGACGATGCCGTCGACGCTGTCGAGCACGGTGTTGGCGCGGTTGGCGATCGAGCGCACCGTCTCGAGCAGATCCTGGAACTCGGAACGCTCAGCCTTGATCACCGGCAGGTCCTCACCCCGCGCCGCCACAAGGGCAGGCGCATCCTTGTCGCCGCCCAGAAGCTGCAATGCGACGACGCCTGCCAGCCCCTGAGCCTCGATGCGCGCCTTGGTGTCGGTCTTGAGCGGAGTCGAGCCCTCGACCGAGATCACCGCGAAGATCTGCTTCGGGTCGTCGGGCCGCAGCTGGATGCGCGTGACCTCGCCGACGCGCAGGCCGTTGAAGAGCACGCTTGAGCCGCGCCCGAGCCCGGTCACCGAACCCTCGAAAATGATCCTGACGTCGCGCGTGTCGCGCCCCGCGCCACTGTTGAACCAGTAGATGAAGCCGAACACCGCCGCGAGGACCGCAAGCGTGAACAGACCGACAAGTGCGTAGTTGGCGCGGGATTCCATGGTCTGAACGCTATGTCCTCATTGTTTCGACGACAGCCGGGCGCGGGCCCGCTCGCCGCCGAAATAGGCTTTCAGCCAGGGATGGTCGGATTCGAGCATCGTTGCGAGAGGACCGACCGCGATGACCCGTTTGTCGGCCAGCGCGGCGATCCTGTCGCAGGCGGAATAAAGGCTGTCGAGGTCATGGGTTACCATGAACACGGTCAGCCCCAAAGTCTGCTTCAGGGTGACGATCAGCTCGTCGAACTCGGCCGCGCCGATCGGGTCGAGACCCGAGGTCGGCTCGTCGAGGAAGACGATCTCGGGGTCGAGCGCCAATGCACGGGCCAGAGCGGCGCGCTTGATCATGCCGCCCGACAGCTCGGAGGGCGTCTTGTCAGCGGCTTCGGGCTTCAGGCCGACGAGGTCGAGCTTGACCATCGCCATCTCGTCGAGGAGGCGCGGCGAGAGCTCGAGATACTCGCGCATCGGCACCTGGATGTTCTGCCTCACGGTCAGCGCCGAAAACAGCGCGCCATGCTGGAACATCACGCCAAAGCGGCGCTCCAGCGCGCGGCGGCCGGCCTGGTCCAGGCCCTCGACGTTCTGGCCGAGCACCTCGATCGTGCCGCGCCGCTTCTGCACCAGCCCGAGGATGGTGCGGGTCAGCACCGACTTGCCCTGCCCCGAGCCGCCAACGAAGCCGAGGATCTCGCCGCGCATCACGTCGAGGTCGAGCCCGTCCATGATGACTTTGTCGCCGAACTGCACCCTGAGATCGCGCACGCGGATCACGGCGTCGGCGTCGGCCTCCGTCCCGTCCGGCTCGCTCGCCGGCATCCCGGCTGTGTCCTGGATCATCGTCACGCTGCTTGGCCTCAAAACGCGATCGACGCGAAGAACATGGCGAAAAGGCCGTCGACGACGATGACCATGAAGATCGCCTTCACCACCGATGCCGTGACCTGGCGGCCGAGCGATTCGGCCGAACCCTTGACCGCGAGCCCCTCGATCGAGGCGATCAGGCCAATGACGAAGGCCATGAACGGCGCCTTGATCAGCCCGACGGCGAAATGCTTCCAGGTGATCACGCCCTGCAGTCGGGCGAGGAAGGTGTCGATGCCGATGCCGCCATAGAGCCAGGCGACGAGCGCGGCCCCCGTCAGGCCCGACATGGCCGAGATGAAGGCGAGGATCGGCAGCGAGATGACCAGCGCGAGGATGCGCGGGACGACCAGCACCTCGATCGGATCCAGCCCCATCACGCGCAGCGCGTCGATCTCCTCGCGCATCTTCATCGAGCCGATCTCGGCGGTGAAGGCCGAGCCGGAGCGTCCGGCGATCATGATCGAGGTGAGGAGCACGCCGAGTTCGCGCAGAATCAGGATGCCGGTCAGGTTGACGACGAAAGCCGTCGCGCCGAACTGCTGGAGCTGGAAGATGCCCTGCTGGGCGACGATGCAGCCGACCAGGAACGAGATCAGCATGATGATGGGCGCGCCGTTGAAGGCGATCAGCTCGATCTGGTTGATCAGCGAGGGGCCGCGGAACTTGCGCGGGCCGAGCAGCACGGCGAGCGAACCGACGACGACCTCGCCCAGGAACATCGCGCCGCCGACCATGTCGCGGCCGAAGCGGACGATCGCCGCGCCGATATTCACCAGCACGCTGACGACGCCGAAGCTGCCGGCCGGCGAGATCGCGTCCTCGCCATGGATCTGGATCTCGGCCAGAAGGACGGCGTGTTCCTGACGCTGGCTGGCGATCTCGACCGCCCCGCCCGCCTCCTCGCGCTCGGCCTTAAGCCGGTTGAGGACATAGGCGCCGAGCGTGTCGAGCCGGACGACCGACGACAGGTCGATGCGGGCCGCGCCGACTTTCTCAAGCCGGCCGCCCATCTCCTCGATCAGTTCCTCGATGCGAGGCGCATGCTCGGCGCTCCACGCGCCCGAAAGCGCAATGGCGAGCGTGCCTGCATCGTCGCGGAAGACCGCTTGCGGATCGGCGGTGTCGAGGGTCGCCATGATACTCCGTTATGTCCCCTGCCCGGCGTGGCGCGGCCATGACAGGCCAACTTCAACGCCTTGCAGACCATGCCGGTTCCACCCCTTCAGCCTGTATCGCCGGGCAGGTTGCGCTTGGCAAGCGCAGCAAAGACACAGCCGAGCACAGCCAGCGGCGTCATTGCCAGGAACACGAGCGCACCGTGATTCTGGAATATCGGCCCGGACATCAGGGTGGCTGCCGCGCTCGCCAACGCGCTGACCGCGACCAGCCGCCCTTGCGCCGCGGCGCGCCTGCCATCGGGCGCCAGCGCGGAGACGACCGCCATCGCGCCGAGATGCAGGCAGCCGAAGCTGAGCCCGTGCAGGCATTGCAGGACGAGGGTCGTCCATGGCCCGGGATCGAACGCCATGACGCCAAAGCGCAGGAGCGCCGCGACCCCGCCGACGCCGATCCAGAAGAGCCCGGCGACGCCGCGCGCGACGATGCCGCCGGCCACCAGAAACAGCAGGATTTCCGCGGCGACGCCGACCGCCCAGAACCCGCCGATCGCCTGCTCGCTGTAGCCGAGATTGCGCCAGTGCAGCGAGCCGAAGGCATAGAGCGCGCCATGGGTGGCGTTGATGCAGGCGACGGCGGCGATGGCCCACCAGAAGGATGTACCGAAGCCGGCGCGCGGCGCGCCTTGCGCCGGCTTCGCGGACAGGCCGTGCGGCGGGGCTGGCGCGGCCAGCGCCAGGAGCGCGGCGCAGGCGAAACAGACGGCCATCGCCAGCGGCACGATGCCCGCGCCCTGCCGCGCGATCACCACGCCGCCGAGCAGATTGGCGGCGAAGAAGCTGACCGAACCCCAGAGCCGGACGCGGCCATAATCGATGCCTGCGCCAGCCCGGACCTGCGCCGTCGTCAGCATGTCGGCAAGCGGGATGACGCCGGCGGTGGCCATCGCGCTCAACGCCATCAGCAGGCCGATGATCCAGGGGTCGGACTGGGCTGACAGCGCCGCGTAGAACAGTGCGCCCGCCAGATTGAGCCCGGCCAGCAGCAGCACCGGCGAGACCCGGCCATCGCCGAGGCCGGCCGCGCTCGATGCCGCCAGAACGCGCGCGACGATCGGGATGGTCAGAAGTGCGCCGATGGCGACGTCGGAAACACCGCGCGAGGCGAGCCAGAGCGGAAAGAACGGGATGTAGATGCCGACGGAGAGGAAGGTCAGCGCGTGCAACAGCGACAGCCGCGCGGCCAGGCCGTTACGGGAAGGGGACTGTCTCGTCACGGCAGGCCGCATCCGCTTTGCCGCATCGCCCGGGAGCAATTCCTTAATCAATCGTGAGGCAGGCTTTGCAATGGTGCATCACGACTGACGAATGCCGATTCGGCCAGTCCTTCCAAAGCAGGTTGGTCATGAGCGAGGCGCGTTCGCTGACAGCGCTCAGCGAGAACGACTACGAGACGATCTCCGAGGCCGTGATGGAGACGGCGCGCGGACGCTGGTTCATGGCCGAATTCGCCAAGCGCAACCGCCAGGCCGACACCGCCCAGTTGCTGGGCGCGATCGGCCGGATCGAGCGCGCGGTCGGCGTCGCCGCAGCCGAGCCCGCGCCGGACCCGAGCCTGCGCGAGGCGGCCGCCCTGATCGCCGATCTGCGCGTCGATCTCGAACGCATCAGCGGCCGGACGGAGGCCGCGTCATCTGGCCTCGCGCAGCGTATCGAAACCTCGTCGGCCCAGATTCTCGCCGCGACCGAGACCATCCAGGAAGCGTCCTGGCGGCTGCGCGAAGCCGGCGAGACCGACGAACTCTGCGACCTGCTCGACCGCCGCACCACCGAAATCTTCGCGGCCGCCGCCATCGTCGAGGGCACGGCGCAGCAGATCGACAAGATCGCCGACACCATCGCCATGCTGGATTCCAGCCTGCGCGCCTTTTCCGACCGGGCGCAGGACGAACCCGACACGCACGAGATGGAGATCGTGACCTGGAGCGATGCGGTCTGCGAGATGCCGGCTCCGATTTACGAGACGCCGGCTCTGATGCCGAACGCCGCCTATGACGACATCGAGATCGTCGAGATCGGCGCGCCGGCAACCGACCCAGCCGAGACCGTCGTCAGCTTGACGATGACGCCGCCGATGGAGCGCAGGATCGGCTCGATCCAGAACCTGAGCGACGATATCGTCTTCGAGGAGACCGCTGAACCGGCCCCGGTCGAGATCGATCTCGATTTCGTCGAGCCGGTCGCAGCCAGCACACCCGCCATCGAGAGCAGCCCGGAAACCGCGATTCTGGAAACCGCCGCAGCCATACGAGCGGCAGCGGCGGCAACCTCGGAATCCGACCTCTACGCGCTGGATTCCATGCCAGCCGACCGGAAGCTCGCCTACTTCGCCTGATCCTGGCCTGACGGCGTAAAGCTCGCCATCTTGCCGGGATTGAGCAAGCCGTACGGATCGACCTGCCGCTTGAAGCCGAGTTGGTCGGCATCGGCGCGCTTGTGCCGGCTGCCGGCTTCCAGCGAGACGACATGGGGGTTGGCGATCATCACGCCGGCCTCCTCATGCAGCGCGATGACCTCGTCCAGCCGCTCGCGTGTCGTGTAGCGCAGGATCGGCAGCGCGCTCGCCGTGACCCTGCCGCCGAAGCGGATGAACTCGTGATGCGCCAGCACCTCGTCGGGGAAGAGCGCGATCATCTCCCTCGCGCTCTCGACCAGCCGGTCATGGGGGAACAGGCACTGCAGATAGGTGATCGAGCGGTCGCTCTTCAGCCATTGCAGCGTGGTGTGGTTCCAGGTGTATTCGTAGAGCGGCGCCGTGCCCGGCCCCTCCTCCGAGGGAGCCTCGTAGGTCACCGTCCCGCGCTGGCCGATGATCGCCTTGAACGGTCCCAGCGAGGCCTCCGCGATCATGCAGATCAGGATGCTCTTGCCTTGCGGGCAATGCTGCTTCAGCGCGCCGAAATAGCCGGGGATCGGCCATGCGATCGGCGTGACCAGCTTCTTCACGATGCCGTCGGCCAGCGCGACCTCGTAGCCGGCCTGGAACGCCTCCATGTAGTCGTCGAAGGCGACGATGACGTCGATCCAGGGCCAGGCTGGGGCCAGCGGCATTTCCAGCGCGGTGATGATGCCGGTCGTGCCATAGGCGCGGTTGACCTTCTGGGCCGCGTCGTCGCGCAGTTCCAGAATGCGCGGCTCGTCCTCGACCGTGACGATGCGCGCCGCCAAGATGTTGCCGGGCTCGCGCAGGCCGCCATAGGTCACCGAGCCGACGCCGCCCGAGCCGCCTGCGACGAAGCCGCCCAGCGTCGCCGAACGCTTGGTCGAGGGGTGCATGCGCAGTTCGACGCCTTCGTCCCGCGTCGCCATGTCGATGTCGAGCAGGCGCGAGCCGGCCGCCGCCCGCACCATGCCGGGCTTCTGCCATGCGATTCCGGTCAGCAAATTGATATCGAGCAGAACGCCGCCCTGCAGCGGCACGGCCTGACCGTAATTGCCGGTGCCGGCGGCGCGCACGGTCAGCGGGATGCGCAGCTTCGCGCAAGCCGCGGCGATGCGCACGACCTCGGCCTCGTCGCGCGGCACGGCGATGATGTCTGCGGCCTTGTCCGCCAACTCGACGTTCAGCACCGGCGAGTACCAGAAGAAGTCGCGCGAGCGCTTGCGGATGACTTGCGGCTCGTCGATGAGCTGGATGTCCGAAAGTTCGGACTTCAGAGCCGCGATGTCATAGCGCGAACGCTGCGCTGTCCTGGGTTTGCGCTCGGCGATGGCGCTCATCTCAATTCTCCCGCTTCAGCGCGCTCTCGTGCCAGCGCCGCAGCAGCAGATGCGAGATCCAGCTCGTCGCCAGGAAGATCGCGATGCCCGACAGCGAGATCATGATCAGCGCCGCAAACACGCGCGGGATCTTGAGCTGATAGCCGGCCTCCAAGATGCGATAGGCCAGCCCCGAGGCGCTGCCGCCCGTACCGGCGACGAATTCGGCGACGACCGCGCCGATC
>JBKJSB010000193.1:0-13923 GCA_046593015.1 Allobosea sp.
GCAACGGCAAGGCCCGGGCGAACGCCTGGAACCTGCCCGACCCGGGGGCTGTAGATCGGCTCGCGATGCGTCGGCACCGGGTCGATCTGGTGGCCAAGTGGCCGGCCCGCCCAGACGAGCGCACGCTGCGCATCCCCAACCTCCACACCTCGGTGCAGAAGGCCGCGGTCGAGAAGGGCGTCGCCAAATCGTTCCCGATCGTGCTGACCTCGGGCCGCCTCGTCGAATATGAGGGCGGCGGCGAAGAGACCCGCTCGAACAAGTGGCTGGCCGAGCTGCAGCAGGACATGTTCGTCGAGATCAACCCGGCGGATGCGAGCGAGCGCGGCATCAGGGACGGCGCCTTCGTCTGGGTGTCGGGCCCCGAGAACGGCTCCAAGGCCCGCGTCAAGGCGCTGGTGACGGAGCGCGTCGGCAAGGGCGTGGCCTTCATGCCGTTCCATTTCGGCGGCTTCTACCAGGGCCAGGACCAGCGCGGGAACTACCCGAAGGGCACGGACCCGATCGTGCTCGGCGAGTCGGTCAACGTGATCACCACCTATGGCTACGACCCCGTGACCGCGATGCACGAGGGCAAAGTCACGCTCTGCCAGATCGCAGCGGCTTGAAGAGGAACTGAATCATGGCACGGATGAAATTCCTCTGCGACGCCGACCGCTGCATCGAATGCAACGCCTGCGTCACCGCCTGCAAGAACGAGAACGAGGTGCCCTGGGGCATCAACCGCCGCCGCGTCGTCACGATCAATGACGGCAAGCCCGGCGAGCGTTCGGTCTCGATGGCCTGCATGCACTGCACGGATGCGCCCTGCGCCGCTGTGTGCCCGGTCGACTGCTTCTACACCACGGCCGACGCCGTGGTGCTGCACTCGAAGGACCTCTGCATCGGCTGCGGTTATTGCTTCTACGCCTGCCCCTTCGGCGCGCCGCAATACCCCAAGGTCGGCAACTTCGGTTCGCGCGGCAAGATGGACAAGTGCACCTATTGCTCGGGTGGCCCGGAGGCCGATCTCTCGCCGGCCGAGTTCCAGAAATACGGCTCGAACCGTCTGGCGGAAGGGAAGCTCCCGCTCTGCGCCGAGATGTGCTCGACCAAGTCGCTGCTCGCCGGCGACGGCGAGATCATCGCCCAGATCTACAAGGAGCGGGTGGTCAAGCGCGGCTACGGCTCCGGCGCCTGGGGTTGGCAGACCGCCTACAAGGAAACGATCGCGATCTGAGAGCTCGGGGGAGGGCGTGGCGTCGCCGAAAGGCGTGCTGCGTTCCCCCCTCGCCTCGATGTCCGGTTCATCTCGCGAGAGGATTTCGCCCATGCGTCTCGGCGCTTACCTTCGTTTCCTGGCTCTCGGCCTTCTCCTGGCCTTCGCCACCCTGCCGGCAGCGCCAGCGCTCGCCCAGCAGGTCAACCCGACCGCCAACGCCGTCAAGGAACAGCAGTTCCTCGACGCGCTGAAGGGCAATCCTTCGGCCGAACTGCGGGGCCGCATCACCATCCCCGACGGCAAGGCCGCGACGCTGGAGCGCCCCGCGGGTCGCGAATGGCGCGCCTTCCATCAGGGCACGATGGTCAGGATCGGCGCGATCGCGATCATCGGCATGCTGCTGCTGCTGACGGTCTTCTATCTCGTTCGCGGGCGGATCAAGATCGAGGCCGGACCGGCCGGGCGCACGCTGACGCGCTTCAACGCCTTCGAACGCTTCATGCACTGGCTGACCGCCGCCTGCTTCATCGTGCTGGCGCTGTCGGGGCTGAACGTCACTTTCGGCAAGTCGGTGCTCCTGCCGCTGATCGGTCCGCAGGCCTTCACCAATGTCTCGATCGTGGCGAAATGGTCGCACAACTACCTCGCCTGGCCGTTCATGCTCGGCATCGCGCTGATGCTGGTGGTCTGGATCAAGGACAACATTCCCGGCGCGACCGACATGCGCTGGTTCGCGGCGGGCGGCGGCATCATCGGCAAGGGCCATCCGCCGGCCAAGCGCTTCAACGGCGGCCAGAAGGTGATTTTCTGGTCGGTCGTGCTCGGGGGCGCGGCGCTGTCGGTGTCGGGCGTCTACCTGCTCTTCCCGGCTTTCGCCGGCGGCGTGCTCGACCTGCAGTTCTGGAACGTCATCCATGGCGTCGTTTCGATGGTGATGGTCGCGGTCATTCTGGCGCACATCTATATCGGCTCGATCGGCATGGAGGGCGCGTTCGACGCGATGGGCTCCGGCGAAGTCGATCTCAACTGGGCCAAGGAGCATCATTCGCTCTGGGTCGCCGACGAGATGCAGAAGGGCCATGTGCCCGGCGGCACGCTCCAGCCGGCTGAATGACCATCTCCTGCCCTGACCGGCTTGACCGCGCGGGGCAAACTGCAAGATGACAGCCGGGCGCGAAAGCGCCCGGTTTTGTTTTCAGCGAAGGCTCTCGATGCGCGTGATCGGTCTGGCGGGATGGAGCGGCGCGGGCAAGACGACGCTGCTGACGCGCCTCATCCCTGAGCTCGGCCGACGCGGCGTCTCCGTCTCGACGCTGAAGCACGCCCATCACGCTTTCGATCTCGACACGCCGGGCAAGGATTCCTTCGCCCATCGCGAAGCCGGCGCGCGCGAGGTGCTGATCTCCTCGGAGCGGCGCTGGGCGCTGATGCGCGAATTGCGGAGCGAGCCGGAGGCGACACTGGCGGAACTGCTGGGGCGGCTGTCGCCGGTCGATCTCGTCATCGTCGAGGGCTTCAAACGCGCGCCTCACGCCAAGATCGAGGTCTACCGCGCCGCCAACGGCAAGCCGCCGCTGCATCCGGGCGATGCGAGCATCCGCGCCGTCGCCAGCGACACGGCCTTTCCAGAGGCCGGCCGTCCGGTGATCGGGCTCGACGACAGTTCCGCCATCGCGGACGCCGCATTGGAGCATGCCGAGCCGCTTGCCGCCGTGCTGGCGCGGCTGGCGGGGCAGTGAGGCCGCCATGGCGCAACTGAGCCGCGACGACGAGGCCTTTGGCGGGCCGCTGATGAGCGTCGAGCAGGCGAGCGCCCGGGCGGCCGAGCTTGCCGCGCCGGTGAGCGGGATCGAGACGCTGCCGCTCGGACAGGCTGACGGCCGCGTGCTGGCGGAGACGCTCGTCGCCGGGCTCGACCTGCCGCCCTTCGCCAATTCGGCGGTGGACGGCTATGCGGTGCGCTTCGCCGACCTCGCTCCCGCCGGGGAGACAATGCTGGCTCTGGCTGGCCGCATCGCGGCCGGCGCCGACGCCGCCGGGGTCGCCACGTCAGGCGTTGCGGTGCGCGTCTTCACCGGAGCGCCGATGCCGGCGGGCGCCGACACGGTCTTCATGCAGGAGGACGTTTTGCTTGAAGACGGCCGCGTCCGGCTGCCGGCCGGCCTCAAGGCCGGCGCGAATGCCCGACCTGCCGGCGAGGATATCGCCGCCGGCGAGAAGGCCTTCGCCGCCGGCCATCGCCTGCGCCCGCAGGATCTCGGCCTGCTGGCGGCGCTGGGCCAGACGCAGGTCACGGTCCGCCGCCGGCCGCGCGTTGCGATCTTCTCGACCGGCGACGAGTTGACCGAGCCCGGCCGGCCGCTGCGCCCCGCGGCGATCTACGACGCCAACCGCAGCCTGCTTGCGGCCATGGTGGCGCGGGCCGGCGCGGAGGTTCTCGATCTCGGCATCCTGCGCGACGAGCCCGACAGCCTCGCAAAGCGGCTGGCCGAGGCCGCCCGGGCCTGCGACCTGATCCTGACCTCGGGCGGTGTCTCGACCGGCGAGGAGGACCACGTCAAGACGGCGCTGGCCCGGGCTGGTTCGCTCGATTTCTGGCGGATCGGCATCAAGCCCGGCCGCCCGGTCGCGATGGGTGTGATCGGCACGACGCCGTTCGTCGGCCTGCCGGGCAATCCGGTCGCGGTCTTCGTCACCTTCGCCTTCGTGGCCCGCCCGCTGCTGGCGCGGCTGGCGGGGACGGCGCACCGCGCCCCGGCCGCACTGCCGGTCCGTCTCGGTTTCGCCTACCGCAAAAAGGAGGGCCGGCGCGAATATGTCCGCGTCTCGCTGTCGCCGGGCGAAGACGGCGTCATGGTCGCCCGCAAGCATCCGCAGGACGGAGCCGGCGTCCTGACCTCGCTCACCCGAACCGACGGGCTGGTCGAATTGGCCGACGACTGGACGGTGATCGCGGAGGGCGCGCTCGCGCCCTTCTATGCCTATGCCGGCCTGCTCGGCTGAAGCGACGCTCAGGCCGCAGCGGACGCCGCGACGCCGAGCGCCAGAGCCGCGACCGCAGACAGGGCGAGCCGCAGCCGGCCATACCATTCCGGCGCGACATAGCGGCAGACCAGCCCGTAATCGAGCAAGCCCAACAGTACGAAGGCCCCGCACAGAACCCACAGCGCAGCAGGCAGCGCCAGCATGGCCGCGCCCCAGCCGACGAGCGCTGGCACGACCGCGACGACGAAATCGCGCGCCGCCATCCGCCTGTCCTCGAAACCGAGCGCGATGCCCCAGCGCACGCCGCCGAGGAAGGACAGGATCGCGACCCCGTAGATCATCACGAGCCGCGCCAAGCTCTCGCCCGCTCCCAGAACCGGCAACGGGAGCTGCAAGGTCAGAGCAGACGCCCCTGCCACGAACGGGATCAGACCGGCAGCGCCCAGCAGCAGCGCCGGAAGCGGAATCGTCTTGTCGGACATGGGCGGCTTTCGCGGGAGCGGAGGACGGTGGCTGTCCTGCAAGGCTATAGACGGCGCAAGACGCGCCCGTCACGGCGACCCTCAGTCGCGCCTGAACACGACGCTCGCCAGCCAGCCGAGCAGCAGGGCGAGCGCGACCGTCGCAAGCCCGTAGAGGAACGATCGCTCATAGGCCCCCGTCGCAAGCCCCTGCTCCAGACCCGTCTTGACCACCTCGAAATTCGTCGACTGTCGCGCCAGCGGGACACCGCCCGAATAGAGCACGATGTCGATCTCGTAGGGCCCGGTCGGCGCGGTCGCCGGCACCTCGATCGGCGCGCTGAACAGCGTGCCGGAGAGGAAGGTCACGCCGCGCTCGTTCTCGGCATAGAGGCCCTTCTCCTCCAGCATCCGGATCTTGCCCGCCTGGAAACGCGCCAGCGGCGCATCGACATCGAAGGACAAGGCCGGCGGCCGGTCGGCATTGGCCAGCCCGATGCGCTCCCGCATGGCGGTCTCGGGGCTCAGGATCTCGGCCAGCGGACGATTGCTCGACACCGACAGAAAGACCGGGCTGTCGGGGAACCGACGCTGCGTGCGGTTGATCCAGATCGGCCCGAGCCGTTCCTTCTCGCGCACCAGCAGCATGCGGCGCGGCCCACGCACGGTGATGACGAGATCATAGGGGTCGCCGCGCGAGGCGGTGCGGCCGTCGCGCTCGACCAGGCCGAATACGGTGAGCTGGTCGCCGGTGTAGTTCGAGGTGATCTGGATCTGGTGGCTCGAGATCGAGGCGATCAAAGTCTCGGCACGGGCCGGAGCCAGCGTCGCGAGCAGGGCGATGCTCAGGGCGAGGACGAGCCGCATCATCGCGCGCTCTCCGGCAGGACGACGGAGAAGGGCTCGGTCGGCGGCACGACGAGCTCGATGACGAAGCGCAGGCCGACCGAAAGGATCAGCAGCGCCAGCAGCAGGCGGAAGGATTCGACGTTGAGATTGCGCGCCGCACGGCCGCCGAACTGCGCGCCGATGACGCCGCCGATCAGCAGCAGCGTCGCCAGGATGATGTCGACCGACTGGTTGGTGACCGCGTGCAGCATCGTCGCGCCGGTCATCGTCACCAGGATCTGGAAGAGCGAGGTGCCGACCACGACCGCCGTCGGGATGCGGAAGAAATAGATCAGCGCCGGCACCAGGATGAAGCCGCCGCCAACGCCGAGCACCGCGCCGATGAAACCGATCACCACCGCCAGACCCGCGATCGGGATGACGCTGGCATAGAGCTGCGAGCGATGGAAACGCATCCGCAACGGCAGCCCCATCCAGGGCGGGTGCGTGCCGGCCTGCCGCCGCAGCCGGCCCGGCTTGCCGGCCCGCACGCGCAAATGCGAGCGGATGGCGTCGTAAAGCATCAACCCGCCGATGATGGTGAACAGCGTCACATAGGAGAGGTTGATGACCAGTTCGAGCTGGCCGAGACGTCGCATCGAATTGAAAAACAAAACGCCGAGCACGGTGCCGACGATGCCGCCGGCGACGAGTACGCCGCCCAGCTTGAGATCGAGCGCGCGCCTGCGCCAATAGGTCAGGACGCCGGTCATCGAGGAGCCGGCGACCTGTGCCGCCACCGTCGCGACAGCCACAGCAGGGGGGATGTCGAGGAAGATCAGCAGCGGCGTCAGCAGGAAGCCGCCGCCGACGCCGAACAGGCCCGAGATGAAGCCGACCGCGCCCGAGAGCCCCAGCACCATGAGGATGCTGATCGGCAACTCCGCGATGGGAAGATAGATCTGCACCCGCAATCCTCGCGCGCCGGAATCGGCGCCTGACGTCCTGTCGTTCCAGATTGCACCAATCCGGTTAGACAAATCCTTACGTCGCGAGAGCAGGCGTTGGACGACGCGCCGTGACGCCGTGATGAACGGTCAAGGCGTCGAAACCATGACGAGAGGGTCCAAAGAATGAGTGTCTAGCAACAACCCATCCGTTATCGGGTAACCGAAGGGGTCCCGAATCTATCATAACGCGGCGATCCCTATACTGGTTGGTATCGCTGGCCTGACGTCATCCACGCAATCCGGAAGGAAGCGGGGTGTTTGAACGCGTGCGAAACAGCATCTTCTTTGGGCAGGCGACAATGCCTAGTCGACGAGGCCGCCACCACCCATGCCCCGAGATGCTGATCATGAACACCTGATGGCGACGCATGGATGCGCCGCCATTTTTGAGTTTTCCGCTCAATCAACAGTTGAATGCACTTCCCTTGCCGCGCTTCTTGGCCTGACCTGGCGGGCAGAACTTCGCCTTGTTAGCGCCCCGAGTGTCGGCGGTGCTGGATCGCGCGCGATCTCCTGTGCTGCCCATATTGCTGGGCCCGCCGACTGTTGCGCCAACTCCACCCGACGGCGACCGGTCCTGGCGCCCCTGAGCTTCTGCCACACTGGCGACGCCAGCGGCCATGGTAAGCGCAGCTATAGCGATTGAGAATTTCTTGAACATGATCGCTCTCCTTAGCGGCTCCAAATATCGAGCGCATAGAAGGAAAACGAAAGCCGATGCCGAATGTTCCGGGATCGCCTGCGGGTGTTGAAGGAGCCATGCCGACACCGGCAAATAGAATCAATTTGCTGTCATAGAGCGATCAGCGCGACCTGAGTGGAGGCGCTGCAGTGGATATTGATTTCGTTCATCAGCGAAATTTGTATTTTGATCGCAATTGGTACGCTGATCGTGGCGATCGAAAAGCCAGGTTGAGAGGCCGAAACGTTTAGGGTTAGGGCTAGGGTGTGTATAACTCCTATCATCGGCAGGCCAATAGCTAAATCGGGGGTCTTTGTGCATTATTTATTAGTCTTTTTATTTTCGATCATGATCATTTTCGGCTCTAACAGCGCGCGTGCTGATCATTGCATCGATGAGCCGGCCCCTAAAACAATGGCGAAGAGAAACGCAGAAGTTATCGCTGCTTTGGATAAAATTCTAGCGTTTTCGGGCGATGAATGGGTATTAAAACGGATCGGTGGGAGATCAAAAATGCGGTGGGCCGAACCTTACTGCAGGCTTGTATACTTAGAGATCGCCGCCTGAATCAAGCAAAGAGATTATGCAGCGAGCCTGAAACACTGTGATGGTGTTTATAGCGTAGCAAGCAAACGAAGAGATACCGCTGATGCTCAGAGGCGATATTCAATCAATTGCACCGACGCACCTTGACAGTCTCGTCTTCTGCAAAATCGCGAATTTCTGTGCCGGCCGGATCAAATCCGGCTCGGCGGCTTCGCGGGCTTCCTGTTGGCCGCCGTCGGGGTTTCGTCCCAGCCCTTGGCCGGCGGGACGACCTCGTTGGCCTCAGCCTTGAGAGGTGCGGGCCGCCAGCGCTCGGCCGACATCTTGGCCGTGGCGAGATCGGCCGGCGTCAGGCGTAGCGCGACCTCGTCGCGCTTCTTGGCGGCGTCCTCGTCGCCCTGGCCGGCCGCGACCGAGAACCAGAGATAGGACTGGCCAAGATCGGCGGCTGCGCCGAGTCCGCGCCCGAGCAGGATCGCCAGATTGTACTGGCTGTCGCGGACCCCGAGTTCGGCCGCCTTGCGGAACCAATCGGTCGCCGTCGCATAATCGGGCTTGCCGGAGATGCCCTCGGCATGGAGCACGGCGAGATTGTGCATCGCCTTGGCGTTGCCGCGCTCGGCGGCGCGCGTGTACCAGACCCGTGCGAGCGCGATGTCGCGCTGGGTGCCGATGCCCTTTTCGAACATGTTGCCGAGGCGGAACTGCGCCGGCGTCAGCCCGGCGACGGCCGCGCGCTCGAACAGGCGCAAGGCGAGCTTGGAGTCGCGCGATGCGCCCGGACCGTCGGCCGCGCGGGCGGCGAGTTCGTAGACGGCCCGCGCATCGCCGGCGAGCGCCGCCTTACGGACGCCTGCGCTGCCGAGCCCGGCCGGAAGATCGCCGATATTCGTCGCCTGCTGAAGCGGCTCGGATGCGGCGGGCAAGGGCGGCATCGTTACGGCCTGCGCCGTCGAACCCGTCACGTCCGTAGCGGCGGCCGCCAGGGTCGGACCCGCGATCGCAAGCGAGGGGGCGGCCGGCACGGCGGCAGGAGCCGGCGCCAGCGCCGAGGTCTGGTCCTTGGTCTTGTCGCCGGCAGGCGTCTCCGGCAGCGCGGCGGAAGACGGCTCGATTGCCGGCGTCTCGACCGCAGGCTTGGACGGAGTCTTGCCGCCCTTGAGCGCGCCGGTGACGACATGGGTGGTGCCGATGGCGAGCACGATCGCGGCGAGCCCGAGCAGGATCGGCCGCTTGCGCTTCTCCATGATCTCCTTGAGCCGGCCGCCGGCCTTGGGCGTCTCGACCGTAGCTGCGGGCGCGGCGGCGGCGGCGTCCGTCGCCGCCTTGGCCGAGCGGCGCGCGGCCGCGATCAGGTTCTGGCGGATCGACTGCTGATCCTGCGCGGACGCCGCCATGCCGTCGATGCGCGGACGGCCGGAGCCGGGCTCAAGGGGCAGGTCGAGCGAGACGGTGGGCGCGGAATCCGTGCGCGGCAGGCGGTCGGGGACGATGCGGTCGGCGGCGACCATCGGCTCCGGCCGATCGAGATCGCGTGGATCGACATCCTGCGGCGTCAGATCGCGAGCCTTGGGCATCACCGGCGGGCGGATCTGGGGCTGGGTTGCGGCGCGCGGCGGCATCGGCGTGCGCGGCGCGGCGCTCTGACGGTCGGTGACGAGTTCGGCCTCGAGGCTGGCGAGCCGCGAGATGATCGTCTCCAGGGTCTGGTGGACCGCGCCGATCGCATCCTGGGTCTGGCGACCGGACGAGACATGGGTGTCGCGCAGGCCCGAGACGAGGCTGCTCAGCTCCGCGATGCCGCTGGCGGGAGCGCCCTTGCCTGCGCTCGCGGCGCGCTGGACGGCCTGGGTGGTTTCCTCGCGCAGGGTCTGGAGATGGCCGACGAGATCCTGCAGCGTGCGCTCGATGCCGCTTTCAGCCGAGCGGGTGGCGGCGGCCTGGTCGAGCCTGGCGGCAAGGCCGGAGATCTGCTGCTCCAGCGCATCGAACGCATCCGTGTCGGCGCCGGGCCGTCCGGCCTCGTCGATCTTCTCGGCGAGATTGCGCAGCATGTCCTCGACAGGACGAAGGTCGACGCGGGCGACCTGCACCGCGCCGCCATCATTGACGACCTGGCCCAGATTGCTGGACGCGGCGAGCGTCTCGATCCGGTCGGCCAATGCCGCGATCTGACGGGTGACCGCGTGCGGCCCCTGCTCAACCAATGTCTCGATGCGCTGCTGCAAGGCGTCGAGACGTCCTTCGAGCCCGCCCGGCTGGCGCTCGGCGAGGCTTTCGAGCCTGCCCACCAAGGTCTCGATCCGCTGCGACAGATCGTGCGAGACGCCTCGTCCTGTCAGGTCCATCTCGGCGATGCGGGCGGCAAGCTGCTCGGCCTGCGCGTCGATCAGCTCGGGACGCATCGTCGGAAGCGCGTCGATGCGGCTGGCAAGCCCTTCGATCTGGCGGGCGAGCGCGTTCATCGGCGCGGGATCGGCGTGGCCGCCATGGGCGCGGTCGGACAGGATGGCGTCGCGCACATCCTCGATCGCCAGCGCCAGGCTGCGCAACTCGCGCCCGTCCGGCTGGATGTCGCGCAGGCGGCCCATCTCGGAGGACAGCGAGGCGATCTGATGGGAGACGTCCTCCAGCCGCTGGCCGCCGTTGGATGCGGCCATCATGTCGCGCAATTCGCCGATGTCGCGCATCACCGGGGCGAGAAGCGAGCGGTCGCCGCCGCGCGCGGCCAGCGCATCGACCTTCGCGGCGAGATGGGCGATCTCCAGCTCGACGCGCTGATAGCTGTCGCCGGCGCGGTCCTGCGCCAGCCGCGCCATTTCCGATTCGATCCGCGCCAGCGGCTTGAGCACCGGATCGAGGCCGTCGCGCCGGTCGATACGGTCGAGCCGCGCGCCGAGATCGGCGATCATATGCTCGATCGGGTTGGCGGCCGGCTGATAAGCGGCGGCAGGCGCGGTGTAGGCGGCAGCTGGCGCCTGGCGCCAGGACGGCTCGGCCGGCTGGGCAGCCGGGACGATGCGAGCGCTGAGATCGCGCAGATCCTGCCGCAGCGCGGCGATTCGCGTTTCCGGCAGCGGCGCACGCTGGGCGGCAGCGGGCGAGGGCATTTGCGGCATGCGGTCGACGTCGAGCGCGCGCTGGCGCGTGCGGATGTCGGTGACGGCGGCGGCCAGCCCGTCCCGGCTGAAGGCAAGACGCGGCGCGCGGGCAGGCTCGCTTCTGGCGAACTCCGCCTGCGCCGGCGTGCGCTGGGCCTCGACCGTCTTGCGTTCGACATCGACGAGGCGCTCACCCATCGTCTTGATCGCGTCGGCGATGACGGTGGTGGCGCGCTCCTGCCGCTCGGCGGCGGCGCGTTCGCTGGCGGTCATGCGGTGTTCGGTGTTCTCGATCCAGCGCGCGATCGAATCGAGCGCGCCAGCCGTCCTGGCGCTGGATTCGCGGGTCAGCCTTTCGGTCGCGGCGGCCTGCGAGATGACGGCGTCGATATCGGGCTGCGAGGCCTCGGCGCGGGCCGGGGCGGCGCTGGCCGCAGCCTGCGAGGAGGTTTCCATCTGGCCCTGCGAGAGCCGCGCCAGCCGCTCGGACAAAGCTGCGATATCGAGCTGCTCGGGCGCATCGGAGGACGGCGCCTGCGATTCGTCGCGGATCTTGTGGTCGAGCCATTCGCCCAGCGTCATGCCGGCGCGGCGGGCCGCCGCCTTTGCGGCGTCGCGGGTCCGGGGATCGACGCCCTTGACGCTCCAGGGCAAGCTCGTGGCCATGTCAACGCTCGCCTATCGGGGCCGGTTCTTGTCTGGAAAGGCGCAGGCCCCTGCTCGCCGCTGCCTTCCCTGCGAAATCGACCATCCGTAAAGATTAGGTTGCCGTTGACGAAACGCCGATCCGCAGGCCTGACTTTTGGCAGCCATGGTAAACAGGCGGTTAAGATCGGCCGCGCGTCGGGTTAATTTTTTCCCAACGGCGCAAGCGTCCGATCGGCGCGCGCATCAGAAATGCGTCACATAACCGTAATTTGCCCCCTGAAACGGACTCATTACCTGACGCTAGGACAGCGCCTCGCTTATGTGCTCCCCCAACGGAACATGGCCGCCATCGTTGCCGGCCCTCCCGACCTCATACCTCAAGGATATGCCCCTTATGTCGCGCCACAGCTTTGCTCTGGCGGCCGCCTCGAATCAGGACAGCCGCTCTTCCGCCTCCTCGAAAGCCTCCGTCGCCCCCGCCGCCGAACAGGACCTCTCGGGCGGCTTCACCATCAGCGACCTCGCCCGCGATTTCGGCGTGACGCTGCGCACGCTGCGCTTCTACGAGTCGCGCGGACTGATCGCCCCGGCCCGCTCCGGCCTGACGCGCATCTATTCCGGCCGCGACAAGGCGCGTCTGGCGCTGATCCTGAAGGGAAAGCAGCTCGGCTTCACCCTTGTCGAAATCCGCGCCATGCTCGCCAATGAGGAGAAGGGCGTGACCGGTAACGGGGCCGATTCGGCCTCCGTCGGCGGTCTCCAGCTCAGCCGCGACCAGATCGCCGAGCAGCTCGACCTGCTGCGCAGCCAGCGCAGCGAGATCGAGGGCGCCATCGCCGAACTCGAAGCGACCCTGGGCGGGTTCGCCAAGGGCTGAGCCGCTTTCGGCGCGATCCCGTATCGACATGATCTTGCGCCAGGCTGCCAGTCAGCCTCGCAATAAAGGCCCCGGACATCTGTCCGGGGCCTTTTTCTTTGGCGACGACAAGGCGATGATAGGTCGAAGCATCGAAATGCGGGCGCACCCCTCTTGCCCTGCATCTCAAATAGTTTATATATGAACTATCGAGGATGCCGGCGGCGATGATCAGCCGCGCGACGCCTTGCCAGAACACGTCGAAAACGCCTCAGGGAGGATGCGATGCCGGTCTACAAGGCGCCCGTCGAAGACACGCTGTTCCTGCTCAACGACGTCTTCAACATCGAACGCTACAACAATCTGCCTGGCTTCGCCGATGCGACGCCCGACGTGGTCGAGGCCGTGTTGGCTGAAGGCGCGAAGCTCTGCGAGGAGGTGCTGCAGCCGATCAACCTCTCGGGCGACCAGGAAGGCTGCAGGCGCGGCGCGGACGGCACGGTCGCGACGCCGAAGGGCTTCAAGGCGGCGCACAAGGCCTATGCGGAAGGCGGCTGGATCGGACTGGCCATGGACCCCGAATATGGCGGACAGGGCCTGCCCTACACGCTGGGCGCGGTGATGAACGAGTTCGCCTCCTCGGCCAATATGGCGTTTGCGATGTATCCCGGCCTGACCATGGGCGCGATCGCCGCGCTTTACGTGCATGGCTCGGACGAGCAGAAGCGCACCTACATTCCCAAGATGATCGAGGGCGTCTGGTCGGGCACGATGAACCTGACCGAGCCGCATTGCGGCACCGATCTCGGCCTGATCAAGACCAAGGCCGTCCCCAATGGCGATGGCTCCTACGCCATCACCGGCACCAAGATCTTCATCTCGGCCGGCGAGCAGGATATCACCGAGAACATCATCCATCTCGTGCTGGCGCGGATCGAGGGTGCGCCGGCCGGCGTCAAGGGCATCTCGCTCTTCGTCGTGCCGCGCAACAGCATCAGTGCGGACGGTTCCGTGGGCGAGAACAACCATGTCTCCTGCGGCTCGATCGAGCACAAGATGGGCATTCACGGCAACGCCACCTGCGTCATGAACTATGACGGCGCGAAGGGCTGGCTCATCGGCGCGGAGAACAAGGGCCTCAACGCCATGTTCGTGATGATGAACGAGGCCCGCCTCGGCGTCGCGATCCAGGGGCTGGCGCAGTCCGAGGTCGCCTACCAGAACGCCGTCGCCTACGCCAAGGACCGCATCCAGGGCCGGGCGCTGACCGGGGCCAAGGAGCCGGCCAAGGCGGCCGACCCGATCATCGTCCATCCCGATGTCCGCCGCACGCTGATGTCGATCAAGGCTTTCAACGAGGCGGCGCGGGCCTTCGTGATCTGGAACGCGATCAAGTCCGACATCTCGCACCGCTCTGGCGACGCGGCCGAGCGCCAGGCCGCCGACGATCAGCTCGGCCTGATGACGCCGGTGCTGAAAGGCGTGCTTACCGATGTCGGCTTCGACAACGCGGTGAAGGCCCAGCAGATGTATGGCGGCCATGGCTACATCGCCGAATGGGGCATGGAGCAGTTCGTCCGCGATGCCCGCATCGCGATGATCTAC
>JBKJSB010000152.1:0-54261 GCA_046593015.1 Allobosea sp.
GATCCGGTTCTTCGGCGAGGATGTCACCGCGTTTCCGCCGCAGGAGCGGATCCGGCGCGGCCTGCGCCGCACCTACCAGATCTCCTCGCTCTTCGCCGGGCTGTCGGTGATCGACAATGTCTACCTCGCCTGCCGAGGCGTCTCGCGGAACCGCTTCTCGCTGATCAGGCCGCGCCGCGACGATGCGCTGGTCCATGCCGCGCAGATGCTGGTGGAGGCTGTGCATCTCTTACCCGTCAAGGACCGGCTGGTCGGCGAACTCGCCTATGGCCAGCAACGCCAGCTCGAGATCGCGCTGGCGCTCTCGGGCGCGCCGCGCTTCATCCTGTTCGACGAGCCGGCGGCGGGCCTGTCGCCGACGGAGCGGCGCGACCTCGTCCACATCCTGACCTCGCTGCCCAGCCATATCGGCTACATCATCATCGAGCACGACATGGATGTGGCGCTGCGCGTCGTCGAAAGCGTGACGATGATGCATAATGGCCGCATCTTCAAGGAAGGCGCGCCCCAGGAGATCGAGACCGACCCCGAGGTCCAGGAACTCTATCTCGGCGGCGGTCACATTGGAGGCGGTCATGGCTGAACGCCTCAAGGCTCCGCCGGGCGCCGGCATCCCGATCCTGCAGATCGCGGGCCTCAACGTCTTCTATGGACGGTCGCACGCCGTGCAGGGCGTCGATCTCACGCTGCAGAGCGGCGTGCTGTCTGTCGTCGGCCGCAACGGCATGGGCAAGACGACCATGTGCAAGGCGATCATGGGGCTGGTGCCGATCGCGTCCGGCTCGATCCGCTTCTTCAGCGAGGAGATCGCGGGACGCTCGCCCGCCGAGATCGCCAGGCTCGGCATCGGCTATGTGCCGCAGGGGCGCAGGCTCTGGCGCTCGCTGACCGTCGACGAGCATCTGCGCCTGATGCAGCGGGGCAAGCGCGGGGCCTGGACGCCCGAGCGCATCTACGAGGTCTTTCCGAGACTCGCCGAGCGGCGCAACAATGGCGGCGCGCAGCTTTCAGGCGGCGAGCAGCAGATGCTGGCGATCAGCCGCGCGCTGCTGATGAACCCGCGCCTCCTCGTCATGGACGAGCCGACCGAAGGCCTCGCGCCGGTCATCGTCGCCCATGTCGAGGAGATGCTGGTGCGCCTCGCCGAGCAGGGCGACGTCGCGATCCTCGTCATCGAGCAGAATATCGGCGTCGCGACGGAAATGTCGGACCCCGTCGCCATCATGGTCAATGGCCGGATCAACCGCATCATCGCCTCGGCGACGCTGGCCGGCGACCGCGAATTGCAGCAGCGCCTGCTCGGCGTCGGCCGCCACGGCCATGACGAGACGGACGGAGCGGCGGGCGGCGCGGAGACTGCGGCACGCACGCCCTTGCCTGCCGCCGCGCAGGCTGCGGGCCCGACACGGGTCTACAACGCCAACCCGGTGATTCCGACGCGCTGGTCGCAACCCGTGCCTGCGGCCCGCATCGAGGCGCAGGCGCGCACGATCTCGCGGCCGACGCTGGCGACGCTGGACGGCCGCTCGGTCGGCGACCGGCGCGGCGCGCCCTCGGTCAGCGCCGAGCCCCATGTGATCGTCGTCGGCACGCTCGACACCAAGGGCGACGAATTGCGCTACATCCGCGACCTGATCCGCGCCGAGGGCGTGCGGGCGCGTCTGGTCGATATCTCGACCTCCGGCCGCAGCGCCGGCGGCGACGTGACGCCCCAGGAGATCGCGCTCGCCCATCCGCGCGGTTCGGCCGGAATCGCGTCGGGCGATCGCGGCACGGCGGTCGCGGCCATGACCGAGGCGTTCAAGGCCTGGCTGCCGCGCCAGCAAGGCGTCTTCGGCGTGATCTCGGCCGGCGGCTCCGGCGCGACCGCGATGGTGACGCCGGCGATGCAGGCCCTGGCCGTCGGGCTGCCCAAGCTGATGATCTCGACGATGGCGTCGGGCGATGTGCGCGCCTATGTCGGGGCCGCCGACATCACGATGATGCATTCCGTCACCGACGTTCAGGGCCTCAACCGCGTCTCGCGGCTGGTGCTGGGGAACGGCGCGCGCGCCATCGCCTCCATGGCCAGGGCGCGGATCGCCGAGTTCGCAAAGCCAGCGCCGGCGCGGGGCGGCGAGGTCGAGAAGCCGCTCGTCGGGCTGACCATGTTCGGCGTCACCACCCCTTGCGTCCAGCAGGTCGCAAAACTGCTGGAGGCCGAATGGGAGCCGCTGGTCTTCCACGCCACCGGCACGGGCGGCCGCGCCATGGAAAAGCTGGTCGAGTCAGGGCTTGTGGGCGCCGTCATCGACGTCTCGACCACCGAGATCTGCGACATGATGATGGGCGGCCTGCTGCCGGCCACCGAAGACCGCTTCGGCGCGATCATCCGCACGCGCATCCCCTATGTCGGCTCGGTCGGCGCGCTCGACATGGTCAATTTCTTCGCGCCCGAGACGGTGCCGGAGCGGTATCGCGGCCGCAAGCTCTATCCGCACAATCCGCAGATCACGCTGATGCGCACGACCGCCGAGGAAAATGCCCGGATGGGACGCTGGATCGGCGAGCGGTTGAACGAGATGGAGGGGCCGGTGCGCTTCCTCATCCCCGAGCTTGGCGTCTCGGCGCTGGACGCTCCCGGCCAGCCCTTCCACGATCCAGCCGCCGATGCGGCGCTGTTCCAGGCGCTGGAACAGACGGTGCGCGCGACGCAGACAAGGCAGCTCATCCGCCTCCCGCACCATATCAACGACCCGGCGTTCGCGGCAGCCCTCGTGCAGCATTTCCGCGCGCTGCATGCCGGGCGGCGGCGCGAACGGGCAGGAGGGCGGGCATGACCGCGTTCGACAAGAAGGCCCTGCTGAAGCGCTTGCGCGCCATGGTCGCGAAGGGCGAGCCGATCGTAGGCGGCGGAGCCGGAACCGGCCTGTCGGCGAAGTGCGAGGAGCTAGGGGGCATCGACCTCATCGTCATCTACAATTCGGGGCGCTACCGCATGGCCGGACGCGGCTCGCTGTCGGGGATGATGCCCTATGGCGACGCCAACGCCATCGTCATGGAGATGGCGGCCGAGGTTCTCCCCGTGGTCAAGACCACACCGGTCCTCGCCGGCATCTGCGGCACCGATCCGTTCCGGCGAATGGACGTCTTTCTCGACGAGGTGAAGCGCATCGGCTTTTCCGGCGTGCAGAATTTCCCGACCGTCGGGCTCATCGACGGCGTCTTCCGCAAGAATCTCGAAGAGACCGGCATGGGCTACGGCCTCGAGGTCGAGATGATCGCGCTCGCCAACGCCAAGGGCCTGCTGACGACGCCTTACGTCTTCTGCGAGGCCGATGCGCGGGCCATGGCCAAGGCAGGCGCCGACATCATCGTCTGCCATCTCGGCCTCACGACGGGCGGCGCGATCGGCGCGGAGACGGCGCTCAAGCTCGCCGACTGCCCGGCGCTGGTCGATGCCTGGGCGGCTGCTGCGCTGTCGGTGAAGAAGGACGCGCTGATCCTCGTGCATGGCGGCCCGGTCGCCGAGCCCGCCGACGCCGACTTCATCATGAAGAACACGAAACACTGCCACGGCTTCTACGGCGCGTCCTCAATGGAGCGCCTGCCGGTGGAGACCGCGATCCGCGACCAGACGCGCGCCTTCAAGCGCATCGGGCGCGGCAAAGAGACGACAAAACCGGCGCGTAAAGCCGGCAAAGCGAAGTGACCCGGGACATGGGTGGGAGGATGATGACATGACGGGCCAACTGATCGGATCGCTGATCCTATGGCTGATCGTGGCGGTGATCGTCATCGCCATCGTCGTCTATCTGGTGAACTGGCTCTATCGGCGCTCCTCGAAGGAGGTCTCCTTCGTCCGCACCGGGCTGTTCGGCGAAAAGGTGGTGATCAATGGCGGCGCCTTCGTGCTGCCGATCATCCACGACGTCACTCTCGTCAACATGAACGTGCTCCAGCTTGCGGTGACGCGAGCCGGCAACGACGCGCTGATTACCCGCGACCGGATGCGGGTCGATATCGACGCGGAGTTCTATGTCCGGGTGAAGCCCGAGCGCGATTCCGTCTCGGTCGCCGCCGCGACGTTGGGCCGGCGCACGCTGCAGCCCGACCAGCTCCATGCGCTCCTGTCCGGCAAGTTCATCTCGGCGCTGCGCACCGTCGCCTCCGAAATGACGATGGAGGACATGCACGAGCAGCGCGGGGCTTACGTCCAGCGCGTCAAGGACGCCGCCGCCGAGGCGCTCGACCAGAATGGCCTGCTGCTGGAATCGGTCGCGCTGACCGATCTCGACCAGACCGACCTGCAATATTTCAACCCCTCGAACCGCTTCGATGCGGCGGGCCTGACGCGGATCATCGAGGAGATCGAGGACAAGCGGAAGCTGCGCAACGACATCGAGCAGGATTCGATGATCCGCATCCGCACCCGCAATCTCGAGGCCGAGCGCCAGGCGCTCGACATCGAGCTCGACAGCGAATCGGCGCGGCTCGATCAGCAGCGCGAGATCGAGATCAAGCGCGCCGTGCAGCGCGCCGAGGTGGCGCGCGAGCGGGCGGCGCGGGATACCGAGGCCGAGCAGGCGCAGATCCTCTCCCGCGAGGAGATCGAGAAGTCACGCATCGCCAATGAGCGCTCGATCAGCGAGGCGCGCATCGCGTCCGACCGCGACATCCGCCAGCAGGAGATCGCGCGCACGCAGGCCGTGGAGGAGGCCGAGATCACCTCCCGCGAGCTGATCGAGAAGTCGCGCATCGCCAATGATCATTCGATCAACATCGCGCGCATCGCCTCGGAGCGCGACATCCGGCAAAAGGAGATCGAGCGCACGACGGTTCTGGAAGGCGCCGAGATCGCGGCGCGTGAATCCACCGAGACGGCGCGCATCCTGCAGGAGCGCGCGATCAGCTCCGCGCGCATCGCCAGCGAGCAGGAGGTGCGCAACCGCGAGATCGAACGCACCCGGGTGCTGGAGCAAGAGGACATCGCGGCGCGCGAGGCGGTCGATACCGCCCGCATCGCGCAGGACGAGCGCGTGCGCGCACTCGGCATCGCCCGCAACCGCGCCCTCGACGAGGCCGAGATCGCGGCCCGTGAGGCCGTCGAAAAGGCCCGTATCGCGCAGGACGACGTGATCACCGCCGACCGCATCGCGCTGGAGCAGCGCAAGAGTCTGCTGGAGATCAAGCGCACCGAAACGGTCGAAGCCGCCGGGATCTCGTCCCGCGAGAAGGTCGAAAAGGCGCGTATCAGCCAGGAGCGCATCGTCGCCGGCGAGCGCATCGCAGCCGAACTCTCGACGCGGGGGCTGGAGATCAGCCGTGAAGCGGATCTCGACGCAGCCGAGCTGAAGCGCCGCGACACGGTCGAGCGGCGGCGCATCGCCACCGAACTCGGGCTCGACGAGGAGCGCATCGACGCGGCGAAATCGCGCGAAATGCTGCAGATCGCCCAGAAGAAGGCCGTCGAGGTGGCGGAAGAGGACCGCGCCATCGTGCTCGCCGCCAAAAAGGTCGAGCGCACCGACGCTGACACCACGCTGCGGCAGGCCGAGATCACGGCCCGCCAGCAGGTCGAGACCACCGACATCGCGCGCGAACAGGCGCTGGAGGCGACCCGCATCGAGCGTCGCCGCGCGCTTGAACAGCTCGAGATCGCGCGCACCCAGGCTCTGCAGGAGGCGCAGATCGCCTCCAACGAAGAGGTCGAGCGGGCCCGCATCTCGTCGGATCGCGGGCTCGACGAGGCGCGCGTCGGACGTCAGCGCGAACTGCGCAAGCTGGAGATCGCTCGCGAGCGCGATGTCGAGACAGCCGCCATGGACAAGGCGATCGCGCTCTACACCAAGTCGCTTGAGGAATCGGCAGCGCAGGCCAGCGCCGAGGTCGCCCGCGCCAAGGCGGTCGAGGCCGAGGAGCAGGTCAAGACGGTGCGCGAGAGCGAGGGAGCGAGACGCCGCAAGACCGTCGAGGTGCTGCTCGCGCAAAAGTCGGCCGAAGAATCGAACATCGCAGCCGAGGCCGACAAGATCCGCCGCGCGGTCGACGCCGAGGCGCAGAAGCTGCTCTACGAGGCCGAGAACGTGCTCAGCGACGGCGCGCGCTACGGGCTCTTCCGCCGCCGGCTGCTCGACAAGATCGAGGGCATCGTGCGCGAGAGCGTCAAGCCGATGGAGAAGATCGACAGCATCCGCATCCTTCATGTCGATGGACTTGCCGGAGTCGGCGGGAGCGGCGGCGCAGGCGGCGCTGCGCGCTCGCCCACCGACGAGGTCATCGAATCCGCCCTGCGCTACCGCGTGCAGGCGCCGATGATCGACCAGGTGCTGAAGGAGATCGGCATCGAGGGCGGCAACCTCGCCAAGATGGGCGGGCTGATGCGCGAGGCCTCCGACCTGCAGCGCGTCGCCAAGGAGGCGCAGCCAGCCAAGCCCAAGGAACCCGGCGAGGGCAAAACGCCCGAAGCCGGCCCCGGCAAGACATCCTGAGGCGAAGCGACCATGCCCCGCGTCTACGTCTCCAGCGTCATCGCCGCCCCCGCCGCCAAGGTCTGGGCCCGCGTGCGCGACTTCAATGGCCTGCCGAACTGGCATCCGCGCATCGCCGAAAGCCGGATCGAGAACGGCGAGCCGGCCGACAAGGTCGGCTGCATCCGCGCCTTCTCGCTCCGCAGCGGCGACAGGCTGCGCGAGCAGCTTCTCGGCCTCTCCGACTACGACATGTTCTGCACCTACTCGATCCTGGATTCGCCCATGCCGCTGACGAACTACGTCGCGACGCTGCGGCTGACGCCGATCACCGACCAGGAACGGACCTTCATCGAATGGTCGGCCGATTTCGACTGCGCGCCGGAGCGCGAGGCGGAGCTGATCGAGGGCATCGGCACCAATGTCTTCCAGGGTGGCTTCGACGCGCTCAAGCGCGCATTCGGAGGATGAGGCCATGCCTCACGTCGTCCGCAGCACGATCATCGACGCGCCGGTCGACCTGCTCTGGTCGGTGCTGCGCGATTTCAACGGCCATGACCGCTGGCACCCGATCGTGGCGCGCAGCGAAGTCGAGCGCGGACATCCCTCCGACAGGATCGGCTGCGTGCGCCGCTTCTGGCTGCAGGACGGCAGCGAGCTACGCGAGCAACTCCTCACGCTCTCGGACCTCGAAATGACCTTCAGCTACTGCCTGCTCGATACGCCGATCCCGCTGTTCAACTACGTCGCCCATGTCCGGCTGCTGCCGGTGACCGATGGCAACCGCGCCTTCTGGCACTGGGAGAGCCGCTTCACCACGCCGCGCGGCCGCGAGGACGAACTTGCCCGCATTGTCGGCGACGAGGTCTACACCAACGGCATCGAGGCGGTGCGCCGCCTGCCCGAACTGGCGAGGGAGGCGGTCTGACATGCTCGATGTGAGAAACTGCGCGACCCTTGCAGAGGCGGCCGGGATCGTCTCCGGCGACAGGCAGGCCGTGCTCATCGGCGGCGGCACGCTGGTGATGCGCGACGTCAACGAGGGCCGCCTGACGGAAGGCACGCTGCTGCGCGTCACCGATCCGGCGTTCCGGCGGATCGAGGCCGGCGGAGGACGCATCGAACTCGGCGCCGGCGTGACCATGGGCATGGTCCTGGCGAACCGCGAACTCGCCTTCCTCCATGCGGCCGCGCGCGCCATCGGCGGCCCCGCGGTGCGGAATATGGCCAGCGTCGGCGGCAACCTGTTCGCGGCCTCGCCTTATGGCGACTTCACCGTCGCGCTGCTCGCGCTCGATGCGCAGGTGGTGGTGCAGGCCGGCTTCGGCTCCGGGCGGGCCATGCCGCTGGAGGAGTTCCTTGCCGCGCGCGAGCGTTCGGGTGCGGCGCTGGTGACGGCGGTTCAGTTCTCAAGGCCGCCGAACCCCAGCGAGTTCCATTTCCGCAAGATCAGCCGCGTCAGGCCCAAGGGCATCTCGGTACTCTCTATCGCGGCGCATCTGCCGCAGTCCGGGGGCCGCTTGGCGCAGGTTCGAGTCGCCTATGGCGCGATGGCTCCGACGCCGATCCGCGCGCGCGGCGTCGAGCGCGCGCTCGAAGGCAAGAGCCTCGACGCCGGCGCGATCCAGGCGGCGAAGCAGGCCGCGCTCGAAGGCTGCCGCCCGGCCACGGATGCGATCGCAAGCGAGTGGTATCGCCGCGAGGTGCTGCCCGTCCATCTTGGACGGCTGCTTGCCGGCGACGGTCGCTGAGGAGGGCACAATGGCAAAGATTCCCGTCCAGTTCCGCCTCAACGGCTCGGACCGCGCCGCTTTCGTCGATGCGCCCGAGACGCTGCTCGACACGCTGCGGCGCGGTCTCGGCGATTTTGCGCCGAAATATGGCTGCGGCCAGGGCGCATGCGGCGTCTGCACCGTGTTGATCGACGGCGAGCCGCACCTCTCATGCCTCACGCTGTCCGTCGCCTGCGAGGGCAAGCGCATCGAGACGGCATCCGGCATGGCGGACGGTCCGGACCTGCATCCCTTGCAGGCGCAGTTCATGGAGCATTTCGCGGCGCAGTGCGGCTTCTGCACGCCGGGCATGCTGGCGGTCGCGCGCGGCTTGCTGGAGAAGAACCCCAACCCAAGCCGCGACGAGGTGATCGAGGCGATCAGCGGCAATATCTGCCGCTGCACCGGCTACGAGCCGATCGTCGCGGCGATCCTGGCGGCGGCCGGTTCGCCAGGCCTGCGCCGCACCGAGGGAGGCCGTCATGCTTGAGATGCGCAAGGACATCTTCGCCGACGAGCGCGACGACAATCTCAACGTCGTCGGCAAGGGCCTCCAGCGTCAGGACATGCCCGGCCACGTCACCGGGCTGACGCGCTTCTTCGACGACCACGCCTTCGATGGCATGCTGCACCTGAAAGTGGTGCGCAGCCCCCATGCCAGCGCCCGCATCCGTTCGATCGACGTCGCGGCGGCCGCGCGCGCGCCCGGCGTCAGGCGCGTGCTGCGCGCCGCCGATGTGCCCGTCAACAAGAACACGCTGCTGAGCCTGATCAACTTCGGCAAGGACGACGAGCCGTCGCTGGCAGTCGACACGGTGCATTACAAGGGCGAGCCGGTCGTCGCGATCATTGCCGACAGCGAAGCGCAGGCGCTGGCTGCGAAAAAACTCGTCCGCATCGACTACGAGCCGATGCCGGCTGTGTTCGACGTCGAGGAGGCGCTGAAACCCGGCGCGCCGGTGGTCAACGAGACCTATCCGAACAACTACTTCGAATATCACGAGCGCTTCGACCACCAGAAGCTGCGCTTCGGCGATGTCGAGCGGGCCTTCGCCTCCGCCGACATGGTGCTCGAGCACCGCTACCAGATGTCGCCGATCGAGCATGCGCCGACCGAGACCAACGGCTCGATCGCCGCGCCCGAGCAGAACGGCCGATTCGTCGTGCATTCCTGCGCGCAGGGGCTGTTCTTCGCGCTGGGCACGGCGGCGAAGATCGTCGCGCTCGAATCCAACCGGCTGCATTTCATCGGCGGGACGGTCGGCGGCGGTTTCGGCGGCAAGGTCGATTCCCTGACCGAGCCGCTCGCCGTTCTCGGCGCGATGGTGACGGGCAAGCCCGTGCGCTTCGTGCTCGATCGCGAGGAGGAGATGCTCTACGGCTCGCCGCGCGGGGCCGAGCGCATCTACATCAAGGACGGGCTGATGCGGGACGGGCGGATCGTCGCCCGTCAGATCCGCAGCTATTTCGACGCCGGCGCCTATACGCGGCTCTCCAGCTACGCCGCGATCAAATGCACGGCGCATTTGCCGGGCCCGTACTGGATCCCCAACGTCTCCTCGGACGTCCATGTCGCCTACACCAATCGCTGCCCCTCGACCGCGATGCGCGGTTTCGGCATCACGGCGGTGGATTTCGCGCTGGAGGTCCAGATGGACCGCCTCGCCGAGGTGGCCGCCATGGACCCGATGGAGTTCCGCCTCCTCAACGCCTATCGCGACGGGGACATGAAGCCGCATCGCCGCGCAGCCTCGAACACGGCGCTGATCGAATGCGTCCAGGTCGCGGCCGAAAAGGCCAACTGGCCGATCTCGGATCAGGGCAAGCGGCAATCCTCGCTGAGCGGAGGCGGCGTCGGCGAGCGCTCCCAGATTCCGGCCACCGTGCTCGACGCCCGCGGCCAGATCGGCAAGCCCGACACGCGCAGTTCGGGCCCGACGCAGACCTTGCCGGCGGGGACCTCACGCATCGCGCCGAGCAAGCAGCCGGTGATGGAGGGCGCGCGGGACGGCCGCGCCGCGCCGGCACAGGTGCCGCGTTACGAGGCCGCGCGGCCGGCCGCGCCGCAACCACCCTATCAGCCCCCTCCGTCGCCCTACCAGCCGGTAACCGGTCAGCAGCCGCCGCCCTATCAGCCGCCGCCCGCTCCGCCCGCGCCAGCGCCCGCCGCTCCGGCGCAGACGCAGCATGGCGCGGTCCGCTTCTCATCCGTCTTCGGCAGGAGGCGCTGACATGGCCCGTCACGAAGGGCGAGGCATGGCCTCGGTCAACTATCCGATCGGGATGAATCTCGGCGGCGATCCGAGCCAGGCGCTGATCCATTCCAATCCCGACGGCAAGTTCACCGTCGCGCTGTCGGCGATCGATCTCGGCCAGGGCATGAAGCAGGTCTCGCGCCAGATCGCGGCCGAGACGCTCGGCGTGCCCATCGAGGACGTCTATGTCGATACCGCCGACAGCGACACCGGCCCCCATGACATGGGCTCGTTTGCCTCGCGCGGCACGCATCGCATGGGCAACGCCATCATCGTCGCGGCGCGCGAGGCGCGCGGCGTGCTGCTGGAGGCCGCCGCCGAGGAGCTCGAGGTCGATGCCGGCGACCTCGTCACCGACGGTCGCGGCAACATCCATGTCAGGGGCGCGCCGTCGCGCTCGATCACGGTCAAGGCCACCGCGCAGGCGGCCCAGTTCAAGCAGGGCAAGACGATCGCCGGGCGCGGCATCTTCCTGATCCCGCTCTCGGCCGTCGACGCCGAGACCGGCGAGATGAACCCCAACACCGCCTTCGCCCATGCCTGCCTCGTCGCCGACGTCGCCGTCGACGACGAGACGGGCGAGGTCGAGGTGCTGCGCATGACCAGCGCCTATGAGCTCGGCCGGGTGATCAATCCCCGGATGGTCGAGCAGCAGCTTGTGGGCGGAGCCTGGATGGGCATGAGCCACGCGCTCTACGAGACGCCGGAGCCCTATTATCCCAACCCCGAGCACGGCCCGCGCGATTTCAACGAGTATCTGATGCCGGGACCGGGCCAGATCGCGCCCTACCATGTCACGGTGCTGGAACGGCCGGCGCCGGACGGCCCCTATGGCGGCAAGGGGCCAGGCGAGATGTGCGCCAACCCGGTGCTGCCGGCCATCGCCAACGCCGTCTACAACGCGGTCGGCGTGCGTGTGGACGAGCTGCCGATCACGCCGGAAAAGATCCTGCGCGGCCTCGAGGCCAATGGCGGCGTCAAGCCCGGCCCGCGCCGCGGCGGCCCTGTGAACTGGCGGTGACGGCATGGCCTTGCGCACCACCGTTGCCGGCATATCGAGCCCAGAGGACCTCGCCCAGGCCCTGACGGGAGCGATGTATCTCGCCGATGACGGCATCGCGACCGCCGGCTATCTCGCGCTGGCGCTGGGCAAGCCGCTGCTGCTGGAGGGGGCGCCGGGTGTCGGCAAGACGGAAGCGGCAAAAGCCATCGCCGGCATTCTCGGGCGCCAGCTTATCCGCCTGCAATGCTTCGAGGGCATCGACGCCTCGGGCGCGCTCTACGAATGGAACTATCCGCGCCAGATGCTGGCCATCCGGCAGGCGCGCGAGGGCGAGACGCTCGACATCTACCGCGACGACTTTCTGATCGAGCGGCCGATGCTCAGCGTCCTGCGCCGACCGGAATCGACCGTGCTGCTGATCGACGAGATCGACCGCTCCGACCATGAATTCGAGGCGTTCCTGCTCGAATTTCTCTCCGATTTCTCGATCTCGATCCCCGAGCGCGGCACGCTGCGCGCGGCCGAGCGCCCTGTCGTGGTGCTGACCTCGAACCGGACGCGCGAGTTGCACGAGGCGCTGCGCCGCCGCTGCGTCTACCACTACATCGCCTATCCGGAGCCCGAGCGCGAGGCGCAGATCATCATGCTGCGCTCGTCGGCCGTGGCGGAAGGCACGGCGCGCGCGGTCGTCCATGCCATCGGGCTTTTGCGGCAGGAGCCGTTGGCGAAGCCGCCGGGCGTCGCCGAGGCCGTCGACTGGGCCGAGGCCGCGACCGCTTTGGCGCAGGCCGGCGCGCCCTGGCCCGAGGCCTTCCGCCGCTCGCTCGGCACGGCGATCAAGGACGAGGAGGACTTCGCCCACCTGCGCCCGCGCCTGCCGCTGATCATTCCGGGGCTGGCGGCATGAGCGAGTGTCTTGGCGCATCGCTTTCTTCTCCCTCCCCCCGCTTGCGGTGGGGAGGGCCGGGGTGGGGGGGAGAGCTCAGGCCGTGGTCGCGCGCGGTAGTCGTCTTGGCTCGACCTGCACGCCCCCCCATCCCTAACCCTTCCCCACCGCAAGCGGGGGGAAGGGGACGGGTTGCCGCTCACCGCGATCAGAAGGCCAATGGATGGGAGCGCGCGCCATGATCGCCCCCCTCCCCGCCGCCGCACGTCCCTTCGTCGCGTTTCCCACGCTGCTGCGCGGGCATGGGCTCGCCGTCGCGCCCGAGCAAACCACCAGCTTCCTAATGGCGGTCGAACTGCTCGGGCCGCGCAGCATCGAGCATGTCCGCAAGGCGGCGGTCGCCACGCTCGCACCCCATCCCGAGCAGCGCGCGCTGTTCGACGCCCTGTTCGACATGCATTTCCTCGGTGCGGTCGCCGAGCCGGGCGACGAGGATTTTGCGCCCGACGAGGAGATCTCGGTGCAGGAGGATTCAGGCTCGCGCGAAATTCTGGTCGGCGAGGAGGTCAACGAGACGGGCCAGGCCGCGACCGGCGCGGAGGCGCTTTCGGTGCGGGCGCTGCAGCCGCTCGACGAGAGCGAGACGCTTCGGCGCTTCGCCCGCGCGCTGCCGGCCGCCTTGCCCCGCCGGCGCGGCTACCGCCATCGCGCGGCGCGGCGGGGGCCGAGCGTCGATCTCGCGCGCAGCCTGCGCGAAGCGATCCGCCATGACGGCGAGGTGATGAGCCTGAAGAAGCTCAGGCGCGTGACGCGGCCGCGCCCGATCCTGCTGCTGATCGACGTCTCGGGTTCGATGAAGCAGCGCAGCGACGCCAATCTCGCGCTCGCCCATACGATCGTGCAGGCGACGGCGCGCGTCGAGGTCTTCACCTTCGGCACACGCCTGACCCGCGTGACGCGGGCGCTGCGCCGCAAGCGCCGCGAGCAGGCGCTCACTGAAGCGTCGGGGCTGGTCGCCGACTGGGACGGCGGCACGCGCATCGGCGACGCGCTGCAGGCCTTCCTCGCCGTGCCGCGCTTTGCGGCCTACGCGCGCGGCGCGGTCGTCGTCGTGCTGTCGGACGGTCTGGAGCGCGGCGATCCGGCGGCGCTGGTCTCGGCCGTCACGCGGCTTTCGGCGCGCGCGCATCGCATCGACTGGCTGACGCCGCTCGCCGCCGATCCGGGCTATCGGCCGGAAACAGAGGCGCTGCGGCTGATCGCGCCGCGCCTCGACAGCCTCGGCAACGGCGCGAGCACGGCCCGCATCTGCCGGCACATCCTGTCGCTCGGAGGCGCGGTCGCGGCATGACGGGACTCGTCGATTCGCACTTCCATATCTGGCGTCAGGCCGATCTGCCCTGGTTGCTCGGGCCGATGCAGCCGCGCATTTTCGGGCCTTATGAGCCGATCCGGCGCGATTACCCGATCGCCGAGTATCTCGCCGATTGCCGGCCGTCAGGCGTGACCGAAGCAGTCTATGTGCAGGCGAACTGGGCTCCAGCGCGCCACCTCGACGAGGTCGCCTTCGTCTCGCAGGCAGCGGAGGAAAGCGGCTTCCCGATCGCGATCGTCGCGTATGCCGACATGCTCAGCGAGGATGTGCGCCCCCAGCTCGACGCGCTGGCGGCAAATCCGCGCGTACGCGGCGTGCGCATGCAGTTGCACTGGCACGAGAACCCGCTCTACCGCTTCGCGAACGGCCCAGACCTGTGCAGCGAGCCACGTCTACAAGCGAACATCGATCTCCTCGCCGACTACGGCTTCAGTTTTGATCTGCAGGTCTTCGCCGGGCAAATGGAGGGCGCTGCGCAACTCGCGTTCCTGTGCCCCCATGTCACCTTCGTGCTCCAGCACGCCGGCATGCTGGAGGACCTGTCGCCGGACGGGTTGGCCCAGTGGCGAGAGAGCATGACGCGACTGGCGGCTCACACCAACGTCGTCTGCAAGCTCTCGGGGCTGGGCACCTTCCTGCGCCGAAACGACGCCGAGCATATCCACGTCATCGTCACTGAGACGCTCGCGCTGTTCGGGGCGGAGCGCTGCCTGTTCGGCTCCAATTTTCCGATCGAGAAGCTCTGGACGAACTATGGCGATCTCGTCGGCGCGCACCGCGCGGCCGTGCCGGAGAGCGCCCGAAACGACGTCTTCAACGAAACCGCGAGGCGGGTCTACCGCCTCGGTCGATAGGCAATGGGAGAACCGCCATGGCGCTCGAAATCAAGATTCTCGACTATGGTGACATCGAGCTGGAATCGAGCTTCCTCGTGCTCGGCCGCGACTGCGGCCGCACCCGGAGGGTTCCAACCTATGGCTTCCTGATCCTCGGCGGCCCCTGGCCGGTCGTGGTCGACACCGGCTACCGCCACAACCAGATCATGGAAAGCCTCGGCATGCGGGGGCTGCAGTTCCACGAGAACATGATCGAGAACCAGCTCTCCAGGCACGGCGTGCGGATGGGCGATGTGCGTTACGTCATGCACACCCATCTCCATATCGACCATGCCGGGAAGGATGAGCTCTTCCCGATGAACACGACCGTCATCGTCAACCGGCGCGAGCTCGAATACTCGGTCTCGGGCCTGATGCACCCGCAATACCCGGCCCCCGACATCAAGCACCTGATCGACCGGCTGCATACGCGCGACGCGCTGCGCTTCGAGGATCTGGAGCTCTCGGGAATGATCGAGCTGTTTCCCGGCTGCTATCTGGAGGCCGCCGGCGCGCATACCGAAGGCTCGATGAATATCCATGTCGATACTGCCGAGGGACGGGCGATCCTCTGCGGCGACGTGATCTACGACTTCAACGACCAGATCGTCACGCCCTTCCACGAGGTCGGCGCCAACGAGCCGCGCACCACCGGCAATCACGGCGTCTCCAAGCGGCAGGAGAAGGCGGCGATCAAGAAGCTGCTCTCTCAGGCCAAATTCCTGCTGCCGGTCCATGACAAGCCCGCCAAGATCGCCCATGGTCAGGTCGTCGGCCGCATGGACATGGCGGTGCCTGGCCCGGTGGTGCAGTCGCTGCCGCCGCGCAACTGGTTTGCGGCGTGAGGCATCGCCGATGACCACCCATGTCGCCATCCGCCCCGCCTTCGAGGACTGCGTCGACCTCTGGGCTCCCGTACGCCAGCTCGGCACCGGCTTCGACTTCTGCGAAGGGCCGGTCTGGCACCCGCGCGAGCAGCATTTGCTGTTCTCCGACATGCCCGGCGACGTCCGCCGCCGCTGGGACAAGGCCGGTATTCGCGAGGTCAAGCGGCCCGCGAACAAATGCAACGGCATGACCTATGATTCCGAACTGAACCTGATCGTCTGCGAGCACGCCACTTCGTCGCTGGTCCGCGAGCGGCCGGATGGCCGGCGCGAGGTGCTGGCCTCGCGTTTCGAGGGCATGGAACTCAACAGCCCCAACGACGTCGTGGTGAAATCGGACGGGTCGATCTATTTCTCCGACCCTTGGTACGGCCGCATGCCGGTGTTCGGCGTCGAGCGCCCGCGCCAGCTCGGCTTCCAGGGCGTCTACCGCATTCCGCCCGGCGGGGGCGAGCCGCAATTGCTTGTCGATCGCTATCTCTTCGACCAGCCCAACGGCCTGTGCTTCTGCCCGACCGAGGACCGGCTCTTCGTCAACGACACGGTGCAGCACAATATCCGCGTCTTCCCCATCCTGTCCGACGGACGGCTCGGGCCGGGGCGCATCTTCGCCTCCGGGATCGTCGGCTCCGAGCCCGGCGTGCCCGACGGCATGAAATGCGACGCGCAGGGCAATGTCTGGGTCTGCGGGCCCGGTGGCGTCTGGGTCTACACGATCAAGGGCGAGCTGATCGGCAAGCTGCGCGTGCCGGAACTCGTCGGCAACCTGACCTGGGGCGGGCCGGACTGGCGCACGCTGTTCCTGACCGCGACGCACTCGCTTTACGCGGTCGAGACCAGGATCAGCCCGCGTCGCGAACCCTACATGAATGCAGGCGGCGGCGAGCGCGGCCGTAGCGACCCTGCCCCGCAACCGGTCTCGGGCGTCAGGCCCGCCGCGACGGTTGCGGCGAGCGGGGCGAAGAAGGCCGCGAGCGGCTACCGGCTCGATCCCGCGCGCTGCGCGCTGATCGTCCAGGATATGCAGAACGACGTCGTGATGCATGGCGGCGCGTTTGCTTCCTCCGGCTCGCCGGAGCACTGCCGGCAACAAAACGCCATCGCCAACGCCACGCGTCTAGCCCAAGCGGCGCGTTCGCGCGGCATTCCGGTGATCCATGTCTGGTTCGTGGTTGAGCCCGGCGCGCCGGGCGTCACCATGAACGCGCCGCTCTTCGAGGGGCTGGCGGACGCCAAGGCGCTGGTGCGCGGGACATGGGGCTCGGCTCCCGTTCCCGGGCTGGAGGCGCAGGCCGGCGACCATGTCGTCGAGAAGAGCCGCATGAGCGCCTGGGAGGGCACGCGGCTGGAAACCGTGCTGAAAGCGCTCGGGCGCGATGTCGTCATCGTCACCGGAGCATGGACCAACATGTCGATCGAGCACACGGCGCGCACGGGCGCGGACAAGGGCTATTTCATGCTCGTGCCGGAGGACGCCTGCTCGACGATGACTGCGGAATGGCACACGGCGTCGGTCAACTACGCGCTGCAGAACGTCTGCGTCGTCACGGATGTCGATGCGGTGGTCGCCGCCACGATGTGAGCGGCTGGCCGATCAAACCGGCGCAGGGATCTCCCAGTCACCCGGCCGAAGCGCCGGGTGACGCCAACCCGGCTCACGGAAGCTCGATGATTTCGACCCAGTTCGGATTCTTGCCGAGCGGATAGCGTTTCAGTTCCTTCAGCGCCCCGGTCCCGGCGTCGATCGCATAGAGCGTCGCGGAGTCGGATTTCTGCCCGGCGGCGACGAGGAAGCGCCCGCTCGGGTCGATGTTGAAGCCGCGCGGCTGCATCTCGGTGGCGAAGTTGCCGGCTGGCGTCAGCGCGCCCGTCGCGGCATCGACCCGGAACGCCGCGATCGTGTTCGAGGTCCGCTCAGAGGCGTAGATGAAGCGGCCGTTCGGCGTGATCTTGAGCTCGGCGCTGGCCGGAGCCCCGCCCTGGAAACCCGGCGGCACGATGCTGACGCTGCCGGTCTCGGCCATGGTCCCCTTGCCGGCATCGTAGCGATAGGAATTCAGCGTGCCGTCGAGTTCGTTGACCAGATAGGCGAATTTGTCGTCCGGGCTGAAGACGAAGTGGCGCGGCCCCGCGCCCTTCTTGGTTTCGACGAAGGGCGGATCGTTGGGCGTGACCTTGCCGGTCGCAGCATCAAACCTGAACTGGAGCAGGACGTCGCCGCCGAGATTGCTGGCGAAGAGATGCCGGTTGGCGCGGTCGGTCAGGATCGCATGCGCGTGCTTGCGGGTTGGAACGACCTGCACCGGCTCGGCCCCGACCGCGCCTTGCGGCCCGATCGGATTGATTGCGATCTTGTCGCCGCCATAGGAGGCGCTGAGCAGGAAGCGCCCCGTCCGGTCGGTCGCGACATAGGCCATGTTGTCGGGCAAGGGCACTGTCGAGAGGGGCGCGAGCTTGCCGGTCTGCGGGTCGATCGCGAAGGACGCGACCGAGAAGGGCTGCGAACGCAGCGAGACGTAGAGGTGGCGCTTGTCGGGCGAGATCGCCATCGGCATCGCGGTCCCGGTGACAGCGACCGTCTCGACCGGCTTCAACTCGCCGGCCTGCGCATCGAGTTCGAGCACGCTGATCTGGCGGCTATCGGCGTTCGACACATAGACCAGCGTCTTTGCGGCGGCAGGCATGGCCGCCATCATGGCCGAAAGCAGCGCCACCACACCAGTTGTCTTCGTCGCGCCCATGATCGTCTCCCCCGACATCCGGCCGCCCTTCGGAGCGGCTCGCTTTATGGGCGGCAGGTTAGAGGCGCGGCCGGCCGGGAACAGATCAAAGGCCGTATCGACCGATGCAATCGACGCATCGCGCGCGGCGCTTAGGCAGCCGCACGCCCGCGCGTCGCGAATTCACCTTGGTCGAGGCGGGCGACGAGCGCGGCCAGCTCCGCCGTCTCGGCCTCGGTCAGATCGGTCAGCGGCGTCCGCACCGGGCCAGAATCGCGCCCGACCACCTTCATCCCCGCCTTGATCATCGAGACGGCGTAGCCGCGCCTGCGGTTGCGGATCGCGATCAACGGCAGGATGAAGTCGCGCAATCCGGCCTGCACGCTCTCGCGGTCGCGCCGGCGCACCGCGGCGTAGAAGCTGGTCGCGAATTGCGGAACGAAGTTGAACACCGCCGAGGAATAGGTGGTGACGCCCATCTCCAGATAGGGCAGCGCGAAGGTCTCGGCCGTGGGCAGGCCGCCTATATAGGTCAGCCGCTCGCCCATGCGCAGATGAATGCGCGTCATCAGCTCGATGTCGCCGATGCCGTCCTTGTAGCCGACGAGATTGGGATTGCGCTCGCACAGCGTCGCCAGCGTCTCTTCGGTGATGATGGCGTTGTCGCGGTTGTAGACGATGACGCCGAGCGTCGTCGCCCGGCAGACCGCCTCGATATGGGCGGCGAGCCCGTCCTGCTCGGAGAAGACGAGATAAGGCGGCAGCAGCAGGATGCCGTCGGCCCCCACCTGCTCGACGCCGGCCGCAAGTTCGGCCGCGATCCGCGTGCCATGGCCGACGCCGGCGAGCACCGGCACGCGGCCCTTCGTCTCGGCGACCGCGGTCGCGACCACCTGCACCACCTCGGCCGGCGACAGCGAGAAGAACTCGCCCGTGCCGCCCGCCGCGAACAGGCCGGCGACATCGTAGCCGCAGAGCCAGTCGAGATTGGAGCGGTAACGCGCCTCGTCGAAGGCGTTGCCGGGCGTAAACGGCGTGACGGGAAAGGAGAGCAGCCCGTTGCCGATATGGCGCGCCATCTCCCGGGGGGTCATCTTGCTCACGATCGGCTCCTTGGCTGGGTTCAGCCGCAGAAGTAGATCAGGAACGATGCCGATCGAGACCAATCACTGTATCGGGCGATCCATTGATTGCATCGTTCAGCCAGTTTTCCCCGGGCCTTGCGCCAGCCCCTTCGCCAGAGCGGCGACGATCGGCAGGAGCGGATTGTCGTTGTCCTCGCGGCTGACGAAGAACAGTTCGGCGGGCCGCTGGCGCGGCAGATCGACCGGGCGCAGCGCGACGCCGCTGAAATGCAGGTTCGTCGCCGCCTGCGGCACCAGCGCGACGCCGACGCCCGAATGCACCATGGCCAGGATCGAGTGGATCTGGGCGAGGTGCTGGACATAGTTCGGCACCAGCCCGGCGCGGGAGAACAGCTCGACCAGCAGATCGTGAAAATAGCGCGCCTCGTAAGGCGCATACATGATGAAGGGCTCGGCCGCGAGATCCTCGATAGCGATCGCCTCGGCCCGCGCCAGCGCGTGCCCGGCCGGCACCGCCGCGATCAGCGGCTCGGACGTCACGCGAAAAGCGCTGAGACCCGTGCGCGGGATCGGCGGCCGCAGCAGTCCGATATCGATCTCGCCCGAACCCAGCCGCTTGAGCTGGTCGCCGCTGACCATCTCCTTCAGCGCGATCTCGACGTCGGGCAGCTCGCGCCGGCAGGCGGCGACGAGTTCCGGGACATAGGAATAAGCCGAGGTCGCGGTGAAGCCGATGTTGATCGAGCCGGCCTTGCCGTTGGCGACGCGCTTGGCGAGCAGCGCCGCGCTCTCGGCGAGCTTGAGCATGCGGCGCGCCTCCGAGAGGAAGCTCTGACCGGCCGGGGTAAGCTTTACCGTGCGGTTGCTGCGCTCAAGCAGCACGACGTCGAGCACGCGTTCGAGGATCTGGATCTGGCGGCTGAGCGGCGGCTGCGTCATGTTGAGGCGCAGCGCCGCCCGGCCGAAATGCAGTTCCTCCGCCACGGCCACGAAACAGCGTAGCTGGCTCAACTCGAACATCTCCAGCCCTCCCGCCGGCAAGCCCTGCCCTGACGGTCGGGCCCGGTTCAGTTCTGGATGCTGATTCCGGCCTTGTCGATGATCGACTTGAACTTGGCCATCTCGGTCTCGGCCTTCGCCCTCGTTTCCGCTCCGGTCGAGGGCGTCGCCGCCGCGCCGAGTTCCTCAAAGCGCCCGACCACGGCTGGATCCTTCAGCACCGCCTGGATCTCGGCCACGAGCCTGTCGCAGATCTCCTTCGGGGTGCCCTTCGGCGCGAGAAAGCCGTTCCACGACGAGATGTCGAAGCCCGGCAGGGTCTCGGCCAGAGGCGGAACTTCGGGCGCGATCTTCGCACGCTCCATGCTGGTGACGGCCAGCCCCTTCAGCGTGCCGGCCCTGTAGTGCGGATAGGGCGAGGTGAAGTTGTCGAAGGAGACCTTGACGTTGCCCGCGATCAGGTCCTGCACCAGCGCGCCCGAGGAGCGATAGGTGACGTGCTGCATCGTCACGCCGGCGAGCTGCATGAAGAGTTCCCCCGAGAGATGGATCGAGGTGCCGATGCCCGACGAGCCATAGTTTTCCTTGCCGGGATTGGCCTTCAGATAGGCGATGAATTCCTTGACGTTCTGCGCCGGGATCGAGGGATGCACGCAGAGGAAGTTCGGCTGCGACGAGGCCAGCGAGAGGAACTCGAACTCGAACGGCCTGAAGGGCAGCTTGTCCTTGTAGAGATTGGGATTGATGCCGTGCGTCGACGGCGTCGTCATGCCGATCGTGTAGCCGTCGGGCGTCGCATGGGAGAGCGCGGCGACGCCGGTGTTGCCGCCGGCGCCGGCCCGATTTTCGATGATGAAGGCCTTGCCCGTGCGCTGGGTCAGCTTCTCGCAGATGATGCGCCCGACGAGATCGGTGGTCCCGCCAGCGCCGAAGGGAATGATCACCGTGACCGGCCTGGCCGGATAGGCCTGCGCGAAGCCGCCCCGCGCAACCAGAGGCGCGGCGAGCGCGCCGCCGGCAAGACTGAGCGCCGCGCGGCGTGTGATCGATCGGCTAATAAACCCTCCCAGGATTGCACGCGGCTAATGCCGTCTGATCGTCAGGGTAAGCGGCGGCAGCGCGTCGGCAACCACGTTGAGATTATCGTGCGATCCAAAAAAGGTATCGACTTATTGCCTTTCTAACTCACGGGCGCATCGTGACTCTCCTATTCTGTAGCGACAAGGCAGCATCTTGAAGACTGCCTGCGACTTCGCGACCCGGCATCCGGGCGAGGCCCGCATCCCACAGGAGGACATCCATGACCCGACTTCCTTTCCCGGCGACCCTCGCCAACGGCCTTGCCAAAGGCCTCGTGCTTGCGGCGCTCGCGGGCTTCGCGCTTTCCGCACAGTCCGCCGCAGCCCAGAAGTTCGAACGCCCCGTCCGCCTCGTCGTGCCGTTTGCGCCCGGCGGAACGTCCGACATCCTCGCCCGCCTGATCGGGCCAAAGCTCTCGGCCGCGATCGGCCAGCCCGTCGTGATCGAGAACAAGCCGGGCGCGGCCGGCAACCTCGGCGCCGACGCCGTCGCCAAGTCTCCGGCCGACGGCCACACCCTGCTGCTGATGGATGTCGGCTCTCTGGCGACCGCACCGAGCCTGTTCTCCGACCTGACCTATGACCCGGCCAAGGATCTGGCTCCGGTCTCGATGGTGATGTTCGGCCCCTATGTGCTGGCCGTGCATGAATCGATTCCCGCCAAGACGGCGCAGGAGCTGATCGCATACGCCAAAGCGAACCCGAACAAGCTCGCCATCGCGAATTCCGGCGTCGGCGCGGCCAACCACATCACAGCCGTTCAGATGGCGAGGGAACTCGGCAACCAGTGGAAGAACGTGCCCTACAAGGGCGGCGCGGCGGCCTCCCGGGCCGTCGTCTCGGGCGAGAGCGGCGTCATCATCAATGGCTCGACCGCGACATTGCCCTTCGTCGCCAACAAGCAGCTCGTCGGCCTCGCCGTGACCGGCGAGGAGCGCGTCGCGGGACTGCCGACCTTCAGGGAGGCGGGTCTGCCCGGAGGCGACGCCGGCACCTGGCAGGGTATTCTGACCCGCGCCGGAACGCCTCCCGCAATGGTCACGCGGCTCAACTCCGAAATCAGCAAGATCCTGCAGGAGCCCGAGATCAAGGCCAAGATCGCCGAACAGGGCGGCGTGGTGAAGGCCGGTTCCCCGGCGGAATTCTCGAACTGGCTGAAGGACGCCACCACTCGCTGGGGCGGCATCATCCGCGAGGCCGGCATCAAGGGCAGCTAGGTGGCCGGCCCGATGACCCGCTCCCGGATCGACTGGCGCGACCTGCTGTTTGGCCTGTTCCTCGTCGCGGTGGCGGCGGGCGCGCTGGTCGCGACACGCAAGCTCACTGTCGGCCACGCGGCCGACATGGGCGCCGGCTACATGCCGCGCGTCGTCTCGCTCGGGCTGCTCGCCTTTGGTCTGTTCTTCTGCGCGCGCAGCCTCTGGCGCGCAGGCCTGCTGCAAAGACGCGCGGCAGAGACGGCAATGCCGATCGAGCCGGTGCAGTTGCGGCCCCTGTTCGCGGTGCTCGGTGCGGTCGGCATCTTCGCGCTGATGGCGGAAAAGCTGGGACTCGCCATCGCCGCGGTCGTCACCGTCATCCTCGCCAGCCTCGCCACGCGTGAGGGGCGCCTGCGTGAAACAGTGCCGTTCGCGCTCGTCCTCTCGGGCGCGGCTGTGCTTCTCTTCATCAAGGTTCTGGCGCTGCCGGTCCCCGTCTGGCCGCGCTGAAAGCCTGTCATGGAACTCTTCGACAACCTGCTGCTCGGACTTTCGACCGCGCTTGAGCTCAACAATCTCGGCCTGTGCCTACTCGGCGTCCTGATCGGCACGGCGATCGGCGTGCTGCCGGGGATCGGGCCGATCCCGACTGTGGCGCTGCTGCTGCCCTTCACCTTCGGATTGTCGCCACCGGGCGCCATGATCATGCTGGCGGGCATCTTCTACGGGGCGCAGTATGGCGGCTCGACCACCGCGATCCTGGTCAATGTGCCGGGCGAGACCTCGTCGGTCGTTACCTGCCTCGACGGCCACGAAATGGCCAAGCAGGGCAAGGCCGGCACGGCGCTGGCGATCGCGGCGATCGCGTCCTTCTTCGCCGGCACGATGGCGACCATCGTCATCGCGGTCATGAGCGTGCCGCTCTCCGTGCTGGCGCTGAAATTCACGGCCGTGGAGTATTTCAGCCTGCTCGTGCTCGGCCTGATCGCGGCCGTCGTGCTGGCGCACGGCTCGGTCGCGAAGTCGCTGGCGATGGTTCTGCTCGGGCTGCTGCTCGGCCTCGTCGGCATCGATGTCAGCTCGGGCGCGGCGCGCATGACCTTCGGCGTCGCGGAGCTGTCCGATGGGCTCGACTTCGTGCCGATCGCGATGGGCCTGTTCGGGCTCGGCGAGATCATCGCCAATCTGGAGCGACCGCCCGCGCGGCGCGTGGTCAGCCAGACGGTTCGCGACCTGATTCCGAGCAGGGCCGACCTGCGCGCCGCCTTCCCCGCGATGCTACGCGGCACGGCGCTGGGCTCGGTGCTCGGCGTGCTGCCGGGCGGTGGCGCCGCGCTGCCGCCGTTCTCCTCCTATGCGCTGGAGAAGAAGCTGGCGAAGGATCCTTCACGCTTCGGCAAGGGCGCGATCGAGGGCGTGGCTGGTCCGGAAGCCGCCAACAATGCGGGCGCGCAGACGAGCTTCATCCCATTGCTGACGCTCGGCATCCCGGCGAATGCGCTGATGGCGCTGATGATCGGCGCACTGATGATGCAGGGCATCCAGCCGGGTCCGCAGATCATGACGGAACAGCCAAGGCTGGTCTGGGGCGTCATCGCCTCGATGTGGGTCGGCAATCTGATGCTGCTGGTGATCAACCTGCCGCTGATCGGGCTATGGGTCTCGATGCTGAAGATCCCCTACCGCCTGCTCTTCCCCGCCATCGTGCTGTTCTGCTGCATCGGCACTTACGGCATCGCAAACAGCCTGTTCAACGTCTGGCTGATGCTGGGCTGCGCCGCGATCGGCTACTTCTTCATCAAGGTCGGTGTCGAGCCGGCGCCGCTGCTGCTCGGGCTTGTGCTCGGGCCGCAGCTCGAGGAGAATTTCCGCCGCGCCATGCTGCTCGCAGACGGCGATTTCTTGGTTTTCCTGTCCCGCCCGATCAGCGCCGTGCTGCTCGGCGTCGTTGCGGCGCTGCTGCTGGCCCTGCTGTCGCCGACGATCCTGCGCAACCGGAAGGCCGCTCTCACCCCGGCGGACTGAACGCGCTTGCCCGGGCGCGCCGCCGAGAACGGGCCGAAGGCTCACGTCCCGGCGGGCCTTGCCATCAACCCGGAGCCGATCAGCTTCTCATAGGCCGAGTAGACATGGTCGGGCACGGCATCACCCGCCCTCGCCATAGGCCTAGCGGCGGCTGAGATAGCCGCGCGCGCCCATCAGGACATGGACGATGACCTCCAGCTCTTCCTCGCTGTAGTCGCCGACCTAGCCCGGCCCCCCGCGCGCGCTTGAGCAGACGGACATAGGCCGCCGAGATGTTGTCGAGATGGCGCTGGTAGCCGGCCGGCGCGAAGATTTCGGCCTCGTTGAGGATGCGCAGGAATCCGGCGTCTCCTGCAGGAGATCATGTTCTGAGGGACTTGGAGAGCTGACCTTTCGGCCTCAGCCGGTCCGGATCAGCGTGGCCCGCTGGCGCTCGGCGCGGGCCTGCGCCACTTCGCCGAGGAAATCGCCGATCGAGCGTTCGAGCTCGGCCGAGAGGCTGGTCGTCGCCCTGACGCGCTCGTCCATCTGGCGCGCGAGCGCGGCGGCCTCGCCGGCCAGCCCCTCGACCAGCGCGGCATGGTGGGCGATGGCGTCGACGCCCGACGACGACGCCTCCGCCTGACCGGCGATAGCCTCGATCCGCGCCGCCTGATCGGCGACGGAATCGGCGACGACGCGCGTGCTCGCCTGCATGCTCTGCATCGTCAGGTTCAACTCCCTGACCGCCTGCTCGATGGCCGTGCCCGCATCGACGACCTGCTCGACGCCCTGGCGGATCGCCTCGGTCGCGCTGTTGGTGGCGTTGGCGAGCGATTTGACCTCGCCGGCGACGACCGCGAAGCCACGGCCCGCCTCGCCGGCCCGGGCCGCCTCGATCGTGGCGTTGAGCGCCAGCAGATTGGTCTGCGAGGCGAGGTTGCGGATCAGCTCGACGACGCTGCCGATGCGCTCATTGGCCTGCCGCAACGCGACGACGTTTTCGGCGATGCCGTGGCATTCGGTGCTGGCCTCGTCGGTCGCCAGCCGCGATGTCGCGGTTTCCTGCATGATGCGGGCGCTCGATGCGCCGAAATCGCGCGTCGCCCGGACGATCTCGGCGACGGCGGCCGAGACCTGCTCGGGCCGCGCCTTGGTGCCGGCGACCGCCTGCAGCGTCGCCCCGGCCTTGCCGGCAAGCCGGCCGGAAAAGCCCGCGACCTCGCTCATGCCGCTCTCGATCGCCGATATGCGTTCGGCGATGCCGTTTCGGAACGAGCCTTCCAATGCGCTCAGCCGCTCGCCGATTCCGGTCTCGATCGCCCGGTCATAGGAGGACAGCGAGACCGAGATGTCGGTCAGCATCAGCATCGAGAAAATGCGCAACGCGCCGTCGAGCGGGCCCCAGCGCCGCTTCCAGCCCCTGACGACGAGCGCCGAGAACTGCCCGAAATCATCCATGAAGAACTGCGGGTACTCGGCAAGGCTGATCCGCCGGCCATTGGCGCGCGCCGCGATGCGCGACTTGATCGCGAGATAGTCGTCGTCGAGTTCGAGCCGGAAGAGCTTGGCGTATTTCAGCGCCTCGTCGGCATAGGTCTCCGGCCGCCGCTGATGCCAGTTCTGGCCATGGCGCGCCTGATAGCGGGCGCGCGGCGCGGCCTCGAAATGCGGCTCCAGCAGCGCCAGCAGACGACCGGCGATGGCGCGCTCGGCGGGAGACAGGGGAGGCAGGACCGGTTCCATGCGCGGCAGTTTCGTCGAGAATGGTTAACCACCCTCTGCTTTTGCCTGCGTTTTCGGCAGAGCGGCTCAGCGCCGGGCGCTGACCGCTCCTGTCGTGACGTCGAAGCGCTGCGCGCCGGTGGGTAGATCGGCAAACAGCGCCGGGTCGGCTCCGGTCAGCCAGACCTGGCAGCCGAACCGGGTCAGAGCCTCATAGAGCGCCGCGCGCCGGCGTGGGTCGAGATGGGCGGCGATCTCGTCGAGCAGGACGAGCGGAGCGATTCCCGTCATCGCCGCGACAAGGCGGGCATGGGCGAGCACGAGTCCGATCAGCAGCGCCTTCTGCTCGCCGGTCGAGCCGAGTTCGGCGGGTATGTCCTTCTGGGCGTGACGGACGACGAGGTCCGACGCCTGCGGCCCGGCCAGCGTGCGCCCGGCGGCGCGGTCGCGGTTGCGGCCCTGGCGCAGCAGCGCGCGATAGGCGTCTTCGGCGTCGAGCGCCGGGCGGCTTTGCACCAGCGCGTCGATCTCCCCCGCCAGCATCAGGGACGCGTCGGGAAAGGGCGAAGCGGCATCGGCGTTGTCGGCGATGATCGCCGACAACCGCGCCACCGTCTCGGCGCGGGCGGCCGCGACCGCCACGCCGAGTTCGGCGATCTCGCGCTCGACCCCATCCAGCCAATGCGCCTCATGGGGCGTCTCCTCGAGGATGCGGTTGCGCGAGCGCAGCGCGCGTTCGAGCGCGTTCGAGCGCGCGGCGTGGGCGGGATCGACCGCCAGCACCAGCCGGTCGAGAAAACGGCGGCGGTCGCCGGCCGCGCCCCGGAACAACCCGTCAAGATCGGGCGTCAGCCAGACCAGCCGCAAATGCTCGCTGAAGGCCAGCGCCGAGCCGACCGATGCGCCGTCGATGCGGGCGAGGCGCGAGCGCTTGCCGTCCGCATCGGCTGGGCCCAGCCCCGCCCCGAGTCTGGGACCGTCCTCGGTAAGCGCGATCGAGACCGCAAACGAGCCAGGCCCGCTCTGGCGCGCCATCGAGGGCAACTCCGCCCGGCGCAGGCCCCGCCCCGGCGCAAACAGCGACAGCGCCTCCAGCAGGTTGGTCTTGCCGGCGCCATTCTCGCCAACAAGCGCAATGATTTGGCCCCCGATCACCAGATCGAGGGCCTCGTAGGAGCGGAAGTCCTGCAGGATCAGGCGCGCGACGGCGGCCATGGCAGCAATGGCTGCTAGACGCGCATCGGCATCAGCACATAGAGCGCCGACGCTCCCTCGCGATCCTGGATCACGGTCGGCGAGCCCGGATCGGCGAGCTTCAGCAAAGCTGTGTCGCCGTCAAGCTGCTGGGCGATGTCCATCAGATAGCGGGCGTTGAAGCCGATATCGAGCGGGCTCGAATCGTAGTCGACCTCGACCTCCTCGGTCGCTGAGCCTGAATCGGGATTGGTGACCGAGAGCGTCATCCGTCCATCGGCCATGGACAGCTTCACGGCGCGGCCGCGCTCGGAGGAGATGGTCGAGACGCGGTCGACCGAGGCCTGGAAATCGCTCTTGTCGACGGTCAGCAGCTTGTCGTTGCCGCTGGGGATGACGCGCTGATAATCGGGGAAAGTGCCGTCGATCAGCTTCGAGGTCAGCACCACGGCCTGGGCCGCGACGCGGATCTTGGTGGCCGAAAGCTCGACCAGAACCTCGCTGTCGCCATCCTCCAGCAGCTTCTGGATTTCGGCGACGGCCTTGCGCGGCACGATCACGCCCGGCATCCCGACCGCGCCGGCGGGCGCGGGCGTGTCGACCCTGGCGAGGCGGTGGCCGTCGGTCGCGACCGCGCGCAGCAGGCTGCGGCCCTCGACCTCGATCGCATGCAGATAGATGCCGTTGAGATAGTAGCGCGTCTCCTCCGTCGAGATCGCGAACTGGGTCTTGTCGATCAGGCGCTTGAGTTCGCCCGCGGCCAGCTTGAAGCTGTGCGCCATCTCGCCAGCGGTGATGTCGGGAAAATCGCTCTCGGGCAGGGTCTGGAGCTGGAAGCGCGAGCGCCCGGAGCGCAGCACGAGTCCGGTGTCGCCGGTCGTCTCCAGCGAGACCTGCGCGCCGTCGGGCAGCTTGCGCACGATGTCGTAGAGCGTATGGGCCGGCACCGTGGTCGCGCCGGACTCGGCGACGTCGGCCGGCACGGTCTCGACCACCTCGATGTCGAGATCGGTCGCCTTAAGCCGCAGGCCGCCATCGGTCGCGCTGAGCAGGAGATTGGAGAGGATCGGGATCGTGTTGCGGCGCTCAACCACGCGATGCACATGGCCCAGCGACTTCAGCAGCGTGGAACGTTCGACCGTGACCTTCATAGCAATCGTCTTCTGGCATGGCTTGCGCCCGCGCGGTCGCGCGGGCGGCGGAATGGCCGCAGACATTGCCGGAGGGCGTCTGGCGGCGCAAGGCGCGATCGGTCGCAATCACCGCCAAAAGCACCGCTGTGCCGCACGTCATAGCGAAAGGCTCACTCCTGCAGCATGCGCTTCAGAAGATCGACCTCGTCATGCAGCGAGCGATCCTCGGTGATCGCCTTCTCGATCTTGCGCACGGCGTGCAGCACCGTGGTGTGATCGCGACCGCCAAAGCGCCGGCCGATACGGGCAAGGAGCGCGGCGTCAGGGCCTTGGCGAGATACATCGCGATCTGGCGCGGCTTGACGACGGCCGCCGTGCGGCGCTCCGACAGGATATCGGCCCGGCTGACATTGTAGCGCGAGGCGACGAGCTTCTGGATCTCCTCGATCTTGACCCGGCGCGGCTCACGCGTCCGGACGAGATCGCGGATCGCGGCCTCGGCCGTCTCCAGCGTGACGGGCTGGCCAGACAGAGTGGCGTGGGCGAGCAGCCGGTTGGCCGCGCCGTCGAGATCGCGGCCATTGGTGGCGACGACGTGAGCGACATAGGCGACGACGTCCGCATTGACGTGGAAATTCGCGTGCGTGGCCTGCAGCGTGGCGAGCCGCGCGCCGATGATCTTGGCGCGCAGCTCCTCGTCGAGATCGCCGACCTCGACGACGAGACCGCCGCCGAGCCGCGAGCGGATGCGCTCGTCGAGCGCTTCGAGATCGTTGGCGAGCCGGTCGCCGGCGACGACGATCTGCTTGCCGGCGTCGATCAGCGCATTGATGGTGTGGCCGAATTCCTGCTGGATCGAGCGGCCCTGGATGAACTGCACGTCGTCGACCACGAGCAGGTCGATGCCGCGCAGCTTCTCCTTGAAGGCCAGCGCCGTCTGCGCCTTCAGCGCGGCGACGAAGCCGTACATGAAGCGGTCGGCGGTGAAATAGGCGACGCGCTTGCCGTGGCGGCGGGCCTCCTGCGCGACGGCCTGCAGCAGATGCGTCTTGCCCAGGCCGACGCCGGCATGGATGTAGAGCGGGTTGTAGGGCGTCTGGCCGGCGGGGGCGGCCGCGATGCGCTCGGCTGCGGCGAAGGCGAGCTGGTTCGACTTGCCGACGATGAAGCTCTCAAAGCTCATGCGCCGGTCGAGCAGGGTCCCGCAGGCGTCGACCAGATCGGCCTCGAGGGTCGAGCCGGCCTGCTTCTCGACCGGCTTCTGGGCGACGGGCGAGGCGGCAGGCACAGCGGAGGCCGAACGCAGGCGCTGGGGCGCAGCCGTCTCGCAAATGATAGCGGGAGCCGTCTCGCGCGCCACCTGGCGCACCGACAGCACGATGCCGTTCAGGCCCGGCAGCTCGGCCATGCAGTTGACCCGCAGCCGCTCGGCGTAATGCGCCTCGAGCCAGCTCTTCAGGAACCGGGTCGGCACGGTGAGATAGGCCACGCCGTCGACGATGACGCCGATCTCCACGCGGGCGAACCAGCTCGAGAACACGTCCTCGCCGAGTTCGGCGCGCAGACGGCGGCGGACCCGCTCCCAGGCTTCCGCAATCGAGACGGGCTTGGGTTCCCCGTCATCGTCACCGTCGCCATTCGCCAGCAGCGGCAGATCGGCGACCAGCGCCATCGGAGCCGCGACCGCCGCAATCGCCTCAGTCGTATCCGGTCGTTCGAACATCAGTTTGCCCCATCTTCTAAAATTCTGGCGCGCCTGGCGAAGACCGCCGCAATGCGGCAGCCCGCCGACGCTGTTGGCCGGTTAAAATGACGGGTCGCCCGCGCGACGGCCTCCAGCCGCGCAGGGTTCCCACCCCCGATTTCGTCGATTACGCTAGGCGGCTCGCCGCAGGCGAAACCACACCCCGTCTCAACTCAAGAAGACAAGGCACAGCATTCTCCAACCCCCCACAGGTCGCGAGCCAAAAACGCCGATCATCTTTCGGAAATCTCCGGCGGCCATTGCTGTCCGTCCGGCGATGAAAAGACCTTACAGGGCGCTCTCGAACGGGCGCAATATCCCTCTCAGCCGGCTTCGGAGACTCACCCCCGGCGCGAGCCGAAATGACCTACCGGCAAGCACATTGCAATTGGTTGGGGAACTTAAGATTTTCTTCACCACGCCCCTGCCGGAAGGCTCGCGAATCTTTTTTTTTCGAACCGCGCCGGACGCCTCCAAGACTCCGGGCGATTCCTCGGCGCCAAATCGTTTGCCTGCTAAATTCATGAAATATATGAGCTTTTAATGCGCGGTCAAATTACCTGTCAGGGCCGTTTTCCGACCCTGAGACGCGCCCAAGAGTCAAGCGACCAAAGCCGTGCAAAGACTGCGGAATCGGCTTGCCAAGGGGCTCGAATCAGACATTTCATCCGCGTTGTAAATGCGCAACAGCGGGATCGTCAGCCAACGAAAAACCCGGCCTCGCGGCCGGGTTCGAAAACGTCGATTCAGAGCCGAAATCGGCCGTGATTCAGGCGCCGAGAGCGCCGACCCGAGCCGACAGACGCGAGACCTTGCGCGAGGCGGTGTTCTTATGGACGACACCCTTCTGGGCGGCTCGCATGATCTCGGGCTGGGCTGCCTTGAGAGCGGCGGCGGCGGCGCTCTGGTCCCCCGAGGCAATCGCCTCCTCGACCTTCCGCAGGAAGGTGCGCATCCGCGAGCGGCGCGCCTTGTTGACCTCGGTGCGGCGCTCGATCTTGCGCGTCGCCTTTTTCGCCGACGTCGTATTGGCCATCGGAAACGTCCCTGTCTTCATCGTGGCCGGACGCCCTGGCGTTCATGCCCGGCGGGAACCGACCGCTACCATCATGGAAATGCGGGTGCGCTGACGTAAGGCTTTCGCCCGTCATCGCGAGAGGCTGGGCTATAGTGCCTGATCGGCCTGCCGTCAACGGCCGATTGCGCTCTTATGACGTTTGGACGACGGCTCAGGCGATGAAGCGGGCGAAGCTCGCCAGATCGACATTGCCGCCGCTGATGATGACCCCGACGCGCTTGCCCGCGACCGGCACGGCCCCGGAGAAGGCGGCCGCCGCCGCGAGGCATCCGGTCGGCTCGACCACGAGCTTCATTCGCTCGGCGAAGAAGGCCATGGCCTCGATAAGCTGCGCGTCGCTGACCGTCAGAATATCCTCGACCAGGGCCTGGATGATCGGGAAGGTGTAGTCGCCCAGAAACGGCGTCTGCGCGCCGTCGGCGATAGTTTTGGGCACCGCGATCTTGACGATCTTGCCGGAGCGGAACGATTGCTGCCCGTCATTGCCGGCTTCCGGCTCGACGCCATAGACGCGGCACGCCGGGTTCAGCGCCTTGGCGGCGAGCGCCGCGCCCGCGAGCAGGCCGCCGCCCCCGAGGCAGACCAGCAGGATGTCGAAGGGGCCGGCATCCTCGATCAGCTCCTTGGTCGCGGTGCCCTGGCCGGCGATGACGTCTGGGTGGTCGTAGGGCGGGATCAGCGTCAGCCCGCGCTCGGCGGCCATCCTGTTGCCGATTTCGAGCCGGTCCTGGGTATAGCGGTCATAGAGGACGACCTCCCCGCCATAGCCCCGCGTGGCGGCGACTTTTGCCGCGGGCGCATCGCCTGGCATGATGATCGTCGTCGGAACGCCGAGCAACCGCCCGGACAGCGCGATCGCCTGGGCGTGGTTGCCAGACGAGAAGGTCAGCACGCCGGCGGTCTTCCGCTCAGCGCTTAGCGCCGAAATGGCGTTATAGCCGCCGCGGAACTTGAAGGCGCCCATGCGCTGCAGGTTTTCCGGCTTGAAGACGATGCTCGCGCCCGTGCGCTCGTCGGCGGTGCGGGAGGTCAGCGCCGGGGTGTGATGGGCGACGCCCTGGAGCCGGCCGGCGGCGATCTCGACGTCCTGATAGCTCGGCAGGACGAGGGGGCTTGCGGCCTCGATGCGTGCGGCGGCGGTCATGCTGGCTTGATCCTGCGCTTGATGTGGCTCGTCGCCATGGTGTCAGCACAGTCGGGCGCGCTTCAAGTCAAAGAAAGTCGCGGCCGCCATGCATCGCGTTGATCAATTCTGCCAGCGCCGCATTTCAGCCCCGGCGCGGCATGCGGAAGGGCAGCATCGCCTGCACGACCGTGCTCCTGAAGCGGTCGAGCGAGAGGCTCTCATGCATCGCGGTGACCGGCTCGCCGCCGAGATGCGTCCGCACCAGCGAGCGCCCATAGAAGGGCGTGTCCTCCAGCGTCTCGACGAGTTGCGCCGGCTGACCTGGATCGCCGCGCGTCTCGCGCGCTATGCGCCAGCCGCTCCTTGGCAAGGGCGCGACCGGCGGCGGGGTGAATTCGGTCGCCTTGCCCGTCCCATCGAAGCGCCAGCCAAAATCGAAGGGCTCGCCATCGCGGCGCGTGCCGCCATAGAGCACGGACGCGCCGTCACGCGTGTCCGCCCGCGACCAATGCCAGTCGCGAAAGCCGACCGCGATCGGGACGTCGCCCTGGTTCATGTCGAGATAGCCCGGCCCCCGCCAGCGCAGATCGGGCTCCGACAGATCCACCTCCACCGTCGCGAGCGGCGCGATCGGCCACCAGCGGTGATTGCCGGCGGAATTGAGCGTCACGACATGGTCGGTGAGGGCGTGGGGCCGGACGCGCACCGTGCCGCGCACGCGACGCGGGACGGGCAAGGGCATGCCGATCTCGTCGATGGATATGATCAGGGTATCGCCGTCCCAGTGCAGGGCGCTCGGGCCGCTGGCGAGGCGTGCGGGCGCGACAGACACATGCCGGCGGCCGCGCTCGGTCATGGTCCAGCGCCCGACGCCTGGCCCATAGAGCGCGACATTGAGCGCGCAATGGTTCAGCGGATCGGCCGGACCACGCCGCCTCGCATGCGCATAGTAAGGAGAAAAGACGCTGCCGATGAAGGCGATGGTGCTCAGGCCATGGCGGCCGTCCTCGCTCAGCGCATCGGCATACCACCAGACATAGCCGCCCGGCGGCACGGCTACGTCAAAGCGCGGTCCGCCAGCAGCGCCTGTGCCGCGATCAACCCCGACAACGCCGCCATTGGCACGCCCGGTCCCGGATGGACCGAGCCGCCCGCCCAGTACAGTCCCGGCAGGCGCGAGCGCGAGCCCGGCCGGGCGAAGCTCGCCATCGCGCCATGGGTCGCCCGGCCGTAGAGCGCGCCCCCCGTCGCCGGATAGCGCTTCTCCCAATCGGCCGGCTGCATGGTCAGGACATGGTCCGGCTGGAGCCTGACCGTCAGCCCGCAGGAGGCCAGCCGCGACAGGGGCGTGGCCAGGCATTGCGCGATCCGTTGTCGGTAAGGGGCCGTGGTCGCCGGTCGGCGGGGCGTTGACGAGGATGAGCAGGCGCTCAGGGCCCGTCGACGGCGGTCCGGTCTCGTCACGGTCCTGCGCGCAGACATAGATCGTCGGCTCCGTCGGCAGCCGGCCGCGCTTGAAGATGGCGTCGAACTCGGCCCGGTAGTCGCGCGAGAAGAAGACATTGTGCCGGTGCAGCGGGAAGCCGGCCGTCTCAGCCACCGCCGACCATGTCAGCGCCGAGAGCGACCGGTCGGCCGGCTTGATCGCCGGCGCGAAGGGCGCGGCGTCCGGGCCGAACTGGCCCGACGCCATTGCGTTGACGTCGGCGTTGCTGACGACGGCGTCGCAAAACAGCGTCTCGCCGTCGCTCAGGCGCACGCCCGCCGCGCGGCCGCCGGCGACGACGATCTCGGAGACGGTCCTGCCATAGACCAGCCGCGCGCCCTTCGCCGCAGCAAGCCCGGCCAGCGCCCGCGCCAGAGCGTGCATGCCGCCACCCACCATCCAGACGCCCTCCTGCTCGACATGGGCGACGAGCATCAGGGTTGCGGGCGCGGCATAAGGCGAGGAGCCGCAACAGGTGGCGTAGCGGCCAAACAGCTGGCGCAGGCGCTGGTCCTGAAAGGCCTTTCCGAGCGCGTCCCACACTGGACGCAGAATTTCTCGCTGCGTTACGGCAACCTGTTCTACAACCCGTTCCACGCGCTCTCGATCGCCTTCCTCGACGGCTCGGCGCTGCTCTTCGCCATGCATGGCGCGACCATCCTCGCCGTCTCCCGCTATGGCGGCGACCGCGAGATCGAGCAGATCACCGATCGCGGCACGGCCTCGGAGCGCGCCGCCCTGTTCTGGCGCTGGACGATGGGCTTCAACGCCACGATGGAGTCGATCATCGCTAGGCCTGGTGGTTTGCGGTGCTCTGCACGCTGACCGGCGGCATCGGCATCCTGCTGACGGGCACGGCGGTCGACAACTGGTACGAATGGGCGATCAAGCACAAATTCGCGCCCGCCGACCCGACCCTATGGCAGGAGATCGCCGTGCCTCCGCCCAAGGTCTGATCCCGGACCAGTCCCAGGAGATGCGGCCACTCGAGGGGAGACCGGAAACGGTCTCCCCTTTCTGCATCCTCTTCTACGGCGAGACGCGATACTTCGCCGTGAGCCTGAGCCCGATCACCGAGACCAGCAGCGCAAACCAGACCGGATCGGCACGGCGAAAGAAGAAGCTCTCCAGGCAGGCCGAATAGATCGCAAACAGCCAGATCCGGAAGAACAGTTCAGCCAGCGCCTTGTTCTCGAAGGTCGGGATCACGCGGTGGTGGTCGCGCAAGGGCAGCAGGATCAGCACGATCATCGCCAGCACGAGGCCGGGGATGCCGAGCCCGATGACGAGATCGACATAGCCGTTATGGCCGTGGACCATGCCGTTGGAGATGCCGCTCTCATACTCCTTCGGCTCCGAGAACAGCACGAAATCGCTGCCCCAGAAGCCCTCGAAGCCATAGCCGAAGAGCGGGCGGTCCCAGAGCCGGTCGAGCGCGAAACGCCAGATCTCGGTGCGGCCGGTGAAGGTCTGACCGGGACTGACCGACTGCACGATCTCGTTGATCGACGGGTAGAGCACCGAGCCGATCGTCGCCGTCAGCAGCAGAGCGAGCGGGCCCAGCGCGATCAGCGCCCGGAGCCACAGGCTCCTGATCCGCGCGCAGGCGAAGCCGACCAACACGACGAAGGGGCCCAGCCCCATCGAGGTCTTCGAGCCGGTCATGAACAGGAAGGTCGCCGCCAGACCGAGGATGACCAGCCCGAACCGCATCGAATAGGAGGCGGCGACGAAGATGCCGATCAGCATCAGGATGACCATCATCGCGCCGGCGATATTCTTGTGGTCGAACAGGCCGCGCCAGGCGCCAGCATGCTCGGGCTCCAGTACGTCGCCGCCGGAATGGATCGCGACGTCGCGGAAGACGACGAGGCCGGCATAGCAGATCAGCAGCACGATCAACGCGGCCGTGCCCAGCAGCAGCGCGAAATGGCGCTGGCCGCGCGGCAGCAGCGGCAGCGTGCCGGCGATCACCAGCACCACCAGCGTGAAGCGCAGCGCCCGCATCGAGATTTCGGGATTGGCCGAATAGACCACGCCGACGACCATCCAGGCGATCAGCACCAGCCAGGCCGGCCTGATATAAGCCAGCGCCGCCCGCCCGCCGGAGCCTGCCGCGCAGAACAGCCCCAGCACCGCCATCAGCGAAAAGGCGATCTGGTTGACGACATTGCTCGTGTTCTCGGTTTCGACGGTGTAGGTGCCCTTGAAGGGCGCGGTCGAGACCCAGACCAGCAGCAGCGCCGCGACGAAGACGATGCTGCGCAGATGATAGCCGGCGTCGGCGGAAAGGTCCGCCGCGCCTGTGTGTGTGTCGGTCGTGCCGGTCGCGCTCATCGGCCTTGCGTGCCGTCAGGCCTGGTTGACGACGAAGCCGCGAATGCGCGCGGCGGCCGGTCCAAGCGCCGCGTTGGCGCGTTCGAGATCGACCACGCCGACCTCGCCCTCGCGGATCACCAGCACGATGTCGTCGACGACCTGACAGAAGCAGTCGGTCAGGGCGTCGCTGCCGATCGGCGCGCCGTCGATAATGATCGGCCCGAAACGCCGCGCGGCGCCGAAGATCTCATGCGCGATCTGGTCGGCCGTGACCGCCTCGCTGCGGCCCGCGCGCGGCAGGAAGAACAGGCCGGAGCCCTCGTCCTGACGCGCGACGCGCACCAGCCCGGCCGAGCCCGTGGCGATCTCGTGGAGGCCCAGCTCGGCATCCGGCGCATAGACGCGGGTCAGACTGGTGTCGCCGAGGCCTGAATCGATCAGCAAGGCCGGCCGGCCCGAGGTCGCGGCCTCCAGCGCGAGGTTGAGCGCAACCGTCGATGCGCCAGCCTGCCCACGCAGGCCGAGCACCAGGATGCGGCGCGGTCGGGCATTCTCGACAAGCCCCGCTTCGCCAAGCGTCGCGCCGAGGCTGCGGATTGCCCTGGCGAAGCTCGCATCGGGCTTGTCGAGCACATCGACGAGATGGGCCTTGAGCTGGAAGACCGAGCGGGCCTCGCCCTCATTGCGCCGCCAGCGCCTGTGCCGCACGGCGGGCACCGTGGCGAGCAAGGGCGCGGCCGCCGCCTGCAGCACATCGGGGATCCTGTCGGCCTGGCCGCCTTTTATCGTGGTGAAACGCCGCACCAGCGCGCCGCCCGGCGCGGTCGCCACGGCCGTGCCCTGATAGGGCGCAGGCGGCGTCGCATCGGCGGCCACAGCTCGTTCAGCGCCAGTGAACGCCTCCGACGAGGGCTGGCGGCGGCTCCAGAAGCGGAAGCCGCGCGGCTCCTTTCGGGCCGGAGCGGGCGCGGGTGGCGACTGACCGGTCTCACCTGGTCCCTTCAGCGCCAGCCCCAACACCAGCAGAGCCCCGATGCCGCCGCCGCCGATGCCGCCGAGCATCGCGATCGTCCGCCGGCTCATGCCGGATTTCTCCAGCGGCGGCATGGCGTAGCTGATGATGCGGGCGTTGGTGGTGTCGATGCCGGCGAGTTCGCCGGTCTCGCGCGCCCGGCGCAGGAAGGCGTCGTAGACGACGCGGGAGGATTCGACCTCGCGCTCGAGTTCTCGCAGTTCGACCGAGGCGCGGCCGGCTGCGTATTGCGAGGTGGTGAGCTGGGCGACGCGCTGGGCGATCTGCTTCTCGGACTCGACCGCCCGGTCGTATTCGACCTTGGCGGAGCGGCCGATGCGCGACAACTCGTCGGAGATCTGCCGGCGCGCATCGCGCACCTGCGCCTGCGCCGCGCCGAGCGCGGGATGGCGCGAACCGAGCGAGACGAGCAGGTCGGCCTCCTTGCTCAGCGCCGCGCCGAGCTGCGAGCGCAGCGCCGTCATGGTGTTGGAGGCGACCGCTTCGGGGATGGCGCCGGCCTCGATCGAGCTGGCGCGTGCGGCCAGCGTCTGGTCATACTTCGCCTTGGCCTCGGTCACCTTGGTGCGCAGCGCGACGAGTTGGGCATTGTTGAGCGCCAACTGCTCCTCGCCGATCGACTTGCCGCCGACGCCGACGATGTTGTTGGCTTCCTTGTATTTCTCGGACTTCTCCTCGGCGATGCGCAGCCGGTTGCGCAACTCCTCGAGCCGGCCGGTCAGCGCCCCGGTGGCGCGCTGGGCCGCGTCGGCGCGCACCGAGGCCTGATCGTCGAGATAGGCGTTGGCCAGCGCATTGGCGATGCGCGCGGCCTTGGTCGCCTCGCGCGAGGTCACGGCGATGTCGATGACGAAGGTGCGCTCGCCACGCCGGACGGCGACCTGCTTGTCGAGCGCCGCCAGAGCGTAGAGAAGCCCGTCGCGGGGCGGTTCGCCGCCGCGCGGCAGCAGATCGGCCAGCAGGCGCGACAGGCCGGTCTTGGTCGCCTCGCCGCCGAACTCCGGGTCCTTGTCGAGCCCCTCGGTCTGGACGACGCGCGACTTGATGCTGTCGGACGCGATGACGCGCGCCTGGCTTTCCAGATAGCCGGTCGTCGAGGTCGGATCGCCGCCGCTGGCGTTGGGCGAGACTTCGTTCTGCAGCACGCGCAGGTCGCGCGGGTCGATGAAGAGCTGCGCGGTCGAGACGTATTTCGGCGGGATGAACAGGCTTGCAAGCCCCGCCAGCACGACGCCGATGAAGGCAGCCAGCAGCACGAGGCCCTTGCGCCGCCACAGCGTCGTCACCAGCCAGGCCGGGTCGGTCAGCCGCGCCAGCAGCTGCGGCTGGTCCTGCGGCGATGGCGCGGGTCGGCTGCGGCGGTCCCGCCGCTGATCCGTCTCGCCCGTGGCCGTATCGGTGTTGAACATGACGCTACGCTTCACTCTGCAACCTCAGCCCCCATGCGGCAGGCGAACCCGGCCGCCTCAGACTCTCTTCGCTTCCATGACTTGCCCGTCGGCCTGGTCATCAGCTCGCGCCGCGCCGGTAGCGGTCGAGCACCTTCATCATCGGTTTCGGGCGGAAATCGGCGTCCAGCGGCAGTGGGCGGGCGCTGGCGCCGTCCTTGCGCGGGAAGGTTTCGTGGATCCAGGAGTAGCGGTCGCTGAGCCCCCAGGTCACGATCGCCCTGGGCTGGCGCACCGAGACGATGGTGTTGAGATAGGTCGAGACCAGGCTGGCTGCGGCCCGGTCGCGCGTCTGCGCATCGGCCGGCAGCTTCCAGTCGATCACGTCGAGTTCGGTGATCTCGACATCGAGCCCGAGCTTGCCGAGGTCGTACATGAACTGCTGCAGACCATGGGTGTCGATCGGATTTTCGGCGTAGAGATGCGCCTGCATGCCGATTCCGTGGATCGGGATGCCCTTGTCCTTCAGCCTCCGGCAGATATCGAGTGCGATCTTGCGGCGCAGCGCCACGCCCGGCAGCGGCTCCTCGAAGTTGAAGTCGTTCAGCACGAGCCGCGCCGACGGGTCGGTGCGGGCTGCGGTGCGGAAGGCGATCTCGATATGCTCGGGGCCGAGCAGGCGCTGCCAGATCGTATCGCGATAGGGCTCGCCCGGCGTCGGATCGAAGCGGATGGCTTCGTTGACCACGTCCCAGGTTGCGATCCTGCCCTTGTAGCGATCGACCACGGTCTCGATGTGCCGGACCAGCTCGCGCTCGGCCTCGGCCTTCGTCGTCATCGTCTTCGCCCAGGCCGGCAATGCCTCGCCCCAGAGCAGGGCATGACCGCGCAGGGCCTGCCGGTTGGCCTGCGCAAAGCCGACGAGTTCGTCCGCGCCGGAGAAATCGAAATGTGCGCGGTCGTGACGCAAGGCTTCCCATTTCAGATCGTTCATCGGAACGATCACGTCGCAATGACGCCGGAGCGCTTCACGATAGCGTGAATCAGCGCGGAACGTCTCGATCTGCGCAGCCGAGCCGATCGGCACCGGGCCACGGCTGGCGGCGACGGGACGCGCGCCAAGGCCGGCTGCGGCCAGCGTGGCCGCGCCCGAGATCAAAGCCTTTCTGCGCGTCATCGCGGTCATGTGTCGTTCCGGGCCAATATGTTTCGCAAAATGCCGCAGCCTGTTTCGTTTAGGGTCGATCAACGCCTTCCGGGCTAAACAGAATGCCTTCGACGGTCCCGCTCAGGCAGGGTCCGGGCCAGAAGCGCCGCCCGAACGGACCTCATGTCGCCTGATCGCGCCGCCATTTCCGACTACCTCACGATCCTGAGCGGCTCGGCTGGCCGGCTCGTCATCTCTCTTGTCTACTTCCTCATCGTTGCGAATACGTTGACCCTCAGCGAGTTCGGTCTGTTCGCGACGGCCTCGGCAACCGGCCTGATCCTGTCGCGGCTGCTCGCCTTCGGCTTCGTCTCGCCGGTCTACCGGGTAGCGACCGTCAAGCCGCGTTTGCTTGGAACCTATGCCGCCGGTTTTGCCGGGCTCGCCGCCCTGTCGATCCCGGTGATCGTGCTCGCGGCGGCGGCCGTCTACGCCGCTCTGTTCCAAGGCCGGCTGGCGGCGCTGTCCTTCGCCTTGATCGTGACGGCGGAGGTGCTCGGCTGGCGTCTCGTCGAGGTCGTCGCCATCGTCAACAACGGCCTCAGGCGTTTCCGGCAAGCGGCGCTGCTGGTTATCCTTGGCTCGTCGCTGCGCACGGCGGCGGCCATCGCCTTCTACCTGTTCGGGCAGGCGAGCCTGACGATCTGGGTCTTCGCTTATCTCGGCGCGACGCTGGCGACCGCGCTGATCGCGTTCCTGTTCTTCATGCCGGCGCTGCGCTGGCGGCTCGACCGGCGCATCTATGCCCGGCGCATGCCGGACGCCATCTTCGCCGCCGCCGCCGACATTGTGTTCTACATCCAGGCCGAGCTCGACAAACTGCTGGTGCTGGCGCTGGCGGGCGAGCGGACAGCGGGCCTCTACGCCATCGCCATGCGCGTCATCGACCTGACCGCCATGCCGGTGCGCAGCTTCAACCAGATGCTGGTGCAGAAAATCATGAAGGAGCGCGGGCTCGTCGGCGGCTTCAGCCGGCGCGCCGTCGTCGAAGCCGGCATCGCGCTGATCTCGATCGGCGGGCTTGGCGCCGTGATCGTGATGCTGAAGCCCTTCCCGGGCATGCTCGGCCGCAACGTCTCGGAAGCGGCCTTCCTTTTCTTGCCGATGCTTGCGGTGCCGGCCTTCCGCAACCTCGTCGAATACCATGCCGAACTGCTCTATGCCCGCGAGCGCACCGGCTCGCGCATCGCGCTGCTCTGCGCGGTCACGGGGCTGAAAGCCGCGCTGATCTCCTGGGTCATACTGCAATTTTCCGCCGGAGACGACTGGGCGCTCTGGCTCAACGGCGTCTTCGGGCTGGTCTACCTGCTCTCGGCGGCGGTGACCTACCGGCTGCTCGGACAGGCGCGCTGACGGAAAGCTACTGCGCCTCGAACAGCGCCTTGAGTTGCGCTATCGGCTGTCCGATGAAGGACTGCACGCCGACCGCGACCTGACCGCGCTCGAGCACCTCCTCGAAGGAACGCAGCGAGGCGATGCCGGTGGCGTCGCCGCCCCAGTAGCTCTTGCAGAGTTCGTGACTGTCGGCGACATGGCCGGCTGCGGCGAGCCCGAGCACGCGTTCGACGAAGTAGCCGTAGATCATGTATTCCGAGAACTGGCGCTGGCGTGCGATCGCCTCGATCCAGTCGCGCCCGCCGACAGCCTCGATATGACGATGCAAAGCCAGCACGTTGTCGCGCCGCCAGGTCACGAGATTGTTGATGTAGTCCGGGCTCGGTATCGCAGGCGCCGGCAGCCCAAGCAGGTCGGCCGCCATGCCGCACCAGCCGACATGATCGGCCATGTCGGCGGTGATGCCGTCTGGCTTCACATAGAGCCTGACGGCCCCGTCCGTCGTCAGGCTGTCCAGCGCGAAGCTCCGCAGGAACAGCATGTCGGAATCGGCGAAGAGCAGGACATCCTCCCGGCTCACCAGCGGCAGGGCGAATTTGCGCAATTGCTGGGCATGCCAGCCGCGCAAAGGCGGCACGCCGCGCGCGAGCGCACCCAGGCTGGTCCAGACCCGGCGCTTGCCGAGGCTGAAGGGATCGGGCTTCGCCTTGAGCCAGGACGGCAGCAGTGCCGATTCCGGCAGCACCGTCCGGCGCGGGCCTTCCAGCGACGCAAATAATGCGACGTCGCCATCTTCGACCAGAATGTAATGCATCGTATGGCCGCTGACGAAGCGGTCGATGCTGGCGCAGAGCAGCCGGCAGCGCTCGATGTCGCCGGCATAGCTCGGCGTCGCGATGGCGTAGCTCAGGCTCATGGCGCGGGCCGTCGCGCGGAAAGCTTCAGCCGCAGCATGCGCAGCAGAAAGACCGGGTTGCCGAGCACATAGCGCCGCCAGAGCCGGCCGGGTTCGAGCCAGAGCCGATACGCCCATTCCAGCCGCAGCGACCGGACGAGTTGTGGCGCGCGCGCCACCTCGCCGGCAAGGAAATCGAACAGTGCGCCGATGCCGGCCGCGACGATGGCGTGGCGGACCTCGATCCGCTCCGCGATAAAATGCTCCTGCAGGGGATTGCCGAGCGCGACCAGCAGCAGATCCGGCGGATCGGCCGCGAGCGCGTCCAGCATCGCGGCCTTGCCACTCTCGCCGATGAAGCCATGGCCGGCGACATGGAAATGGTGTCGCGGGAACTCCCGCGCCAGCCTCGCGGACGCCTTGTCGGCGACGCCCGGCCGGCCGCCGAACAGCGCCACGCGCAGCGGCTGCGCCTGGGCCGCCAGCAGCGCCGGCGTGAAATCGGTCCCGTTCAGATTGGCCGGAAAGGCCGAGCCATGCAGCAGCCTTGCGCCGATATCGACGCCGATGCCGTCCGCCAGCACGAGGAAGCCGGCCAGCCGGCGGCGCAGCGGCTCGTCCTGCGCCGCGAGGTTGACCAGATGCGCATTGCAGAAGGCGAGCTTGAGATGGCGCCGCGCAGCGGGCGCGTCGCCGACCAGACGCAGCGCCGCCTCGCGATCGGGCACGGCGATCGCGACGCCGCCGACATCGCGCGTCGCAACGCTCGTCATGGCCGGCGCGGAGGCGACGACTGAGGGGTCAAGGGTCAGGCTGGCGGGCACGATGGAATTTGTCCGGACGTCGCGACGACCATGTCATGGCGCAACCGTGCGGCTGGTCAAGCGCAACCCTGTCGGAGGGTGAACGCCGTCTTCTCCTCGGCCGCGACTGCGCGGCTGTCGTCACGGCCGATTTCGTCGCCGCTTCAGTGTTCCAGTTTGGCACGACATCGATCCGGCGCGGTTGCCGCGTCTGGCGAGAGTCATCTCATTGCATTGAAAACGCATTGAAATTCAAAGATCCAGCCTCGTTCTGGCGCAATGCCCGGCGGCATGTCGCTTGCGGCCTGCCCGGCACGATGCGGTTGCGGTCGGAGATCTGTCCCGTTCCGAGCCGCCGCAGCGCTGGAGTGCCGGGCATGATGATGAGCGTCAACGATCTGAACTACGCCGCAGCCAGCGCAGCCGAGGAGCGCGCCAATTCCTGGCGTCACTGGATCGGCCTCGTGACCGCGCTGATCGACGCCGGCGTGGTCTTCGGCATCGTCACGCTCGCCTCGGTCGCCTATCATCTCCAGGCCTATGGCCATGCCGGCAACCATCAGGTCACCTTCGAACTCGCGAGCATGATCGCGGCGATCTTCGTCTTCACCAACCTGCTGCGCTCCCGCTACCAGATCGCCAACTATCTCTCCACCAAGGGGCAGATCGCCTCGGCCTTTACGGTCTGGAACATCACCATGGTCGCCTTCATCGCGATCGTGTTCATGGCCAAGATCGTCGATCATTATTCGCGCGCGGTGGTGATCGCGACCTATCTGACCGGCATTCCGCTGATCTCGCTGGCGCGTTCCGGCATCGTGCGCACCATTTCGATGGCAAGCAAGACCGGGCTGATCACCTCCGAGCGGGTCTTCCTGATCGGCCGCGAGCAGGATGTGATGTCCTTCGTCTCGCGCCACCAGCCCTGGAACATCGGCTTCGTCATCATCGACGTCGCCTTCCTGCGCGACGCCCAGAGCCGGCGGATCAACGATCCCGCCGCAGCGCTGGCCGCCGACCTCGCCACGGCCGTCGCGCGCTGCCGGCTGATGCAGCCGGACGCCGTCTTCATCGCCATGCCCTGGGCCGATCAGGACACGATCGACACCTGCGTCGACGCCTTCATGAACCTCCCCGTCGCGATCCACCTGACGCCCGAAAAGATCATGGACCGGTTCGACAACCCCCATATCGTGCGGATCGGCTCGCTCGCCAGCCTGCGCCTGACGCGCCCGGCCCTGTCCTCCCTCGAAATCGCCGCCAAGCGGATCTTCGACGTGGTCGCGGCAAGCGCCATCCTCGTGGTCTCGCTGCCGCTGCTGCTGATGATCGCGGCCCTGATCCGGCTCGATTCGCCGGGCCCCGTGCTGTTCCTGCAGCGCCGCTACGGCTTCAACCAGCAGGCCTTCCGCATCTTCAAGTTCCGCACCATGACGACGACCGACGATGGCGACGTGATCCGCCAGGCGACACGCAACGACCCGCGCATCACGAGGATCGGCCGGTTCCTGCGGCGCTACAATCTCGACGAGCTGCCGCAGCTCCTCAACGTCATCGCCGGGCAGATGTCGCTGGTCGGCCCGCGCCCGCATGCACTCGCCCATGACCACGAGTTCCAGCGCAAGATCGCGCGCTATGCGCGGCGTCACAACGTCAAGCCCGGCATCACCGGCTGGGCGCAGGTCAACGGCCTGCGCGGCGAGACCGATACGCAGGACAAGATGGCCCGGCGCATCGCCTTCGACCACTGGTACATCGACAACTGGTCATTCTGGCTCGATCTGGCGATTCTCGCCCGCACCGTCCTGAGCGCGCGCTCCTACCGCAATGCGGTCTGACGTAGTCCCGCCCCGCGGCATAACGCGGTTGCGCCGGCAGCGACTGCCCGGTCCGCGTCGCCGGGCGCTTTGCAGGCCGCCACGCCTGATCTAGGGTCATACCGCATTCTCGAAAGCGGGCCTGACCATGAATCAAATCGATTTAAACGGACGTGTCGCCATCGTCACCGGGGGCGCGCAGGGCATTGGCCGGGCTGTCGCGGCGCGCTTTGCCGCCAGCGGCGCCAAGGTCGAACTCTGGGACATGGACGGCAAGCTGGCGGCTGAAGCCGCCGCCGAGATCGGCCCCAACGCCACCGGCGTCGCCATCGACGTGACGGATGCTGCGGCTGTGAAGGCAGCGGCAGACGCGCTCGAAGCCCGCTTGGGCAGCGTCGATATCCTCGTCACCAGCGCCGGCATCGCCGGGCCCAATCACAAGACGTGGGAGTATCCAGCCGAGGACTGGGCACGGGTGATGCGCATCAATGTCGATGGCACGTTGCATTGCTGCCAGGCGGTCATCCCCGGCATGCTCAGGCGCAACTACGGCCGGCTCGTGCTGGTGGCGTCGATCGCGGGCAAGGAGGGCAATCCCAACGCCTCTGCCTACTCGGCCTCGAAGGCGGCGGTGATCGCGCTGACCAAGTCGCTCGGCAAGGAACTGGCGACCCAGGACATCGCGGTGAATTGCATCACGCCGGCCGCCGCCCGGACCCGCATCTTCGACCAGATGAGCGAGGAGCATATCGGCTACATGCTGGCGAAGATTCCGCGCGGGCGCTTCCTGCAGCCCGACGAGGTCGCCTCGATGGTCGCCTTCCTGGCCTCGGCCGAGAACAGCTTCACCACCGGCGGCGTTTTCGACCTTTCGGGCGGCCGCGCGACTTACTAGTCTCCACACCATGACCCAGACGCTTCCCTCCGCCGCTGTGCTCGGCGCGCGCGCTTTTGCGGCCCTCGAGGGCCTCAACCGCTTCACCGACGAGCCCGGCAAGCTGACCAGGCTCTATCTCTCGCCGGCCCACCGCCAGGCGGCGGAATGGACGCTGGGCGCGATGGAGGTTGCGGGGCTTTCCGCCCATATCGACGCGGCCGGATCGGTGCAGGGCCGCCGAGAGGGGCCGGTTCCGGGCGGGCCCTGCGTGATGATCGGCTCGCATATCGACACGGTGAAGGATGGCGGCCGCTTCGACGGCAATCTCGGCGTCGTCGCGGGCATCCTCGTCGCGCAGGCGCTGCGCGACGCCGGCATCGCCTTGCCCTTCGCGCTGGAGGTGATCGCCTTCGGCGACGAGGAGACGGTGCGCTTCCCGACCTCGTTCTCGACCTCGGCCGCGCTGGTCGGCCGCTATGATGAGGGCTGGTTCTCGGCCCGCGATTCCGAGGGCGTGATCCTGCGCGATGCGCTGGTCGGCTTCGGCGGCGACCCCGACGGCATCCCGGCGCTTGCGCGAAAACCCGGCTCGATCAAGGCCTATCTCGAGATCCATATCGAGCAGGGGCCGGTGCTGGAGGCGCAGAACGAGCCGGTCGGCATCGTCACCGCAATCAACGCCCAGAAGCGGGCCCGCGTCCGGGTCACCGGCGAGGCCGGCCATGCCGGCACCGTGCCGATGGCGCTGCGCAAAGACGCGCTCACCGCCGGCGCCGAGATGGCGCTGGCGCTGGAGGCGATCGCCGCCGCCCACGAGAACGCGGTCGGCACCGTCGGCGTGTTCCGGCCCGATCCCGGCGCGACCAATGTCGTGCCCGGCGCGCTCGATTTCACGATCGACTTCCGCGCCCCGAAGAACGAGACGCTGGCCAGCATGGACGCAGCGATCGGCGAGCGTTTCGCCGCGATCGCGGCGCGACGCGGCGTCGGGCTGACGATGACGCCCTATTCGCATGATCAGGCGACGCCGATGGCGGAGGCCTTGCAGGATGCCCTGGCCGCAGGCATTGCCCGGACCGGCTCCAATCTGAGCGCGCGCCGCCTGCCTTCGGGCGCTGGTCACGACGCGATGATCATGGCGCGGCTCTGTCCCGCCGCCATGCTGTTCGTCCGCAACGAGAAGGGCATCAGCCATTCGCCGCTGGAGAACATGACGGAGGCCGATGCCGGGGTCGCGATCCGCGTGCTGCTGGAAACCGTGCTGGAGCTTGCCCGCCAGGACGCCTGACAGGTCGATCGGCGAAGCCGTCAGGCCGCCTTCGCGCCGAGGCAGGCGTTGATCTTGCCGAGCAGGCGCGGCAGGTCGATCGGCTTGGTGTCGAAATCGGCGCAGCCGACCTCGACGCTCTTGGCCCGGTCGCTCGACAAGGCATGCGCCGTCAGCGCGATGATCGGGATCGGGGCCGTGCGGGCCGAGGCCTTGATCAGGGTCGTCGCTTCCCAGCCATCCATGTCGCCCAGCGCCACATCCATCAGGATCAGGTCCGGGTTCTCCTGCGCCGCCATCGCGACGCCGGTCGGCCCGTCAGGCGCGCAGGCGACGGTGAAGCCCTGCCGCTGCAGACGCCTCGTCAGCATGTCGCGGTTCATCTCATTGTCTTCGACGAGCAGGATCTTAGGCATGTGTGCCAACCGTGTTTACCGTTTTGGGAGTGTTGCGCTGGATGACGGCCGCCATGCGCGCGCCGAAGCGGTCCATGGGGGCCGCCGGCATGTCCGGCTCGTCGAGTGCCGGCAGCGACCGGTCGTCGCTTGGCGGGGCCACCGGCACGATCACGGTGAAGGCGCTGCCGACGCCTTCCCTGCTCTCGACCAGAATGTCGCCATGCATCAGCCGGCAGAGCTTGCGGCTGAGCGCCAACCCTAAGCCCGTGCCGCCATATTTGCTCGCGCTTGAATCGTCGCCGACGGTGAACTGCTCGAACAGATGCGCGATCTGGTCGCGGGCGATGCCGATCCCGGTGTCTTCCACGCGCAGGTTCAGCCTCTGCTCATGGCCAAAGCCCGTCCGGGACGCGATCAGCCTGATCGCGCCGCCATGGGTGAACTTCACCGCATTGTCGAGGACCTGCGACAACGCCTGACGCAGCTTGGCGCCGTCGCAGACGATGCTGCCCAGCCCCGGGTCGAAGCTCATGCTCAGGCTGTTGCCGCCTCGCTCCGCCGCGACACGGTATTGCTCGACGACCTCCTCAAGCAGGGGCACGATGTCGAGCGTCTCCGAATCGAGCTCCATCTTGCCGGCTTCGATCTTCGACAGATCGAGGATCTCGTTGACCAGCCTGAGCAGATGGTGCCCGGCGCTGTGGATGCGTTCCAGATCGGCGGCCGTCTCGGTGTCGTCCTCTTCGGCGGCGTCTTCGAGCAGAAGCTGGCTGTAGCCGATCACCGCATTGAGCGGCGTGCGCAACTCATGGCTCATCTTGGCGAGGAAATCCGCCTTGGCGGCGCCGGCGCGCTCGGCCTCCTCGGTGGCGTGGCGCAGTTCGGCTGCGGTGACCAGATGGCCGCGCATCTCGCCTTCCAGTTCGCCCTGCGAGGCCAGAACCTTGGCGTAGAACAGCGCCATCATCGTGACATAGAGCGAGGCTGCGACCGTCGAGACCAGCCCGAGCCCCTGCAGTGCGGCGAAATCCATCGCCGGGGCCTTGGCGAAGCCGCCGAGCGAAAACGCCCAGAAGACCGCGAAATTCGCGGCGAACATCGCGAGCACGATCAGCCGCAGCCTCGGCTCGGAGCCGATATAGAAGAAGGCCAGCAGCGGAATGGTCAGGACCCAGGGCAGGGTCGGCGAGGTGACCCCGCCATAGAAGAAACAGCTCCACAGGATGCAGAACATCAGGTTCTGGATCGAGATCAGCGCCAGCAGATGGTAGTGCCCGATCGCGCGCAGCACGAAGGGAAAGATCCAGAAGCCTGTGATGCAGGCGGCGAGAACCCAGATCGCATAGCCGGGATTCGGATCGAGAATATACAGGGCGAGCGGCACCGTATTGCCGATGAACGGCCCGAACAGATGGCTGATCAGGAACATCCGCGCCTGCTTGCGCATCTCGCGATCGGCGGCGATGTCGGCCGGGATGAACCAGTCGACGAGGTCGTTCAGGGCCGCCTGGGAGGTGGGGAGCGAGATCGCCATTCCGTCCTGTCGCAATCGATCGCAGCCGGGTTCGACACTCCATCGGCATCGCGCAAGTCCGGTCACGAACGCGATGCGAGAATGATGACGGCGCGGCGTTAAGGCTGCGTAAATTCGCGGGCAGCATCAGCACAAGGGCGGGCGGATGTGTCGGATCGCGTATTTCGGCGACGAATCTCGCAATGGAACGTGGCAATGGGCTCCTGCGAACTGCGCTCGTAAAGCTGCCAACCTCTGCTCTTATAGCTGCGGAGACCGATTTTTAACTTGGGTCGTGCAAGTCTTCGCACCGGCGGCGCTACTGAAGAGCCGCCCATACGAGACATTTGAATGAACTGGCTGATCCGCATCATCGACTGGTTTGTTCCCGAAGCGTCGAAATTCGAGCGTTCGGACCTGAGTCTCGGCCGGAATTTCGTCTTCACCCATCTGTTCGGGCCGCTGCTGTCACAGTCGATCTCGCTGTTCCTCTATCTGACCGACCCGGCGCCGGGCTTCGCCTGCTGGACGATCATCATCTGCACCTGGCTGTTCTGGCTGCTACCGTTCCTGCTGAAATACACCCGCAACCTGCAGCTCTGCGCCCTGATCTCGGTCGAACTGCTCGCCTTCACCGCGCTGTTCGGCGCGTTCCACTATGGCGGCGTCTCCTCGCCCTTCCTGCCCTGGCTGATCGTCAGCCTGCTGCTCGGCTTCTTTTATCTGTCGGACAAGCCGCTGCTGGTGATCGTGCTGTTTGCGCTCAACATCGTCAGCTTCTACCTCGCCTATGTCGTCTACGGCTTCCCGCAGCTGGTGCCGCTGTCGCAGCTCGAGCCGGTCGGCTGGATCTCGATTCTCTCGGCGACGATCTACATGTCCTGGATGGCGATCTACTACGCCAACATCACATCGATGCGCTCCGACATCGAACGCGAGACCGAGCGGCATCGCGCCACCGCGATCCGGCTGCGGCAGGCCAAGGAACTCGCCGACGCGGCCAACCGCTCCAAGTCGATCTTCCTGGCCAAGATGAGCCATGAGCTGCGCACGCCGCTCAACGCCGTGATCGGCTACAGCGAAATCCTGCTGGAGACCTTCGAGCCTGACGAACGCAACGCGCACAAGCGCGTCGATCTCGGCCGCATCAACGCCGCCGGCAAGCATCTGCTCGCGCTCGTCGCCGATGTGCTCGACCTGTCCAAGATCGAATCCAACAGCATCGAGCTGAAGATCGAGAGCTTCGATCTGGCCGAGTTCGCCCGCGACGTCGTCACCACGACGCAGCGCCTGGCGGCGGAAAAGGGCAATGCGCTGACGCTGAACTGCATCGGCCAGCTCGGGACCGTCTCGACCGACGCCACCAAACTGCGGCAGGTCGTGCTCAACCTGATCAGCAACGCAGCCAAGTTCACCGAAGGCGGCACGATCGGCCTGACCGTGCGCCGCGACCGCAAGGGCGCCGCCGACTGGATCGAGATCCAGGTCCGCGACACCGGCATCGGCATCACGCAGGAGCAACTCCAGCGCCTGTTCCAGAATTTCGGCCAGGCCACCGCCGGCACCGCCGGCAAATATGGCGGCACCGGGCTTGGCCTCTCGATCAGCCAGAAGTTCTGCGCCCTGATGGGCGGCGGGATCAGCGTCACCAGCGATCCGGGCCGCGGCTCCTGCTTCAGTGTCCGCGTTCTGGCCGAGCTTGCGCCGGCGGAGGCGCATGGTGATGCGCCCCCGGAAACGCCGCCCGCTTCCCTTTCCCTCGCTCCGACCATTTGAGGCACGTCATGGTTTCTCCCATGGGCAGCGCCGGCGAGACCGCCTCCGCCACCCCGCTATGTCAGGAGACCCCGGCGCGGCACCCGGCCGCGCTGCCGAGCCTGCTGATCGTCGACGACATCGCCGACAACCGCACGATCCTGGCGCGGCGCTTCCAGCGCCGCGGCTTCGAGATCGTCGAGGCATCGAGCGGGCGCGAGGCGCTGGAACTCATCGCGACGCGGCATTTCGACACCGTCCTGCTCGACGTGATGATGCCGGAGATGGACGGCACCGAGGTGCTGCGCCGTATCCGCGAGCAGCATTCGGCCAGCGCCATGCCCGTCATCATGGTCACCGCCAAGAGCCAGAGCGAGGACATCGTCGCGGCGCTGGCGCTTGGCGCGAACGACTACGTCACCAAGCCTGTCGAGTTCGACGTCGCGCTGGCGCGCGTCACCAGCCAGATCGAGCGCAAGCGCGCCGAGACCGAGGTGCGCCAAGGCGCCGAGCGGCTGCGCCTGCTCAATGAGGAACTGGAAGCCCGCGTCAACGAGCGCACCGCCAGGCTCTTCGCAGCCAACCAGCAGCTTCAGGACGAGATCGTCCAGCGCCATGAGACCGAAGCACGGAACGCCTATCTGGCGCGCCACGACGTTCTGACGGGGCTCGGCAACCGATTGATGCTGCGCGAGGGGCTGGAGCGAGCGCTGGGCGGTTCGACGGCTGGCGACGGGGCGCCAACTTGCGTGCTCTTTATCGATCTCGACGGTTTCAAGAGCATCAATGACGGGCTTGGCCATGCGCTGGGGGACGCCGTTCTCAAGCTGGTGGCGACGCGTCTGCGCAGCGAGACTGACCCGAGTGACGAGGTCGTGCGGCTGGGCGGCGATGAATTTGCCGTACTCACCACTGGGACGGGCGGGATCGAGCGGGCCTCGCGCCTGGCTGGACGCCTGATCGAGGCGCTGAGCGAGACCGCAACGATCGAGGGCAACCTCGTCCATGTCGGCGCCAGCATCGGCCTGGCGGTGGCAGGCGTCGATGGCGTGACCGGCGAGGAGTTGATGAAGGCCGCCGACATGGCGCTCTATCGCGCCAAGTCGGAAGGCCGTGGCGTCTGGCGCGTTTTCGACTCGGCCATGGATGCCTGCGCCCAGGCGCGCCGGCTGCTCGAACTCGATTTGCGCAATGCGCTCAGCGAAGGCGAACTGGCGCTGTTCTATCAGCCTCTGATCGACATGAAGACCAAGGCCATCACCGGATTCGAGGCGCTGATGCGTTGGCGGCATCCCCAGCGCGGCTATGTCTCACCGGCCGATTTCATTCCCGTCGCCGAGGATCTCGGGCTGATCGTGCCGCTGGGCGAATGGGCTCTGCGTCAGGCCTGCGTGGAGGCGGTGAAATGGCCGGCCGCGATCAAGATCGCCGTCAACCTGTCGCCGATCCAGTTCCAGCGCGGAAACCTCGTGCCGGTCGTCGTTAGCGCGCTGGCGGCGTCCGGCCTCGCGCCGCAGCGGCTCGAACTGGAGATCACCGAATCGGTGATGCTCGACAGGTCGGCGCAGAACCTCGACACGCTGAAGGCCCTGCGCCATCTCGGCGTGAGGATCGCGGTGGACGATTTCGGCACCGGCTATTCGAGCCTCAGCTATCTGCGCAGCTTTCCTTTCGACAAGATCAAGATCGACCAGTCCTTCATCCGCGACCTCGGCAATGGCACGGAGAGCCAGGCGATCGTCGATGCGATCGCGCGGCTGGGCGCGAGCTTCGGCATCACGACGACCGCCGAAGGCGTCGAAACCCAGGCTCAGTTCGATCTCTTGAGCAGCAATGGCTGCAACGAGGTCCAGGGCCGGCTCTTCAGCATGCCGGTTCCCGCCGACGAGGTTTCTGGCCTGCTGACGGAGTATTCGGGCCGCTGACTCCACGCGGCGGATTCGCTGGCCAACCTGCTCTTGTTAATCAGTTTTTAAGGTTAACCCGCGAAACTTGAGACTAGGAATCATCGTGATTCCGGTGCTTCGGGTTCGACATGATCAGCTTTCGATCGGCCATCCTCGGTTTTCTGTGCGCCTGCGCCGGCGTGGCCAGCGCAAACGCGGCCGATCTCGGCATCCGCAAGAATTATGAGCCGCTTCCGCCGGCGGAGTTCGACTTCAAGCGCTTCTACATCCATGCCGGACCGGCCGGGCTGCTCTACTCCGAGGGCGCGAAGGTGCGCGCCGCGGGAACGCCGATCCCCGGGGCCGATGTCCGTATTCCCGACTCGCTGACCTTCGCGATCGAGGCCGGCTACTTCTTCACGCCGAATTTCGCGGTTGGCTTCGCCGGCGGCTTCCCGCCGCTGGTCAAGGTCGAGGCGAAGGGTTCGATCAACGGGCTGGGCACGCTCGGCAAGGTCGCCGGCGGTCCGACCGCCCTGACGGCGCAGTATCATTTCACCGGTATGGGCAATTTCCAGCCCTATGTCGGCGTCGGCCCCAGCCTGATGATCATCTTCCGGGACCAGGACGGCGTGGTGACCGATCTGAAAACCGACCACGCGCTCGGCGTCGCCGGCCAGATCGGCTTCAACTACATGTTTAACGAGAGCTGGGGCGTCTTCTTCGACGCCAAGAAGGTCTATCTGAGGGCAAAGACGGCCGGCAATCTCGGACCCGCGCCCATCAGGGCGACTGTGACGCTCGATCCGCTGGTGCTGCACACCGGCGTGACCTACCGCTTCTGAGCAGGAGGAAGCCTGCGACGATCGCCGCATGGACCGGCTGGTCCCAGGACCAGAGCAGCGCGATGACGACAAGCTGCGGCAGCGCCATGACCAGCAGGCGAGCTTTGCGGCACCATCGACGCCGAGCTGCACCGGCAGCGATTCAGCTTCATCACCCGGTCGCCCTCGACGGATGTGAAGTCGTTCAGCGTCATGATGCCATGCGCGCCGATGCCGTAGAGCAGGGCGATCCCGATGGTGCGGCCGTCGGGTACGCCGCCGATCAGCGCGGCGGCACCCGTGAACCAGGGCAGGCTCTCATAGCAGAACCCGCAGGCGGCGTTGCCGAACCAGCCATTCTGCTTCAGCCGCAGCGGCGGGGCGCTGTAGACCCAGGCCAGCGCCCGCCCGACGCAGGCCGCGACGAAGACGGCGACGCCGAGCAGGGCAGCGACCCCAAGCGACACGATCGTCCACGCAATGGCGATACAGAGGCCCCAGCGGCCGGGAATGCGGCCTCACGGGATCGGCCGGTTGGGCTCGTTGATCGCGTCGACATGGCGGTCATACCAGGCGTTGGCCGCCTGACTCGTGCCGCAGACGAGGGGGGCCGGCCAGCAGGATGCCGAGCGCGATCTGCGGCAGATGCGAGGCGAGCGGCTGTCCCGACGAGACCACGCCGCAGCCATAGGCCCACATCGGGGCAAACCAGATGATCGGCTTCAGCAGTTCGAGCACGGCCGCGGGCTGCGGTCGGCTGGAGATCGGCGCGGGGATGATGAGGCGCGTCATGGCCTGAGAGGCTAGGCGCACCCTTCAAGATCGTCAATATAAATTGACACATCGGCGCAGACAAATGTCAGTCTGGAC
>JBKJSB010000259.1:0-5271 GCA_046593015.1 Allobosea sp.
CGCCCGCGCCGGGCTTCTGGGAGCGCTACCCGGCCCCTGCCGGCTGATCCGCGCACCGGCGAGTTGCCAAAGCCCGCGCGGTCGGGAACATGTCGTCTGCCGCACCAGAAGCGCCGAGGATCACCGCGTTGAAGATCGCCACCTGGAACGTCAACTCCGTCCGCCAGCGCCTCGGCCATCTGCTCGATGTCCTGAAACAGGAGGAGCCCGACGCGCTCTGCCTGCAGGAGATCAAATGCACCGACGCCGATTTCCCGCGCGCCGAGATCGAGGCGGCGGGCTGGCAGGTCGAGACCCATGGCCAGAAGACCTTCAACGGCGTTGCGATCATCTCGCGGGCGAAGCTGGAGGATGTCCGGCGCGCCCTGCCCGGCGACGAGGCCGACGAGCAGGCGCGCTATCTCGAAGGCGTGCTGCCGCTGGGCAAGGGCGTGGTGCGGGTGGCCTCGATCTATCTGCCCAACGGCAATCCGCCCAACACCGAGAAATACCCCTACAAGCTCGGCTGGATGAAGCGGCTCACCGCCCACGCGCAGATGCTGCTGGCCCATGAGGAGCCGCTGGTGCTGGCGGGCGACTACAACGTCATTCCCGAGCCGCGCGACGCCCGCGAACCCGCAGCCTGGGTCAACGATGCCCTGTTTCTGCCCCCGACGCGCACGGCCTTTCGCGGCCTGATCAACCTCGGCCTGACCGAGGCCTTTCGCGCCACCGCGGAGGCCGGTGGGCACTACAGCTTCTGGGATTACCAAGCCGGCGCCTGGCAGCGAAACAACGGCATCCGTATCGACCACCTGCTGCTCTCGGCACAGGCCGCGGACAGGTTGGCGCGCGTGCAGATCGTCAAGCATGTGCGCGGCTGGGAAAAGCCGTCGGACCATGTGCCGGTGATGGTGGAGTTGCGGGCAGCGTGAGCCGGGTGCAGGGCCGCCCCTACTCCGCCCTGAGCCAGGCCAGCAGCCCGGCATCGTCGCCGCTCTCGACCGCGGCCGCAATGCGCCGGCCGACCGCCGCCCCGAATTTGTAGCCATGGCCCGAGCAGGCCGAGACGGCAAACACCTTGCCGATCCGCCGCGACAGGAACTTGTGGTCGGCGGTGAAGGTGTAGGCGCAGCTCGCCACCCGCTTGACGCCGTATTCGGCGATCCGCGCGAAGGGCGGCGCGAAGTAGTCGCGGATGATCTGCCCCTCGCCGGGACGCGGCTCGCGGTCGAGATCGGGCGCCATCGGCACCTTGTGGATTCCGGCCCCGAGCTTGAGATCGGTCCCGTCCACCGCCGGCAGGACATAGCCGTCGACCGTGCCGCCGACATCGACGATGCAGGGCGCGGCGGCCCAGGCGGCCTTGAGGTCGTCGGGCGGATCGAGATAGGCCACGGCCGTGCGGTATGTCTTCAGCACGCCGGCAAGCTCCGGCAGCAGCCGCAGCGTCCAGGCCCCGGCGGTGACGACGACCTGGTCGAAGGCAAGTCGCTCGCCATCGGCGAAGCCGATCGCCCCGCTCTCGGGATCGACCGACGTCACGGCGACGCCCTCGCGGATCGCGACGCCGCGCTCCCGCAGCAGCGCCACCATCCCGGCCGCGATCCGGGCGGGAAACAGCGCCCCGCCCTCGCCGCTCAGATAGGCGTAGCGGAAGGTCGCCGGGTCGAGGAAGGGATAGCGCCGCGCGGCTTCCGCCGGCTCGAACAGCTGATAGGGCGAGCCCATCCGGTCGAGGCCGTCGCGATACTGCTGCCCCTCGTCGCCCGCGATCTGCGAGATGCCCATCACGCCGCAGGCCTTGTAATGCCGCTGCCTGAGATCAGCCCAGAGTTCGTCCCAGGCAGCGAAGGCCTCGGTGATGGTGCGGGCATAGCCGTCGTCGCCGGCATAGGCGCGCCGGATGATGCGGTGCTGGTCGCCCGACGCCGCATAGGGGTTGGGGATCGCGGCCGCCTGCTCGATCAGCGTGACGCTATGCCCGGCCTTGTTCAGCGCCCAGGCGGTGGACATCCCGGCAATGCCGGCTCCGACGACGGCGATCTTCATCCGGCCCGCTTGTTCTTGTCATAGGGGTTTTCGCCACCGCGCGTATGCAGGCGCACCGGCGTGCCCGGCAATTCGAACGCCTCGCGCAGATTGTTGACGAGGTAGCGCGTATAGGACACCGGCAGATGGTCGAGCTGGTTGCCGAACAGCGCAAAGGTCGGCGGCCGCGCCTTGGCCTGCGTCATGTAGCGGATCTTGATGCGCCGCCCGGCGACGGCTGGCGGCGGGTGGGCCGAGAGCACGCCTTCGAGCCAGCGGTTGATCTTCGCCGTCGAGACGCGCCGGTTCCAGACCTCATAGGCTCCGAAGACGCCCTGCATCAGCCGGTCGATGCCTTCCCCGGCGAGACCCGAGAGCGGGATGATCGGCACGCCGCGCACCTGCGCGAGCAGATGCGTCGCCTTCTCCTTCAGTTCGGCGAGCAGGCCGTTCTTGTCGGCGACGAGGTCCCATTTGTTGAGACCGATCACGACGGTGCGGCCCTCGCGCTCGGTCAGGTCGACCAGCGTCAGATCCTGCTTCTCGAACGGGATCGTCGCATCGAGCAGCACGACCACGACCTCGGCGAAGCGGATCGCACGCAGCGCATCCTGCACCGACATCTTCTCCAGCTTCTCCTCGATACGGGCGCGCTTGCGCATGCCGGCCGTGTCGAAGAGTTTGACGGGCTTGCCGCGCCACTCCCAGTCGACGGAGATCGTATCGCGGGTGATGCCGGCCTCGGGACCGGTCAGCAGGCGATCCTCGCCGATCATGCGGTTGACCAGCGTCGACTTGCCGGCGTTGGGCCGCCCGATGATGGTGACGCGCAGCGGCTTGGTCGGATCGTTGTACTCGGCCTCCTCGTCGCTGATGGCGGCGGGCGCCTCGACCCAGCGCTTGTCGCCATAGCTCTCGTCGAAGGGCTCTTCCTCTTCGGGCTCGACATCGACGAAGGGCGCCAGCGCCTCCAGCAGGTCGGACGTGCCCTCGCCATGCTCGGCCGAGAACGGCACGGGGTCGCCCAGCCCCAGCGCGTAGGATTCGAAGATGCCGTCGAGCCCCTTCCGCCCTTCCGCCTTGTTGGCCAGCAGGATCACCGGCTTGCCGGATTTGCGCACGAGATCGGCGAAGGGCTGGTCCATCGGCGTCAGGCCGAGCCGGGCGTCGATCATGAACAGGATGACGTCGGCCTGGCCGATTGCGGTCTCGGTCTGGGCGCGCATGCGGCCCGCCAGCGAGCCGGGATCGGCCTCCTCGAGGCCAGCCGTGTCGATGATGGTGAAGCGCAGATGGCCGAGCGAGGCCTCGCCCTCGCGTCGGTCGCGGGTGACGCCCGGCAGGTCATCGACCAGCGCCAGCTTCTTGCCGACGAGCCGGTTGAACAGGGTCGACTTGCCGACATTGGGGCGGCCGATGATGGCGACGGTGGCGGTCATGGATGGTTCGATCTCGACGGCGTCGATAGGAGCTGTTGCAAACGCCGGTGCTCAGCTTAACCCGTCATTGCGAGCGAAGCGAAGCAATCCAGGGGACGTGGAGCGCCAAGGCTCTGGATTGCTTCGCTTCGCTCGCAATGACGCGAGAGCGATACCCAAAAGCGACGCGAGGGAGCCTAATTCTTCGTCTCAACCGGGCCGCCGCGCACCAGCGTGAGATAGAGATCGACACGCTGGCGCATGACGCGCGGCGAGAGCGGATCGGTCACGATCGCGTCGAACCAGCGGCCGGCGTCCTCGAACAGGTTTGCCTTGAGCGCGGCGATTCCGAGGAACTCGCGGGCGGAATGGCGCAGCGTCCCTTGAGCCGAGGCGAGCGGCTCCAGCGCGGTGCGCAGTTCGGCATAGGGCGAAAGGTCGATCCGCAGCATGCCGGCGCGCAGGCGCGCGACATCGCGATAGATCTGCGCCAGCGAGCCGTCATTGGCGAGCGCGTCGAACGCGGTCGCGCCGGCGGCCGGGTCGCGCTTGCCGGTTTCGGCGGCGAGCCTGAAGCGCGCGATCTGGCGGTATCCGGCCGGCGCGTTGGCGGCGAGATCCTTCAGGATCGTCTCGGCCTCGTCGCCATTGTTGTCGCGGGAGGATTTCAGCGCCGCTTCCAGCCGCGCGCCGACGGCCTGCGAGGCGGCGTTCTCGCGCTGCAGCCAGTACTGCCAGCCGGCCACGGCCAGCACCGCCAGCACGGCGAGCCCGATCAGCACATTGCCGTATTTCTTCCAGAAGGCGGCCGCCTTGTCGCGGCGCACCTCTTCATCGATCTCACGAAAAATATCGGACATGGCCCGCCAATGAACTGCCTAATGAATTCCCTGTTGACGGGCCGCGTAGCATTTCTGTCGCACGATTGCGAGCCGCTTGACGCCGGCTCACGCCAGCGACATCAGCAATCTGCGGCCTTGCCCGGCCTGCGGCGATGCAAACAGAGCGGGAACGGCGCGTCTGCGCTAGTCTGATGCTCAAGCGAATCAGGGAGACTGACGGCGGACATGGCGGGAGAAGGCGATCTTTTCGGCGCTGGGGCCGAGCCACCGGCCGGAGTTCCGCCGAAGCCGCCGCGCAACGCCATGCCGCCCGTCGGCGGCAAGCCGGCTCCGGCGGCCTCGGTGCGCAACGGCACGCTCTCTGAAGCTGGCTACGACGCTTCCGCGATCGAGGTGCTCGAAGGCCTGGAGCCCGTCCGTCGCCGGCCGGGCATGTATATCGGCGGAACCGACGAGCGCGCGCTGCACCATCTCTTCGCCGAGGTGATCGACAACGCCATGGACGAGGCGGTCGCCGGCCACGCGACCTTCATCGAGGTCGAGGTGCTGGAAGACGGCTCGATCGCCGTCACCGACAACGGACGCGGCATCCCGGTCGATCCGCATCCGAAATTTCCCGGCAAGTCGGCGCTCGAAGTCATCATGACGACGCTGCATGCCGGCGGAAAATTCGACTCAAAAGCCTATGAGACGTCCGGAGGCCTGCACGGCGTCGGCGTCTCGGTCGTCAACGCGCTCTCCGACAAGCTCGAGGTCGAGGTCGCGCGGGGCCAGATCCTCTATCGCCAGCATTATTCGCGTGGCCTGCCGCAGGGCCCGCTTGAAACCGTCGGGCGCGTCGCCAACCGGCGCGGCACCCGCGTGCGCTTTCATCCCGATGCCCAGATCTTTGGCGAGGGCGCCAGCTTCGTGCCGGCGCGCCTGTTCCGCATGGCGCGCTCGAAAGCCTATCTCTTCGGCGGCGTCGAGATCCGCTGGCATTGCGCGCCCTCGCTGCTGAA
>JBKJSB010000054.1:0-4257 GCA_046593015.1 Allobosea sp.
CTCTGGACCTGGAACTTGTTGGCGAGCGCCTTGGCCGGAGCCTCGCCCTCCTTGGCCGGCCGGCGGCCGAAGGTACCGTTGGTCCAGTCGCCATGGTTGGCCTGCAGGGTGACCACCGCGAGCGCCTTGGCAAGGCCGGCATTGGGCGGCGTCTTCCCGTAATAGTCGCCCTTGTTCCAGTTCGGATCGACCAGGATCGGAGCGGCCCAGACGTCGAGCCAGGCGATGAGCTGCGCCTCGGCCTCGGCCCCGCCGATCACCGGCATCGCCTTCGCCACCATGGCGGGATGGCTCGCGGCCCATTCATAGGTCTGGAGCGCGCCCATCGACGGGCCGGCGACCAGCGCCAGCTTGCTGATGCCAAGACTTTCGACCAATGCCTTCTGGACATTGACGAAATCGCCGATGGTGACGATCGGGAAATCGAGCGCGTAGGGCTTGCCTGTGTCGGGATCGGTCGAGGCCGGGCCGGTCGTCGTCGTCTTCGGGTCGCCGGTGTTGAGGTTGACCAGCGTGTCGGACGAAAGAACGAAGTACTTGTTGGTGTCGATCGCCTTGCCAGGGCCGATGATGGCGTCCCAGTAGCCCGGCGCGGCATCGGCCGCCGCGTATTTTCCGGCCGCATGCGAATTGCCCGAGAAGAAATGGCAGATCAGGATCGCGTTCGATTTGTCGGCGTTGAGCGTGCCGTAGCTCTCCCAGCCGACTTTGACGTTCTTGAGCGTGCGCCCGCCTTGCGTGGTGTAGCTCGGCAGCTCGAAGATCTTCTTCTCGACGATCAGCTCCTGCGCCTCTGCGCCACCCGTCATCGTCATCCCCGCCATCGCCATCAAGGCGGCGCCAGTGGCGGCCGCGATCCAGTTTTTCATGCTCGGGCTTCCTTCCCAGAACGGCCGTCATGCGGCCTTGGGCGGATCAGAGCGGATTTTTGTGACGAACGGAAGAGAGTTACACCGTCTCCAGCAGCACCTTCATCAGCGCCCGGCGCGGCGCGATCGAGGAAATCAGCGCGTATTCCTGCAAGGTATGGGCGCCCTCGCCGTCGATGCCGAGCCCGTCCAGCGTGGGGATGCCGAGCGCGGCGGTGAAGTTGCCGTCCGACCCGCCGCCGGTCATGGCGCAATCCTGCAACTCGAGGCCGATGCCGGCCGCGAGTTTTTGCGCATGCAGGAAGAGCCCCGCGACGGCGGTGGATTTCTCGTAGGGCGGCCGGTTCATGCCGCCGGTGATCTTCACCGAGACGTCCTTGTCCTTGGGTTCGAGCGAGAGGATGCGGCGCTCCATCTCGATGCCGTCCGCCACCGTCGCGACGCGCATGTCGATGCTGAACCAGGCATGCTGCGGGATGACGTTGGCGGCCGTGCCGCCGCCGACCAGCGCGACGGAGGTGGTGATGCCGCGCGCGTAATCGGTCATCGCCTCGACGGCGAGGATCTGGTGCGCCGCCTCGCGGATGGCGCTGCGGCCGTCGGCATGGCGTGAGCCGGAATGGGCCGGCCGGCCCTCCAGCCTGACGTCGAACCGACCGACGCCCTTGCGCGCCGTGACGATCTTGCCGCCCTCGCGCGCCGGCTCCGTCACCAGCACGGCGGCGCAGCCCCGGCCGATCTCCTCGATCACGCCGCGCGTCGTCGGCGAGCCGATCTCCTCGTCGGGCGTGAACAGGAACAGGATCGGCCGCTGGGCCGAGCCTGCGACCGCGACATCCTTGAAGGCCTGCAGGGCGAGCCAGGCGCCGCCCTTCATGTCGTAGACGCCCGGCCCGTAGAGCCGGTCGCCCTCGACGCGGACGGGAAGATCGGCGGCGGCCGTGCCAAGCGGATGAACGGTGTCGAGATGCGACATCACCGCGAGGGCCGGTTGGCCGGTCTGGGGGCCCGCCCGCAGGATCAGGCTGTCGCCGAGCCCGTCTCGTCCGGGCAGGCGCTCCACCGAGATCGGCAGGCCGGCGACCTCGGCTGCGACGAGGTCCATCATCGCGTTGACGCCAGCGGGATGCGTGGTCGGGCTCTCGCAGGCAAGCCAGGCGGACAGGGCGGAGATGTCGGTGTCGGAATCAGTCATGATGGCTGTGAGCTTCGCCAAGAAGAGCGGCGGGAACAAGGACGGGGCTCTCCTCCTGTCATTCCGGGGCGGCGCACAGCGCCGAACCCGGAATGACAAAGATTCATAGCCGGGCGCAGAGGCCGTCGCGGAACGCGCTCCTGTGAGTCGGCTGGCGCGGTTTTCGAGAACCGGAGCGCAGCGGACTACAGTCCGTGACCGGAAGCGCAGTAAGCCGCGTCAGACGGCCTCAGGAGTAGCGTTCCGGGATGGGCTCTAGAACGGAATGTCGTCGTCGAGATGGGTCGAGGTCGAGCGGCCGCCGCCGCCCGCCATTGCCGGCTGGCGCGGCGCATTGCCGCCACCCATCGGCGAAGAGCGCCCGAAGGAAGCGCCGCCCGAGGAGCGATCCTCCATCGACCCGCCGCCCTCGCCATACTCGTCGGAGCCGCCCTGGCCTCGGCTGTCGAGCAGGGTCAGTTCGCCGCGATAGCGCTGCAGCACGATTTCGGTGGTGTATTTCTCGACGCCGGACTGGTCCTGCCATTTGCGGGTCTGAAGCTGGCCCTCGATGTAAACCTTCGAGCCCTTCTTGAGGTACTGCTCGGCGACCTTGGCGAGGTTCTCGTTGAAGATCACCACCTGGTGCCACTCGGTCTTCTCCTTGCGCTCGCCCGACTGCTTGTCGCGCCAGTTCTCGGAGGTCGCGATGCGCAGCGAAACGACCGGCTCGCCGGAATTCAGACGCCGCACCTCCGGGTCCTTGCCCAGATTGCCGACGATGATGACCTTGTTGACGCTACCAGCCATGAGAGGCTCCATTTCCTGCGCACATCTGAAAACCGGCCCGCGACCGGAACTGGAACCTAGTGTCCCGTTGCGCAACTATCAACGATGTTCCTGTTTTGTTCAAGGGCAAAAGCGCGGGTTGTCCCCGGTTTTCGGTCGCTCGCGATTCGGCCGTCTCAGCGCTCGCGCCAGATCGCGGCCTCGCTGAAGCCGAGCGTCGCGAATTCGCCAGCCCGCAGCGGCGCCTCGGCCTCGGAAAAGAACTCGTCGAGTTGCGGCGGCGCGACCGATGTGCCGCTCAGCATCGCATGAGCCTGGCCGCGATGGTGGGTCTGGTGCTGGAAGAGATGCAGTAGCAATCGGTCCATCCGCTCGCGCTGGATGCGCCCGGTGCGATGCACGCTGACGATCCCGGCATAGCCGGCCTCGTCGAGCCCCTCGACCACGGCGATCAGGCGGCGATCGACGGCCGCTTGTGCGTCGTGGAGAGCCAAAACCGTGGCGCAGGGCTCGCGCACTGCCCAGGCGGCCGGGCCGAGCGTTCCGCCCTCCAGCGCATCGACGTAGAAATGATCGACGATCAGAATGTGGTTCAGTGTCGCCCGGAGGCTCGGGAAGAAGCCGGTGCGCGGCGCGGCGAACTCCGCCGCCGACAGGCCCGCGCAGGCGGCGAGCAGACGGTGGTTCGCCCAGGCGTTGTTGTGGGCCATCGCCCGATAGGCCAGTCCGACATCCATTCGCTCTCTCCCCGACGCCGATCGAAGCGCCGTTCCATCACCGACACAAGAGCTTGTGACCACAAAGACAGGTTTCACCTTTCTTGCTTCGTGTTTTAAGCCGGCAGCACAGCAGCGCCGTTGGCGATCGCTTCACGGGATCGAGGACTTCTAGATGAGCGTCGCAAACGGCCGGGCCTTCCTGGCGACCCCGGGCCCGACCAATATCCCCGACCGCGTGCTGCAGGCGATGATGCGCCCGGCCGAGGAGCTGAGTTCGAACTCGATCGTCGGCCTGACCGAGTCGGTTCTGGCCAATCTGAAGACGATCTTCCGCACGAAGGGCGAAACCTTCGTCTACAGCGCCAATGGCCATGGCGGCTGGGAGGCGGCGCTGACCAATGTGCTGTCGCGCGGCGACAAGGTTCTGGTGCTGGCGAGCGGGCGCTTCGCCATCGGCTGGGGCGAGATGGCGAAGTTCATGGGCGCCGAAGTCGAGGTGATGCCGGGAAGCTGGCGCGCCGCGATCGACCCTGCCGCCGTCGAGGCTCGCCTGCGTGCCGATTCCAGCCATGCGATCAAGGCCGTGCTGATGGTGCAGATCGACACCGCGTCCGGCGTCGTCAACGATGTGCCCGCCGTGCGCGCGGCGATCGACGCGGCCGGCCACCCTGCCCTGTTCATGGTCGACGGCGTCGCCTCGGTCGGC
>JBKJSB010000092.1:0-2937 GCA_046593015.1 Allobosea sp.
CGACGAGATGCCCGAGCAGGCCGAAGCCGGTGACGTCGGTCGCGGCGTGGGCGCCGTGCTCGCGCAGGATCTGGGCCCCTATCCGGTTGGACTGCGTCATATGGGCGATTGCGCCCATCACCCAGCGCGCCTTGGCCTTGCCGCGCATATCGGCCGCAAGCAGCGTGCCGGTGCCGATCGCTTTCGTGATGATCAGCGCGTCGCCCGGCTCCAGCCCGCCCTTGCGGAGCAAGGCGGGTCTCGCGAGCAGGCCGTTGACGGCCAGGCCAAAGGCCAGTTCCGCGCCCTCGCTGGTGTGGCCGCCGACCAGCGCGCAATTGGCGTCGCGCAGGATTTCGTTGGCGCCGGCCATCAGCATCGACAGGTCCGCCTCGACCTTGGCCTCCAGCCCGTAGGGAATGGTGGCGATGGCAAGCGCCGATTGCGGCTCCGCGCCCATTGCGAAAATGTCGCCGAGCGCATGATTGGCGGCGATCTTGCCGAACTGGTAGGGGTCATCGACGATGGCGCGGAAGTAATCAACGCTGTGCACGGCGAGGTTTGGCCCGCCGACATCGACCACGGCGGCGTCGTCGGGCGCATCGAGGCCGATCACGACGTCGTCGCGCCGAACCGGTTCAAGCCGGCCGAGCGCCCGCGACAGCACGGTCGCCCCGACCTTCGCGCCGCAGCCGCCGCAGCGCATCGCGATCGCCGAGATTTCCCGGATCGCAGCCTTGTCGGCCAGGACCGAAGCCGGCGCAGCCTCCTTGCCGACCATTTCCGGCGGCTCGTTGAACTTGCGCATGAAGCGCCGGTCGATCCAGTCTTTCAGGCGCCAGACCCAGGCCCCCTCGAAGACAAAGCCGTTGCGGGCGCCGATCGCGTAGCGCTCGCCGGTTGAGACGAGATACATCGCCTGCTTCTGCGGGCGAAACGGCTTCAAGCTCTTGCCGGTCAGGGCGCGGCGGATGTTGTTGGCGAGAGGCGGTCCGGCGCGGACGGCGTAGACGCCCGATTTCGGCAGGTTGCGATCGGGAAAGGCGATGGTGTCGCCGGCCGCGAAGATGTCGTCGCGTCCCTTCACCTGAAGCGTCTCCTCGACGACAAGAAATCCGCGCTCGTCGACGGGGAGTCCCGTCGTCGCCAGCCAGGGCGCGGGACGGGCCTGAGTGGTCCAGAGGATTTCGTCGGCGGCGACCGGCTCGCGCCCCTCCAGAATGAGCCGGCCGGCTTCGACACGCGCGACACGAGCGCCCGTGAGTACTTCGATGCCGCGACCGGCGAGGATGCGCCGGAAGCCGGCGCGGAAGCGCTCGGGGAAAGTCGGCAGGATGTCGTCGCCATCCGAGGCCAATGTGAAGCTCAATTCCGAAGGATCGAAGCCCTCCGCCGCGACCTCGCGGCGCAGACGGCGCTCGACCGAGAGCAGGAGCTCAACGCCGCCGGCGCCGCCGCCGACAAGCGCGATCCGCATCCTGCCCTTCCGCTCGATCACACGCTGCCTGAGCGCGTCGAATTGCTGCAGGAACCCGTCGATCGGCTTGACCGGGATCGCATGCTCGGCTGCACCTGGAATATCGGCGGTGTTGGGCGTCGAGCCGATGTTCAGCGACAGGACGTCGTAAGCCACCGGCGGGCGATTGCGGCAGAGGACCTTGCGGTTCTCCAAATCGAGCCCGACGACGTCGTCCTGATACAGTCTCGCGCCGGCAAAGCGCGCCAGCGGCCCGGTGTCGATATGGGCGTCGTCGAAGCCGTAGAGCCCGGCGACGAGGCCCGGCAGCATGCCCGAATAGGGTGTGTGCACCTCGCGCGTCAACAGGGTCAGGCGCACGCCGGGGATCGGCTCCATGCCGAACATGCGCAGGACCGCGACATGGGAGTGGCCGGCGCCGACAAGGACGACGTCCTTGAGGACGGGTTGCTTCATCGCGTGCATGCCAGCCTCGTCTGATCCGCCCCGGTCTCGCCTGGCGCTTCCGACAACCGCGTCGGCATCGCATCGACGCGCAGGCGTCTACGCAGGGTTCGCGACAGCTTGTCGACCGCCATCGAGAGGATGGCCGTCGCCAGGATCAGCACCAGCGCCACGTCGAGCCTGATCTCGGAGATGGCCCCGTCGATATAGTAGCCCAGCGTGGCGACGCCCAGAATGCCGAAGATCGCGCTTTCGCGGATGATGATCTCCCAGCGGTAGAGCATGTAGGCGAGGAACTGGCCGTAGAGCCGCGGCACGGTTTCGTAGCAATAGAGATTCAGACCCTTGGGCGCGTCGGCGCGGTAGGGCAGTTCGTCGGCGTGGCGGCCCATCAGATAGGCGATGATGCCGCCATTATGGATTGAGAGCGCGATGATCGCCGGCAGCATCGAGGGGCCGAGCAGTTGCAGCAGCACATAGACCAGCATGTATTCGGGCGTCGAGCGCACGATGACGAGCGCGACGCGGCCGAGCGGACGCCCGAAAGGACCGGCGAAGCGGCGGCAGATCAGCGGAAACAGGCCCAGCGCCAGCAGGCCGGTGGCGACCAGCGCGATCTGCGACAGGACCAGCGTCTGGACGACGCCGGGCACGATCTGCCTGGTCAGGATCGGGCTGAACCATGACGTCAGGTTCGCCCAGGTCGCGAGGCTGAACAGGTCCGCCCCGCGCAGAGGCGCGGGCACGATCTGGCCGGCGAAGCGCAGGAAATTGTCGAGGATCGAGCCGCCTGAATAGGCTTCCGGCAGGACCAGCAGGCTGACGACGATCAGCAGCGGCAAAGTCACGGGTCGGGCCCAGAGCCGGCGCGTACCGATCAGCAGATAAAAGGCGAAGAGCAGGGCGGCAGCTTGCGGATAATGGCCTTGCTTGAAGAAGGAATCGAGGTGGAAGCCGATCGTCGGCAGGCCGATGAAGCCGAGCACCAGCGTCGAGCGCATGCCGCATTCGAGCCGGTAGAGCGTGTAGGTCCAGAA